>NZ_JBHUSC010000004.1:0-332155 GCF_042673805.1 Streptomyces sp. NPDC057010 | reverse complement strand
CCCACAGCGCTGCGCGCTGTGCCAACGAACCGCCTCGCTTCGCTCGACGGAGCTGCGCTTCGCGCAGCCATGGTCGGCCCTGCCGGGCCGGGGTCCTGCGCTTCGCTCCGGACGGGTTCGGGTTCCGCTTCGCTCCACCCGAACGGCCCGCTTCGCGGGCCTGAGTGACCCCGTTTCACGGGGTCCGGGCCTTCGGCCCGTTGAGTGTCCGCTTCGCTCCCACCCCAGGCCCTTCCGGCTTTGCCTCCAGAGCCAGCCCGCTCCGCGGGCGGCCAGCAGCAGTGAGGGCTCGGGCTTGCCTTTACCTCTCCGCGGCCGTAGCCCCGCTATCGCGGGCAGTCACCACAAGGGCGGTCAGGCAGGACGAGTCTGTTCAGCTCGGCCCCTCGGGGCCCTGTCTCTTCAGTGCGGCCGTCAGGTGCCGCATGGACTTGGGAGCACACCCAATCAGCACCACGGAGTCGCCATCGCGGCACTCGGCCACCTGCCAGCCCCACTGGACCAACCGGGAATCCGTGCGCTCTCTTGGCCGGACACGAACCACTTCCAACCGATCCACCGGGATCGGGCTTCGATGGAGCTCCGCGAACTCCGTCGGCGTGACATGAAGCGTGCAACGCGAGGCCCACAGGAAGACCAAAGACGCACTCCGACAGTACGGACGCTCGCCCAGAACACAGGCAGTGAAGCTCACCTCCGCCCCCGCCGCGAAGCCCCCGGCTTCCCTCTTAGCTCTCCGACGCTCATGACCCCACGTCAGCAGACCTCCAACACCGAACTCCAGCAGCACACCCAGCACAGCCCGCCCCCTCAGTCCAGTCTCTTCACCCGCAATCGAAACAGACGAAACGCAACACCACACTCCTCCCCGAGGAGGAGTACGGAACCGAGGCAACCTCACCTGGGTCCAGCAGCGAACAACAACGGCCGGGCCAGCAGTCCACGTGGCCGCAGGCCCTGTGGGATCCGCCGTGAACCATCACCAAAGGGCTGCGGGCGTTGACTGATTCAAAATGGAGCTCGGCTTGGTACGGGAATGGATGGCAGGGTGCGCTCATACGCCGACAGTGTCGCGGACCAGTGAGACTGCGCGCTGAGGCGTGTCAGCTGCCCAGCGATTGCCCGTACGCGCCAAATGGACTCCGGCGCCTGCGGGTTCGGCGGGACCGCGAGAATGGGCGGATGAACGAACGTCGTGCCCTGGGCACCGGCCCGCGCCCCGGTCAGCGTCAGCTCGGCATAGGCACGGACACAGCCCCGTACTGACCTCACGTCACCGGCCCCGGCCGGCTGGCTGGCTGTCTTCTTGAGGCGGCCCGGCGGTACTGCCCCCGAAAACCGGGCACCGGGCCTCACCCACGCACGCCATATCGGCACAGGCTGCACCCGCCCCTAACCCCACCTGAACAGATCCTCGGCGGCGGTCAACGCGGGTAAATGATCCAAGAGTGGTGGCACTTCCGGCACTTGCAGTGCAGAGCAGACCCCCCTTCCCCACGCTTGATGGCAATGTCGGAACTTCCGCAAGATGAACAGTTCATGGGAACCATTCTCCCTGGTCAGCACACTCGACAAGCACCTGTGCGACCTGTCAGGGCAGCCAGCGGCCACACAAGCCTGCCTGAGCGGCCATCAGAGACTCTTGCGAAAGGGGGGGCCGCAAGGCGCTCACAGGGGCTAGAACGGGGATGCTGCGGGCTGCTGATGGTCAGCCGAGGGCCAGTGGTTGCGGTGATGATGACGCCGCTGATACTTGTTCCTCCCTGCCCATAACGCCGCCGGATGCTCACAACGACAACGACGGCCGGCGGGCGAGCAAACGAGCAAGGGGGGGTTGGGATGCGCCTCACGGCGAGCGTGCGCCAGCAGCTGCTGGATCAAAACGACGGGTTCAAGACCACGACTAAATACAGCGGCAAAAACCACACCGAATATACCGAGTACACGATCTCGGACGGAAAATTGCATATTCGCAAGTCGGGCAAGTCGTCATGGGCAGACAGTCGCTACTCAGATAGTTACGTGGCCGACAACGACCAAACCCACAGGTTCCTGTACGAATATCAGGGAATGTTGAACACCGACGGAATTAAGTAGCTAGAACCCGGCGACCTCCCGGCGCTGCCACATCCCGAGACCGCAGGCGCCGCCCTTAGCGCCGATCAGGGCGTAGCGCGGCCGGGGGCGTGGGTGGCTGCGGGGCTCGCAGGGAGCCGTGCAGCGGCTGCATAGCCCGCCTCGGGCCTGCCCGGCCCGAGGCGGGCTTCTCTTCCTTTGCCCCGCAGGGGCGGGCCCCGGCGCGAAGCGCCTTCAAAGGGGCCCGGGAGCGAAGCGACCTGCCCAAAGGGCAGCTCTCTTTGCCCGCCCGTGCCCGAAGGACACATAGGGGGCGGGCCAGCCCGCAGGGCTGTCCATTAACCCGGCATTAGTCACACAAGAGGGGCGGCACATGGCCGCCCCTCAGTTCACCTATCCGGCCTATCGGCCCGCCTCTCACAGCTCCCACCCCGGGGCCACACCGCCCGTCAGCACGGCGGCCGTGTCACCCCACTTGCAACCAGCGCTCGCGCACGACGCCCAACCGCGACTGGCCAGGACCACCCCGCCCCCGCACACCGGACACGTGTGCTCCGGCGCAGGCCGGACCCTCCATCCATAGCGCGCGGCCAACTCCTCGGCCGAGTACCCGAAACAGGTCCGGGTAACGTCGTCGAGCGTCGCGGCGGGATTCTCCAGCGTGGTCAGAACCGCGCACACCGCGAGCGCCACCGCCCGCGCCTGCCCCTCGGACAGGACCAGGCCCTTCAGGACCAGGTCCGCGCCCCGGTCCACCGCCGCGAAGGCACCATCCAGGCCGTACGCGACCGCCTCAGGCTCGGTCACGGTGTATCCGAGCAGACCGTCCCGGGAGACAATCCAAGCCTCCTCAGGGTCCAGCTCAAGGTCCCGCACATCGAGCAGGTGCCCACACGCCAGACACCGGAACAGACGGTCCGGCTGCGCACGGTACGAGGACGGGGCATCGGCCGGACACTGCGAGCAGCAGATCAGCGTCACGTGGGCGGGCATGGTCATGGTCATGGGGCGGCCTTCCGCTAGGGCTTCTGGGGCGTTGCCCAGGAGGCCGCGCGGTGCCCCGCGCTTTTTGGCCCGGTGCGCGCCGAAGGCGCAGGGCCACAAACTTTTTGCCGGAAAAGGCGCCGCAGGCTGCCCGGCAAAAAGCGGTCCGCGTCAGCGGACCGAAATTGCCGGTGAACGCGCCGAAGGCGCCCGGCAATTTCGCCCGCAGGGCCCGCCAGGGCCCGGAGGGCGGCGCGGGGCACCGTGTGGCACCCTGGGCCACGCCCCAGAAAAAAGGCCCGAACCCGCACCAAAAGACTTCGCTGCGCCTCGTCCCACACGGAAATGCGGGCCGCCATTGAGGCGGCCCGCGCGGGGAGTTCGTCAGCACTGTCGGGCCGGGCGAGGCATCGGTTCGGGCTGCGCCCACTTACAGAACCCTGCCGAACCAAGGGCCGGGGTCAGCGCACCGCGTGCAGGCGGTAGACGCGTACCGTCCCTTCCGCGGCGCACACCGCGCCGCCCCGCAGGATCATCGTCCGGGTGGCACCGTGCCGGTAGCGCAGGTCCACGATGTCGACGAGGCGGCCGCCCGCCGGGATCTGGTCGCCGACCCGCAGTTCGGTCGGCGGGCAGTCCACCGCCCTGCGCCCCGGCGGGACCCGCACGGCTTCCGGCTCCCGCGCAACGGGCCGCTTGCCCGCCGGCTCACAGGCCACGGTGCGCGCGATCCACTGGAACCCGCCCGCGTCCGCGAGGCGCACCACGAGCGGGGAGGGGTAGATGCCGACCACTTCGCCGCGCGCCTGCCGTTCCCCGTCGAACACCGCCTCGCCGACGTGGAACCGGCGGCGGCCGGTCACCGATGCCCCGCGCTCGCGCAGCGCCGCATGAGCACCTGCATGTCGGTGACGACCGTCCCGCGCAGCGGGCCTCTCGCCGTATCGCGGCGCTGCGCGTAGTCCTGGCATTGCGCGCAGTCGGGCGGGGCTGTCAGGAGGGCCGAGGGGGAACAGCTTCAGGGCTGCTCGGCGGGCGTGGGTGTGGTCGGTGGTTGCTGCCATGGGGCACCCCGTTTGCGGGTCGGGCGGGTGTCTATACCTTCGGCCCGTCAAATGCCGCCGGGCAGGGGCGAGTCCAGGGGCAGAATTGATGCATGGACGTCGGGGAGTTGATCCGCGAGTTGCGCACCGCGCACGGTTGGTCCCAGGCCCGCCTCGCCGACGAGGTCAACCGTGCCGAGGGGACGGCCCTGACGCGTGAGTACGTGGCCCGGTGGGAGCGCGGGAGATGCGCGCCGCGGGGGTTCTGTCTCGCGGCGCTCTCCCGGGTGCTCGACGTCCCGCTGTCCGTGCTGGAGGACCCCATGCTGCGACGTGAGTTCCTGACCGATGTGGCCGGTACGGCCATAGCCCCCGGTGGTCGCCTCCGACCTCCTCGCGAAAGGGTTCGCCGCCCGGCTGTCCGGCGGGCCGTCTGCGGAGGCGTGGGAGGCCAAGATGACGGCGTACGGGACGGACTACATGTCCATGGGCGCGGCCGACATCCAGCGCCGCGTCTCCGGCGAACCCGTCCTCGTACAGCAGCAGCTCGACCAGCCACGCCTGTGGTCAGTGGCAGCGCGGCTGATGACCCTGTACGCCAAGACATTTCCGGGATCCGACGGGGCCGGCGCCGTGCGCTGGTACCGGATGGCGGCGAGCGCGGCCGATGAGTCCGGGGATCCGGCCGCCCGGGTGTGGGTGCGGGGCCGGGCCGCCGCCATCGCCCTCGGGTACGAGGGGGCCTCCCTCGGGGTTGCCGACGTCCTCGCCGACCAGGCCCTGGCCCTCGACGAGCAGCCGTCCCTCGGGCTGCTCAACGCGATCTACGGCAAAGCCCACGCCGCGGCCCTCCGCGGCGACCGGGCCACCGCGTTCGCGCTCGACGACCGGGGGCGGCGGGTCTTCGACTCAGCCGGCTCGTACGAGCAGACCTCGGACTACGCGGTCCCGTGGTGGCGGCTGAACGTCTTCCGGTCCCTGCTCCTCGCCCGCCTCGGCGAGGAGAAAGCCGCCATCGGCGCGCAGGACCAGGCCCTCGCCGAGCTCCCCGCGAGTCTGCCGCGCTTCGCCACCCACCTGGAGCTCCACCGTGGGCTGATGCTGGCCCGGTCCGGCGACAGGGCGGGGGTGTCGCGCACGCCACCGCCGCGATGGACGCTCTGCCGCCCGAAAAGCACAGCCTGACCCTGCGCATGCTCGTCAACGAGATCCGGACCTGACCAACAGCCCCCGGCACACCCGAGGGTGCGCCGGGTCCACTCGTATCCGATGAGCCCCTACGCGCTCGCCACCCTGCCGCGCGTGAGCTGCGCGCAGCGCAGGCCGCCGCCCGCGTGCCAGTCCAGCACCGGGGCGACGTCGTCCCCGAGCTCGGGGCACCCGGGCAGTACCCGGAACATGCAGGTTGAGCCTGAAGAGTGTTCAAAAACCCACTCTGGTTCGGTCAGGCGGCGTGCACCCTTTCTGCGCCCGCCTACGCGAGGACGGATTCATCCGCCGGGGGGGGGATGGCCGGTGCCCGGTCCCGGACACAGCGAAGCGGGGCCGCCACCAGTCGGTGGCCAGGGTGAGGCCGGCCAGGGCCATGCGGCGTAGCTGTATCCGGGTGCCTATGTAGTCGCCGGGCACTTCCACGTCGAGGAGACGCGGACCGTTGCGACGGGCTCGGTGATCGTTTCCCGCCGGAGCGCTCCAGGATGGTGGCCAGGAGCTGCATGAGGTGGCCGCGCATCCGTAGGGCGAGGCCCTGTATCTCTTCCTCGTCCGGCACGTAGCCCGGGGCGAGGACGCGGTCGAGGTCGTCGAAGCGGCTGTTTGGAACCTGAGTCCGGCTGGAGCGCCTCAAGGGCGCGTAAGACGGTCCTCTCGCGGGCGTGGGCGGGTTCACCGGTCATCGCGCTCCCTCCGGGTGATCGACGTCGCGCAGGACGGTGCACCAGATGGAGGTGCCGTCCTTGGCGGCGGCTGCCCGCCCGGAGCCGGGCCGCCTCGCGGGCCGCCGACCACCGTGCATCCGACGGGGTGCAGTCACACGCAGCTGGGGCAGTCGGTGACGTGGCTGGCATGCACGACCTTGATCAGGGCGAAGTCTGCCTCGACCACTCGACTGGAGTACGAGGCGAGGGCGCCGAGTCCTACCCGCTCACCGTTCTTGAGGACCAGTCCTGGAGCCTGCGCCGGGGCCAGGCCGGGGCCGCCTCCGGTGCTGACCTCGCCGATCGCACACCACGGAACGACTTTCGATCGTCCCAGGCCGCGTTCGGTGAGACCCGTGGAGTCGATCCTCACTCCCATGACACAGCTGCGGAACACGATCCAGAGACCACCCGCGCCAATGACGGGATAAAGCACCAGGCCAAAAGGATCTTCGGCGACTGAACCACTGATCAGCGTCCCAGCGGCCAACAGCGCAAACACACACCCCACCATGAACAGGACTACCTGCTGCCCCGGCCTGTTGAGGATCCGGGTGGGTAACGGGCTTGTTGACGTGGGCTCCATGACCACGACCCTAAGCCGCAGCCGTACACCGCGTAGCTCAGATCGCCGGATCAGCGATGGAGCCCACCGACGTGTGGCTGTGCAGGTGGGTTTCGGCTCTGGTCCAGTTCTTGGGCTCTGTCGGAAATTTGGGGTATTTGGGCGCATCTGTCGTGGGCGACGGAAACCGTTGCCCCCAGGCGGCGGCGTGGTGGGCAACGCGTTCTTCGACCCAGGTCCGCGCCCATTGGTATGGCAGCCTCCCGGTAGGAGCGCGGCCAGCACAGGTGTTGTTACCGGCCGGGTCCATTCCGGCCAGTGCACCGCCCAGTACGTTGCCGCTCGTCGTCCGGCCGGGAGCAGACGGCCCACGGCCGCTGCGGCTTCCCCCGGCAGCCCGGGAGCGGATGCTGCCACGTCGGCGCCATGGCGCATGGCTGCGCGGGCAGCGCCGTACCGATGGGCGATGTGGGCTGTGGCGTAGCGCGGAAATCCGAGGAGTTCGTCGGAGCCGCCACCGGACAGCAGCACGTCCACGCCGCGCGCCGGAGACACCCAGCGTGAGTGCCTTGGTCGTTGACCTGAGGGCAGGGCGAGCGCTTGGTGGTGGAGGCCGTCCACGCCTGCGGACAAACGCGCGCTGAGTCGAGTCGGCGTGACGGCGCAGCTCTCACCCGACAGCCGCCCAGCCCCGCAAGTCGTATGTGCGGCCTGAAGGGTCGCCAGCCACACACGAGCTCCTGTGCGAAGACCGAAGTCCGTGTACGTACAAAGGAGCGGCAGTAGGGTAAGCAGGGCACACGCTGGCGGTTGGTGAACACGTCAACAGAGGGAGCGCAGAGACCGTGAACAGCCTGTACACCCCGGCAGCCGATACCGAGCAGCGCCCGGGATGGTCTTGGCTCGATGAGTACCTGTGGGCCTCCTGCGACATCATCGCTGACTTGGCCGAAGGGCGGCTTGAACAACGTCCGCTCGTCGCCACGATCGCCCGATTAGAGCCCAGGGAGCGCGCGCTCGCCGTCGGTCCCGCGCAGCGTCTGACGTGGCGTGCTGTGGGCAATGGCAGCTACACGCACCAAAGCGTTGTTGCCTTCGGCCGGCCGGCATTCGTGCTGGGCAGCATGGCCGGCGCGGCCCTCGGCAATGCAGCCCGCCGCCGTGCCGCGGCGCAGGACGCGCAACCGCGCTGGGTTGTGGATGGAACAGGCGAGATTACCGTCACCACACGCAAGGTCTACTTCGGTCACCCGAGGGCGCCTCTCGACCTCGCCTGGGGCGGCCTAGATACTATTGACCTCGTTGCACCCGAGGTCTTCCAGACCAGCTTCTGCAACAGCCACAACGGACGGCAGACGACGGTCCAGCTCTACAGTCCCTGGGCGTCACTGCTGTTCGTCCTGGCCGCCGTCACGGCCTTTCCCGCCCACCCACGGCTGCTGGGACGCGGATGGCTTCCGCCGAACTTCGAGAAGCGATGTACCGACATCGGTCGACCGTGCCGCCCGGCAGCCAGCCTCCTGCTGGACCGCGGCCGCCAAATCGGCTACTGAAGCGCAGCGCCTACACACAATCAAGGCGAAGGCGACGGGGTGCCGGGCTAGCCCAGGGCTCGGTCTCAGTCCGGAAAGAGGGGGACGCCCCGTCCCGAAGAGGATCGGGCGCCAGGGTGCGAAGCGGACCTCCTCGGCGTGGAAACCGATCACGCGGCGGAAGATTTCGGCACCGAATTTGTGGGCGGCCCAGGTGTTTAGCACCCAGCCTGGGCATCGAACGCTGCAGCGACGCTGGCCCGAAGTAAGCGTCGAGACAGTGCCGGCCGTGCGCAGTTCGTCGGACACGCGCCAGAAACCGGCCGCGTGAATGCGGCGTGGCGCGCGGGAGTCGTCGAGGACCAGCACACCTTCGGCATCGTGCGGCCCCGCCGCGGCAGACCTGGACCGGGAGGATCCGCCACGCGCGCAGCAGCGGGAGGACCCGCCAGTCGGTGTAGGACAGGGAGCCGCGGAATCACGTCGTGCCGCTCACTACCCGGGCCTTCCAAGCTGTGGGCTGGGGCCCGATAGCCGGGGTGCAACCTGGTGCGCGCCTTTGTGCAGTCGGAATGGGCCCGTGGCCGCCGATGGTTGCCAGGGGCCAGGGTGGGGTATTCGAAGAAGGTGTCAGAACAGGCCTGTGATGGTGGTGGTCCAGCCCCCTGTACCGACGAGGAGTGGTTTGCGGGTGGTGGTGGCGGCGCCTGGGTAGGAGAGCAGGCAGCCGGTTGGGCGTGTGGTGGTTTGCTGGGTGCCTGAGGCGTCTTCGTACGCGACGGTGTAGTTCGGATCGGCGGGTGTGGTGGCCCACAGGTTGCCTTGTGTGTCGCTGGCCTTGGGCTGGAACTCCTTGTAGGGGATCAGGGTGCCGTTGTCGTTGGCGGTCTTGTCGACGACGGCGCCCTGGGCGTTGTCGTTGGTGGTGATCAGGGGGGCGGGTGGCCGGCTCCTAGCCGTCGGTTCCGTAGACCGTTCGGGTCCCGAGGCTGTACGTGCCGTCAGCGCCGATCCGGACTGGGTGGATGTACGCCCTTGGTGGGACCTTGCCTATATCTCTGCGACCTCGCGCCTCAATAGGTGCTGAGGCTGGAGTCCGAGAGACTCGCCATCCAGATCCTCCCAAACCTCTTCCCAAATCGGCCAACCGCGGGGAATGTGTCTTTTCTTCAGCAGGCCCGCGAGGAAGCCAGTAAATCCGCCGTCGATTACCTCAATCTCGGGATACTGCCGGTAAATCACCGCAAACATCCCAGTTCCCCTGAGTCCCCGATGGGACGAGCAGGCAAACATCTCCGTCCCAGTCGTGATAGACCCAAGGGATTACTGTATCCCTATTGTCGATAATTTGCTGTGGAACTTCATACAAGAATTGCAGCCCATCCATCCCGCCGCTCTTCGACGAATTCAACCAGTGCCCTCTCCTCATTGGAGTGCGGGACAAAGAGGTGATCAAAAAGGATGGCACCCCCGTAATAGTCCACGAATGCACGGAAGCCTGAAGGGGCCGACGCGCCGGCGACGGCATCCAGCTCGCGCCAGGAGCTTTTTTCAGCGGGTCGACCCCTCCGCGTGCCACCCATAAGCTGATGCAGGAACGAAGGGATTGGGTCGGCGCTTGGGTTCTCACTCATACTTCTCCGTCAAACACACGGCACTTTCCTTGTATGGAAAATTTCGACAGGGGAGTTCAGATACTGGACTATGTGAAGTCGGAGTAGGCGAGATGGACCGCACAGACCCGGCACTGGAAGAGGTACGCGGTCGGCTGACCGTCCTTGTCCAGGTCGGCGAGGTACTGCTCGACCTGCTCCGGCTGCCAGCCGAGGTCACTGACCTCCGAGCGCAAAAACTCGACCGCATCCGGGTGGGCCTCAAGTTCTCGGGCCCCGGCGCGGCCGAGGAAGGCGGCACCGTCGCCGCCCTGCAGCACCTCCATCGGCGCGTCGTCCCCTGCGGCGCCTCCGCTGAAGTGAGCCTCGTACCTCGCTGCCGCATTTCCGTCCGCGATGCACCACGGACAGATTCGACCGGCAGGTTCCTCGACCGCATAGACAGGTCCTACGTAGAGGTAGCCGCGGTCCCTCCCGCAGCACGCGCACGCCGCATCAGCGGCCGCCACCGATCCGGTGGCCAAAGGATCGGGATGGTACGGGAACTCCGGAAGCGGCTCAGTCACGACCACCGACCGTAACAAGCATCCCGAGCCCAATACCGGCCGGGTCACTGTGCCGAAGCACCATGGATGTCACCGCCGCGGACTGCTGACCTGGGACTGCCCGTGACGCGAAGCAGGACAGTTGTCACCAACGAGGCAGTCCTGTTGTCCCCGGCGCCCACGTTGCTGGTTTGTTGTCACTGTCTGCGCCCCCAGGACCCCGTTCAGACGTAGGCCCTCCCGGGCGGCCGGACAAGGCAACATGCCGCCAACGCGATGGATTCGGTGTCATCGGTTGGCGGGTTCGAACCTGAGTCGTTTACCAACCGGCAGAAGGTAACCCTCCCCGCGCTCCTCGGGGGCGTGGCCGTTGAGCTGCTCCGCATAGGTTTCACCGGAGAGCTCGAAGCCGATCAGTCCGAGCCGGAACGGAACCTCCTGGAAGATGTCGGCGCCGACGGCAGCGAGCCACTCGTCGAGGGTGCGCCGCCATTCGAGGGATACCGTTCCGCCGTCGTGGCCGAACGGGAATCCGCCGATCTTCGCGTCCATGCGCGACAAGGCGCCGACAGGTAGGTAGAACACGAGCCAGTCTCTGCCGTCGTCCTCGCGGATGACCAGGCAGCCGCAGACGACCCGGCGGCCACTCGGGAGTGTGACTGTCCCCCGCAGATGACCGAACTCGGCCAGCGAGGACACGGTGCAGGCAACCTCATCCTGTTCGCCGGGCTCGCGATCGCGTCTGCCGTAACAGCCGTCGATGGCAGCGGCCCGCCACAGGGCCGAGAGTCCGAGCTCGAGGAGCCCATCGTTTCTGTCACCGATCTCGATGGCCAGTTCGTAGAACCCGCCGGACCAGTTCTCGTCATCGGTGAACGATGCGGGACCGTGCATGGGCTGAACTCCTCCAGCTCGTTCGAACGGGCGGCCCGTGCCGAAACGCTACGCGCACGGCACGGGCCGCCTCACATCATCACAGAGCAGCAGGACCGAAGGCCCACTCCGAACAGTCCGAACCAGCAGTCCGACTCCTGCAAGGGGCTCGTCATGGCCGTGACGACAGCCTGCCTCTGTGACAACCATCGTGCTTCGGCTCAGTCACACCACCCCGGCCCAGAGGCTAAGGGCAAGCTCAGAGGTCGGATGCGATTTAGTCGATGTGGGTGAGTGCCACGCGGAGGCCGGCGGCCTGGCTGCCGCTGTCCTTGAAGTACATCTGCGGCAGTCCTTCGGCGGTCCTCCGGGCGGCACTGCGGGCCGCCTCAGGGCCTGCAGCTCGGTCTCGGAGGCGCCGGTGTCCGGGCGGCGAGTATCCGGCTCGCGTATTGGGGTGGGAGGTGCTGGGTGATGCGGCGCATCCGTTCGTCGTCGCTCGTTCCGGGGGCGGCGGTGAACCCGAACCGCGCCCGTGTGTCCCGCTTTCCCCCGCCGCCTGTCCCGTGCGCGCTTGCGTACCAGGGGCTGCCAGCGGCGCCGTACCTCTGCTGCGATGCACTCGGCCAGGGCCGCCTTCGGCTGCTTGATCTGGTCCTTCACATACCGCTCGACGGTGCGCTGCGAGACGCCGAGGAGGCGTGCGACGGCCTTGGTGGGCTTCTCCTGCTTGACCAGGTAGCGGATCTGAGCGCCGGCGGACTTGGGTATGGGGCGGGTGAACGCCTGCTGTCCGGCGCGCTCCAGGCTCTGCGACGATGCCCACGGGTCCTCGATTGCGCCCGCTCCAGCGACCACTTCATCTCGGCCCCGACACCCGCACCGGACCGCGCCGCAGCCGGTCCAGCTCCGAGACCCGCTGATTGGCCGGCGCTATCAGCGGCGAGTCCAACGCCGTCCGCTGACCGGTGTTCAGCAGCCTGTACAAGGTGTCCCACGCCGCTGGTTCGGCCTCCCCGCGCCGACGCCACCAACCTGGCCAGCGTCGTCAACCCCGGCAGCAGACCGACGTCCCTCCGCAGCGCGGCAGGACCTCCGCGGTCCGTCGGCTCGCCGTACAAGCCCCGGCCCCCATCATCGCGAAGGCACTCGGCTACCACGACAAGTCGGCCACCCGCCCGGTCACCGTAGCCGGAGGAACATGGAGCCGATACGCCCCAGGCGACCACCAGCGATGAAGCGCGGTACTCACACCGTGTCCACTGAGCCTCGTTTGTCCTCAACGTGGACGACGTGAAGCTCGGTGCCGTCCCGGTGGCGCTTGGAACGTCCGACCAGCCCTACAGCGATCTGCGACTGATCCTGAGGCTCATCGAGGCCGACATAGGTAAGGACGTCGTTGTGGTGCCCTGTGACGACCCATCCCTCGACGTCGTTGAGGTCGATCACCCCAAAGTCTCCTGCCGAAGATCCGGCATGCGCCGGGCCGAACGTTTTCAGGAGGTCGGTTGCCTGCTCAGCAAGCTCCCCGTCCGGAGAGGTCAGCACGACACAAGTGCCATGCTCGAAGAGCACCCACGACTTGCGAGGGTCGGCGAGAAGCCGCTGCCAGACGTCTATCAACATCTCGGTGTTCACACCGATCATCATGCATGCTGCAGAGCACCGACACAGGGTGGCGATCGGCCGACAGTTACGGCGAATACGCGACTCCTGAACATACGGGGCCTACCTGTCCCGAGGCCGCCCCGTCCGCTGGCACGACACCCAACACGCCCTCGCCGCCGGCTACCGCAAGACCCTCCACAGCGGCGACGTCCACCAGCTCTGGGTCACCACCGCCCCCGGCCGCCCCCGCACCCCCCGCCGGCCTCCCCGCCGCCCGCCGCCCGCCGCACCCTCGAAGCCGCACACCGCCGCCTGGTCACCCTCGCCCTCAGCCCCCTCCTCCTCGAACAGTTCTGCCCCGCCGACCCCGCCGGCCCATGACGGCCACCGGTCACCCGTAGCCGTATGACCTGCGCAAATCACGCCACCGGTGAGGACCGTGCGCACAGCGTCGCGTCCATGAGGTACGTGGCGAGCATCGCCCCCGACCGCCTTCGAGACCACCCTTCGACTGATCCACGAGCCTGGGGGCATGACGGTGCGGTGGTGCGCCCGGTCTGGATCGTCACCGCCTCCTGGCCGTGGCGGTCGCCCTCGTTCTCGTCGCCACGGCGGTGGTCACCACGAGGCGCCTCCGGACCGGTACATCGCTCTCGCAGGGCCTCGAGTGGCTACGTAGGTGAGAACGAGGTTCTGGGAACGCCCTCCAGGCAGGCTCGCGGTCGATGTGCTGCGTGCGGTGGAATGGGGGCGCTTGGCGTCGCTGGCGTCGATAGATCGGGGGTGCGTGGTGGGGACGATCCTCAAGGGCATGAGCCGCGTTCGGTGGCACGAGCTGACGCACGCATATGGATCAGCAGAAGAGGTCCCGGGCCGGCTGTCACGGGTGGCGTGGGGCGATGCACCAACCAGCGCTTCAGCATTGAGTGATCTTGGGCTCTGGCTTGGTGAGCTGTCCGTCTTCGACGCGACTGCCGAGGCGGTTCCGTTCCTGTGGGATCTCTCGGTCACTGACTCTGTCGCCAGCCGCTCCGGTGTGATCCAGCTGCTCATGACGATCCTCGAACAGGCCAATCCTCCTCGGCTCGACGTTCAATACGCGGCCCACCAAGCCGTACTCGACGGCAGAGGCCTGGCAGACAGGCTGGCCCGTGACGAAGATCCCGCCGTGCAGGCAGCGGCTCAGGACTTGATGGCCGCAATCGACAACCACGTATGTGAGGCCTGCCGTCCCGCCTGAACACAGGCTCGTTGTTGCTGCCCCGGCGACCAACCACCGCACCGGGGAAGGCGGCGCCAACGCCCTTCGTCAGCTGACGCCCTGCTGTCCGGCTGTGGACCCGGGCGGTGGACAGACACCTCGCGGCGCCAAGCGGTCAAGCCGAGGTCCTGAGAGGCCGGTGTAGCCTTCTGGCTGTTCGATTTCAGGCAGGGGGTGGACATGCGATGGAAGTAGCGCGGGTCATGGAGTCGCTGGCAGAGCAGGGTGTGACGGTGCTGTTCAAGGTCGACGCCGAGCGCATGCGAGATGCGACGAAGCCCTGGACGTTCGTCGCGAGCGGGGCTCCGTTGCGGGATGATCTTCTGGTTCGCACGGACGCCGTCTCTCTGGAGGCGTGCCTGGAGGCCTGCCTTCCGCGGCTGCGTGAGCGGGGCTTGGTGATTCCCGATTGACGGCACGGTGCCGGGCGGGCAACGAGCCGTGATCGAGCTTCCCGAAGGGTCATGACGTTCCATTGCCTCGTCCCGGCCGGCATTCCCGGCGTCCTCGATGCTGTGCGTCTCCTGAGACGAGTTTCCGAATACGAGCGTGAAGCCGTCGAGCACAGGGCTGACGAACACGCGCGCGCACCCGTCATGACCGCCGCCGCTCCAGTTGTGGTGATCGTGGTTCCAGGCGGCGGCGCCTGTCCGTACGGTGACCGGCTCCCCGGCACCCAGGTCGAAGGCCTCCAGGACCGCGCCCTGGTCTGTTGTGGGCACCGCGTACCAGGAACCGCACAGATGCATACCCTCCGGAAGCTCGTCGAGCTGCTTGATCCGAGTCGCCGGCGCACCGCAGCCCGGTCGAGCTCGTCCAGCGCAGTCGGCCCCCCGATGGCCGTCCAAGGCGCCGGCCCTCAGCCGCGGGCCCAGAGCAGGCACCCGGCGAAGGCGCCCCAACTCCGGACCTGCCGCCCCACCGATCGCCTCGAATGCCCAGACTGCCCGCTGCCTGACCGCCGTGCCCGCATCACCCAGCAACGGCACCATCCGGTCCGCGAAAGCCCGCGCGGCCTCGCCCAGGCGCTGGAAGGCGAAGAGCGCGTCGGCACGGACTTTCGGATGCGGGTGGGTGAGCAAGGGAAAGGTAGACCACCCGATCGTGCACCCGAAGCCGTCCGAGGCAGTAGCCGGCCCTACGCGCGACCTCGGGCGAATCCGCTGACGCGATCGCCCCGGCCAGGGGCATGAGTGCGGGCTGCCCGATCCGGCACAGCACGTCCGAAGAGACCGTCCACTCCACCGGCGACCGCTCGTCGCAGAGCACCTCTAGCACCGGCCCCACAACCTCGGCGCCACGCTCAACCAACGTGTCCCGCGCCGCCCGCGTCGCCTCCCACGAACCCGTGAGCTCCCCGACCAACCGCTCCCTGTCCATGACGCGGACCATATCCAGCACCACCACCGACACGGCCTCCGATGGCCAAGCCTCCACAGGTCAGAAACCACAACGCCGGACACCGCCAACCTGGCGCAGCGCGCTGGCCGAACCCCTCGACGAACACGTCCGGAAAATACGCAGGGAAAGGCCCGTCTGCTTCGCCGAAAACGCCCCCTCCGGAGCCTTCAGCAAGGCCTTCGCGCCGCTCCACTCTCTGCGGCGGCCACCCAGAACGGCGGCTTCGGCAAACCCATGGACGCCGCCACCTGAGACGTCGTAACACATGCTCTGACCTGAGCATTTACATCAAAGTACCTAGGATGGGCACGCACGACGGAGCGGAAGTAGCGACGGCTGCTGCGACGGCCTCCGCTCACAAACACGTCTCAGGACGGCCCAGGGAGGGTGCTTCATGACCAAGTCCGGCAACCCCAGTCAGCCCGCGAACGTGAACGAGTACACCGCCAGCCACATCCAGGTACTCGAAGGCCACGAGGCCGTGCGCAAGCGCCCCGGCATGTACATCGGCTCGACCGGCGAACGCGGCCTGCACCACTTGGCGTACGAGGTCGTCTCGTACGCCGTCGACGAGCACCTGGCCGGCCACGCCGACGCCATCGACGTCACGATCACCGCGGACGGCGGCATCCGCGTCGCAGACAACGGACGGGGGCTGCCCGTCGAGCTGGAGGAGCCAAGCGGCAAGTCGGCCGTCGAACTCGAGCTGACGGAACTGTCCTTCGGCTCCAAGCCCCACACCGCCTACGGGGTCTCCGGCGGCCTCAGTGGCCTGGGTCTGTGCGTGGTCAACGCGCTGTCGAGCCGTCTGACGGTCGAGGTCCACCGAGGCGGCCACCGCTGGACCCAGGAGTACGAGAAGGGCACCTCGGTCACTCCCTTGACGAGGAAGGAGGAGACGAGCAAGCACGGCACCACGATCGCGTTCCTGCCCGACGCCGACATCTTCGAGACCACCCGGTTTTCGTTCGCCGCGCTGTCGGAGCGCTTCCAGGAACTGGCCTTCCTCAACGGGGGCCTGACCGTCTCACTCACCGACGAGCGGCCGGAGCGGCCAGTCCGCTACCACCATGTGGACGGCCTTCGGGCCTACGTCGCCCGCCTCAACCCGTACCCCGCGAGTCTCGTCCACTCCCCCGCCATCGCCTTCGAGGCGGAGAACGAGGACGAGACGATCTTCGTGCAGGTCGCCATGCAGTGGAATACCTGGACCCCCGGAGAGCTCCGCTCCTTCGCGAACAGCACCCGCACCCACGAAGGCGGCGCCCACGAAGAGGGCTTCCATACCGCACTCACGAACCTCGTCAACGACTACGCCCGCCGGCAAGGCCAGCTGACCGCGAGCGACGAGGACATCACGGCCGGAGCCGTCCACGAAGGCCTGACCGCAGTCGTCTCCGTAAAACTCGCCCATCCCCTCTTCGAGGGCGCCACCAGAACCAGACTCAGCAACCCCGAAGCAGACGCCTACGTCCAGGAAGTCGTCCGCGAACACCTCACCGACTGGCTGGACCACAACCCGAACGAAGCCACCTCCATCATCCGCCACATCCTCAACGCCCCTAGGCGGCGAGGATGGCTACGCCGGAGCAAATAACGGAACGAACATCAAGCTACGGGCCCTCACCAAAAAGCTCGGCTACAGGCGAGTATACGAAACCGATCTAACCCCACAAGTGCACAGCGACGCCGAACAGATACTCTTTAACGCAATAGATGAAGCGGAATATGCACCCCAGGGAATAAGCATCATCGCGCCCACCTGCGGACCTGAGCGTCAGAATTGCAAAGCAAGGGCAAACGATTACCCTGGGGTCCAGCTATGGGATAAGAAGAGATAATCCCGAAGGAAATCCGTTCGAATTCACATAGGGCAAATAGAGGGTGCGGCCAAAACATGACGTCACATCCGCGGCGCTTAGGACAGGGAAGAGATGGAACTCTGGGACCAAGAGATCGAACCGTATACACAGAACCTGGAGCGCTTGGAGTCCGCAAAACTGGCAAACCTTGCATTTGATGCCATCGAGGCAGCAATTCCGTTGCTCAGCCTGCCACTCAGCGAGTTCTTCCCTCCCAGCCACGCCGCCCTAATTGCATCCACCCTGCGGTTTCGCCACGATCACCCGGCAGACTGGCAGCTGGATCGCGAGTTCGCTGCACATTTCCTTTCGGAATATGACGGACTACCGACCGTAGCACTCAGGCCGGCCGTGGGGCCCTTCTTTATGACATTGGTGCGACTTTTCGAGACTCCCCCTCATTCAACGTCTGCCGATGACGTCATGGAGATTCTCTCATCAAGCTACGAGTCCGTTCTGATGTCGCACCTCACAGGCCGAGTCACTCCTGAAGACGAACGGAATAGCAGTCCGTGCATGCGGCCATTGATCAGCAGATCAAAATAATTGAATCGGCACTGAAGTAGCATGCCGAGCCGGTTGCGTCCCAGCGGAGTTCTGGGGGGCATCCGGGCCGGCCCCGGACACACGACAGCGCGGGCCCGCCATCGGGTGGTGCTGGCCCCGCGCTGCGGGAGCGCTGGAGGTCGGCCAACCGCTGGCACCTGCTGCGGAACCTCGCCGCCGCAGTGGAGAACCTGCCAGCAGCACCGCGCCTGCCTATGCAAACGCGCCGACGAGGAGACCGCCCCTGGAGATACTCGCCGGACCCTGCCAGGAATGGACGACCCGTCCATCTCTGAACCTGAACCGGCAGGTGCTCCGCTGGCGGGCACCCAACCCGCCCTGTCCGCAGCCCGGCCGTCAGCGCGTCTAAAGGTCGCTGGTCGCAGAGCCTGCTCCCCGCGCACGCGTGGATGGAGCTCCCCGGGGGCCGGCTCACCCGCCGGAGTCCGGCCTTTGCTGGCGGCGCGAGTGGATCCTGGTCTCCGCCGTGTGCGGGGCCGTTACGACGGCGTCGGTGGGGACCGTGCGGGCGGCCAGAGTGGCGCCGCTGTTGATTCGGGTGTGGCGGCCCACGGCTACGCCCGGGCCGAGGCTGATGGTGTTGCCCGTCTGGGTGTCGTCACCGATCACCGCGCCGAATTGCGGGGTGCCGCAGCGATAGAGGCCGGTTTCGGTGGGGCCGAGGACCTCGCGGTCCGGGGTGTGCATGGTGCGGGACATGTTGATCGCGGCCACCGTGACCCCGGCCGACAGGTGGGCCCATGCGCCGACGATCGTACGGTTGATGCCGATGCGGTGGCCGAGGACGGCGTCCTCGCCGATGAAGGCCGCCGTCACCTCGCAGTTGAACCCGACCGAGGCGCCGGCGCACACCACGCTGCCCTTGCGGACGGTGGAGAACTCGAAGACCTTCGCGCCCGCGCCGACGATGACGTCGTCCCCGACGATCGCCTGGGGGTGGACGAACGCCATCGGGTGGATGCGGCCGGCCTCGCCGAGCTGCGCGAGGGTCTGGCGGTGGAGTTCGGGCCAGTGGGTCAGGAAGTCGGCGAGGTCGTACGAGGCCAGGCTGCCGTACGGGGTCGCGGAGAGGGGCCCGCGCGTGGGGGCCGAGATGTAGGCGCCGAGGAGGGGCGGTGTCATGGCTGGGGGCCTTTCGCGTGGCGTGGGCGCGGCACCGGCGGCGGTACGCTCGCCGTTCGCTTGGTGCTGGGAGGAATGACGTGATGCGTGGGACCCGACCCCGGGTAGGTGTGGCCGTGCTGACGATGGGCGACCGGATGCCCGAGCTGCGGGCCCTGCTGGACTCGGTCGCCAAGCAGGACGAGCCCGCCGCCCGGATCGTCGTGGTCGGCAACGGGTGTGAGCTGCCCGGCTTGCCGGACGGTGTCACCGGGGTGGAACTCCCCGAGAACCTGGGTGTGTCCGGAGGCGGAACGTCGCCTGGCGGCGGCTGCGGGAGTTCGGGGACGTCGACGTGCTGGTGGACCTGGATGACGACGGGCTGCTCGTCGATGTCGATGCCGTCCGACGGATCGCCGACCTCTACGAGGGCTCGGAGCGGTTGGGCATCGTCAGCTTCCGCGTCGCCGACGAGACCGGGGAGACCCAGCGCCGCCACATCCCCGCCTGCGGGCCAAGGACCCGATGCGGCGCGGGGTCGTCGCGACGTTCCTCGGCGGTGGCCACGCCCTGTCGATGCCGATGCTGGAGCAGACGGGGGGGGCTGGCCAGACGCGTTCTTCTTCACCCATGAAGAGACCGACCTCGCCTGGCGGGCGCTCGACGCCGGGGGGACGTTCTGTACGAGCCGCAGCTCGTGCTGCAGCACCCCCGGACCTCTCCCGCCCGGCACGCGGTCTACTACCGGATGACCGCCCGCAACCGGGTCTTGCTCGCCAAGCGCCACCTGCCCGCACCCCTCGTCCCCGTCTACCTCGGCGTGTGGATCGTGCTGACCGTGGCCCGTACGCGGTCGGCGGCCGGGCTGCGGGCCTGGTTCGGCGGGTTCGCCGAGGGTGTGCGGAGCGGCGGGCCCTGCAGGCCCATGCGGTGGCGCACCGTCGTACGCATGGCCCGGCTGGGCCGACCGCCGGTTATCTAGGTCTAGCCGGGCGGGTCTAGGGTCCGTCTTCAAAGTGGATCATCTGATGAGAGATCATGTCGTGTGTGGTGCGTCGGCATGAGCTTTCGGATGTGGAGTGGGAGGTGCTGTCCTGGCTCCTCCCGCCTGTTGGTTTTGGGCGGCCTCGGATGGATGACCGGGTGGTGTTGAACGGGATCGTGTGGAAGCTGCGGACCGGGTCGGCCTGGCGGGACGTGCCGGAGCGCTACGGCTCGTGGCATGCGTTGTACACGCGCTTCCGCAGGTGGGCCCTGGACGGGACGTTCGGTCGCGTGCTGCGGGCGGTCCAGGCGGAGAAGGACGCGGCCGGCGACATCGACTGGCGGGTGTCGGTCGACTCCCCGATCGTGCGCGCCCACCAGCACGCCGCAGGCGGCAAAAGGGGGCTGGTGATCGGGACGAAGCGGGTGATCATGCCCTCGGCCGATCCCGTGGTGGACTGAGCACCAAAATCCACCTCGCCTGCGACGGACGCGGCCGCCCACTCGGATTCGTTCTCACTGGCGGCCACACCAACGACTGCACTCGGTTCGAGCAGGTCATGACCGAGATCCACGTCCCTCGCACCGGTCCCGGCCGTCCCCGCACCACACCGGACCACGTGATCGCCGACAAGGGGTACAGCTCTCGCAAGATCCGCACCTACCTGCGCAGACGCGGCATCCCCCACACGATCCCCGACCGCAGGGACCAAGCCGCTGGCCGCCGGCGGCGTGGACCCGCCGGCGGCCGACCGCCCGGCTTCGATGGGGCCGTCTACCGCCTCCGCAACGTCGTCGAACGCTGCTTCAACCGCCTCGAGCAATGGCGTGGCCTGGCCACCCGCTGCGACAAGACCCGCGAGTCCTTGCAGGCCGCCGTCACCATCGCCTCAATCCTGCTCTGGATCTGAACCTTGAAGACGATCTCTACTCCCGGATCCCCAGGTCTTCCCTCATCAGTGTCCGCATCGCTACCAGCCGGGGCTCCGCCTGCTTTACCTCGACGAGTAGGTGCTCTGCACTCTCGCCGTCACGCGCGAGGCCGCGGTCAATGCGCTTGGCCGCCGCGTCGACCTCAGCGAGCACCTTGTTGAGTTCTCGCGAGGCCTCCATGATCCGCAAGGGGACGATCATTTGGGCTGCCGCGTAGCGGTCGCGGTACTCCCTGCGGGAATCCTCAAGACGGGTGCGGCCCTCCTCGGCATAGTCGCCGTCACGGATGCGGTTCAGGGCGTCCTTGAGGAGCATGTGGAACTGCTCGGAGGCACGGTTCATGGCCGTGTATGCCTCTCGCCGCTCCTCGAAGGACCTTCTCCGGTCGGCGTTTTCGGCCTCGGCGGCGCGTTCGCGGGCGTTGAAGCGTTGCGGGAGTACCGAGCCGAGAAGCGCTCCACCGAGGCCCGCCGCCGCAGTGATCGCGGTCGCTATCGCATCTGACATGCCCGGACCCTATCGCCATCCGCACTGACGCGGCTCCGTCCAGCCGTTCGCCGCAGGGATGGGGGCGGCGGTGTGTGCTACCCAGTATCCACTTTGAAGACGGACCCTAGTCATCGAGATCGAACAGGCCCTCCTGAGACGGTTGTTGTTCTGCCGCGCCGTCGTCCGGCTCACCTTCGGTGAGGCAGTCCGTCGCGTAGGCAAGCCAGGCCTCGCTCGTCACCCGGCCCCGCGCGCCCAGCTTGCGACCGCTCAGCTGGGCCCACTGCTGGACGCAATGCTCTTCGAGTAGTCCATCTACCCCCAGGGCATCCGACCGGCCCGCCTTGCTCAGCCGATAGGAAGCAATGATCCGATCGGGGACGCGCCCGTTCGCGCCAACCTTGATCCCCTGCTCTCGTGCCCAGTCACGCGCGCCTTGGGTCTCAGCGCCGGAGATGGTGGAGCGCTTCTGTCGCTTGGCTTGGTTGCGTAGGCATCCGCAGCTCTTGGTATTGCCCGACGTGACCTGGGCCTGGACAGCCGTGAAGCGTGTGTTGCCGCAGGCGCATCGGTAGTCGCGAATGATTTCCGTGGGTCGGTCGGGATTTCTGTACGGGTCATCCACGGGCGTCAGAAGACTGTCTTGGTGGGGCTTCGTCTCCTTGAGCCTGCGCGGGCGAGGAGACTCCGCTCGCTCGGTTCTGCGTCGTGGGGGCCGCAGTTCGCCCCATGCAGCGAGGATGTACGCGTCGGCCTGATCTTGGAATCGGGGCTGCTTGCCAGCGAGGTAGCCATCGAGCCCAGGAACGCTGCCCGGTATCCGGGCTTCGATCGCGGCTGCTACGGCACATGCCTGCTGATAAGGGGTCGAGCGCTCCGGCATCGGCACAGTCAGCGCCTCCGGAACCGTCAGCGCAGGAAGTTCTCCCAGCCTCACGTGGACCAGGAGATCCAACAAGCCAGCAGCGACGAGGACTTGGCTCTTCTCGGTCTCGTAGTGCCGTCGGTCTCTTCGCTTGGTGGAGTGATGGTAGGAGCCGTCGTACTCGATACCGATCCGGATCCCACCCTCTATTCGAAAGACGGCGTCAATCTCTACCGCCTTGTATCGCCAGTGCTCCGGTTTGTACTGCGGTGGGACGGTTATCTGGTGCGAAGCGAAGTCCGGCAGACCAGCAGGCAGCCGAGGGTCTTGCGGCCCGGGCCGAACGAGATCCATGAGCCCCGCAAGTTCCGCGACGAGCCGGACCTGTTCCTTCGAGATGCCAGATCGCGAGCAGGAGGGGCAGCCACCGCCCTGAACGCGATTGAGGATCGTTGCCGGCCATCGGTGCCCGTGGCGACACCGCCAGGGAAGCGTTGCGTACACGCCGCCGGAATCATCCCCGGCAAGCTGCTTCCTCGACACGTTGTGCTGGCTGGTGGGCAGCCGGCATGGGTCGACGTCTGGATCGTCGAGTTCGTCGGCGATCTCCGGGAACCACGTGCGCAATGAGTTCGTGTCGTCTATCAGGTATCCGGCACACACTCGGCAGCCGTCTCCCTGAAGGGCGCGCTCCTTGACCACCGCTTCGAAGTGGTGCTCGACCGTGTGCCAACTGCCCGTCTCAGGATCGACTGCCCATGTTCGGCAGACCCACGGGACTCGGTCATGTGCTGCATGGGTCATGTGGGTCTTCGGCACCTGACCTCGGTACTGGTCGGCCAGGGTCGGGATGTCGGTGAGCCGGATCAGCTGTCGGCAGGCCGGGCATCCTGCGCCAGCCTGAACTCTGTCCTTGGGCCACGCCGGCCACGGTTCGTGCCCCAGGCCCAGGGGGCACTGCCACAGGTAGGGGCTTTCGCCGCGTCTCTGGGCTGTTGCGGACACGTTCTCGGGTCGGACATGATTGTCCGGGTGCCATTGCACAGCCACGTCTGGGATATCCGCGACCATGGTTTCCCCGCGTCCGCCCGTGCGATTGGCCCACCGGTGCTTGGCCGTGATCTTGTGCTGGTCCCAGAAGGCGCTGACCTCGGCTTGCCGGGCCCGGGCCGCTTCGACCTCGACCTGTACGTGTTCACGACGAATGCGGTTTTGGTCGTTCCAGAAGCCGCGCATGTGCTGCAGGATCCGCAGCCGAGCCTCACGGCCGCCTCCGGCCGGATCTAGTGGATCCGGCCGGGGCGGCCACGCACCGGGCGAGATGTCAGGCGTTGCGAGAGCACTCTCAGCCGTACTGCTCGTGGAAGCGTCCAGGGGGCTGGCTAGGGACATGCGGCCACGTTACGAGATGGGTCTGACATCGAACCGCATTGGTGTGGCTACGGATTGTCCATTCCGGCCGCCCGGTTGAGCTGGGTCATGAGCTCACGGTTGGCGGTAAGGGCGGCGGAGAGGTCGTCCCCCTGGTCCTGGAGCTTGAGTTCCAGGTCGACCACCTGTTGTTCGAGGGTGTGATCCGGGCTTTGAGCTGTTCGGTGTCCTGGGGGCCGCCGATGCCGGACTCGCGCCAGACCTGCTCGCCCAGGACTTCGCTGAGCCGCATTTCGAGGCGGCGGGTGTGGGCGGCGCGGCGGGCGGTGCGCGCGTCGGCTGCGAGCAGGTCGGCCTGGAGGGTGGCCCGGCTGGCGGCCAGCCCGCGGCCGCCGGAGATGGCGGGCGGTTCAGCGGCCTGGGCGTGGATCTGGCCGAGCAGGTCGCGGTGGCGGTAGAGGAAGGTACGGTCGACGCCGGCGCGGCGGGCGATGGCGGTGACGCTGGTCTCGGAACCGTCCTTCGCGGCCTCGGCGAGGACGGCGAGCACGCGCTGGCAGCGCCGGCCGGTGTCGGCGCGGCGGCCCTCGATCATCGCCTGGACGGTGGGGTCAGGTGCGGTCATGCGGGTCGCTCCGGTCGGAGGTGTCGGCGTACACGTGAACGTGCCCAGTCATGTACGGATGAACGTGCCCAGGTGCTGACGTACTGAGGCTCGTTCGTGGGCAGCCTGCCGCTGGTCTGTTCGGGGCGGTGGAGGGCGGCTGACCGTGGTGTTGGATCCGCAACGGTGGATGGAACTTCGACGCTTTCGTGGGCTGCTTGAGTCCGGGGCTATGAGCCTGTCGGAGATCGCAAGAGAGACAGGACTCAACCGCCGCACGGTCCGCAAATACCTGTCCTCCGGAGCCCCGGCCGCACCACCTCGGCGGGCCGAGGTTCGCCACAGCCGCGGCCGCCGATGGATGGTGGACGAGGTCGCCCCGCTGATCGACGCCATGCTGCGGTCCGAGATCCTGATCAAAGGCGCCGTGGTTCACGAGCGGCTCGTGGCCGAGTACGGCTTCACCGGCACCTATCAGCGGGTGAAGCTCTACATGCAGGAAGCCCGCCCCCGCATCGCTCAGGAACTGGGCATCAGTCCCGGCGAGTTGGCTGGCCTTCACCGCAGGTTCGAAGTCGTGCCCGGCGCTCAGGCCCAGGTCGACTGGGGCGACGAGGGCCAGATCCTCGCCCACATGGGCATCCCAAAGGTCTACTCGTTCCACATGACCTTGTCCTACTCACGCGATCCGTTCTGCTGCTTCACCACCAGCCAGGACCTGGCAACCTTCTTCGACTGCCACCGGCAGGCCTTCGCCCATTTCGGCGGGGTGCCGATGTCGATCGTCTACGACCGCACCAAGACCGTCGTCCGCCGCCACGTCGCCCCAGGCGAGGCGGTGCCTCTGCACCCGGAATCGGTCGGGTTCGCCGGACACTACGACTTCGACATCGATGTGCTTGCCGCCTACCGGCCCACCGGGAAAGGCCGAGTCGAACGTCAGGTCCTGATCGTCCGCGACCACGTCCTGGCCGGACGTTCCTTCGCCTCCGTCGACGAACTCGACTCGGCCTTCAACGCGTGGGTGCCCCTGCGCCGGGCGAAGGTGCACGGCACCCACGGCGAGGTCATCGGCCATCGCGCGGTCCGCGACCACATGGCTCTGCGACCGTTGCCGACGACGCCCTACGTGATCACCCAGCGGCACCTTCGCTACGTCGGCAAGGACTGCCTTGTCGCCTTCGACGCGAACCTCTACTCGGTGCCGGCCCGCAAAGTCCGCCCCCGTCAACTGGTGGAAGTCAGAGCCACGAAGTCCCAGATCATCCTTCATTCCACCGTCCCAGACGCCAACGGCGACACTCTCCTCGCGACGCACCACAGGGCCGTCGGCCGCGGAGCCTGCGTCGTCGACGAGAAGCACTGGGACGGACTCCCCGACGGAAAGAACAGGCGAACCACCACCGGCGATGTCCCTCCTCAACGCCGCCAGCAGGGCGACCTGGGCGAGGAGGCCCTCTCGCTGATGGCTCTCCTGACCCGGGCTGCGGCCGTCCGAGTCGAGGTCGGCCGCCGACCCCTGTCGGTCTATGACGAACTGACCGGAACGCGTCCGTTCATCACCCACCCCACACCGGAGGAACCCAGTTGAGTGAGTTGGTCAGCACCCGCATCCGCACCACGGCCGCCAAGCTCGGCCTGCCCCACCTGGCCGAGAGCATGAAGCAGTACGCCGGCCGAGCGGACGAAGCCAAGATGGGCTACCTCGACTTCCTCGACCTCGTCCTGGCCGAAGAACTCGCCGTCCGTGACGACCGCCGCTTCCGCCAGGGCCTGCGGCTCTCCAAACTGCCGCACCACAAGACGCTCGACGAGTACGACTTCACGTTCCAGCCCGACCTCGACCCCCGCAAGATCAAAGATCTTGCAACCCTCGCCTTCGTCGAGGCCAAGGGCAACGCGGCCCCGCTGGGACCGCCCGGAGTCGGCAAGACACATATCGCTGTGGCGCTCTCGGTCGCTGCCTGCCGGGCCGGCTTCTCCGTCTACTTCACCACCCTCGACGACATGGTCCGCCAGCTCAGGGCCGCTGAAGCAGCCGGACGACTGAACAGCAAGCTCCGCACCTACCTCCGCCCCGGCGTCCTCGCCGTCGACGAAGTCGGCTACCAACCACTGGAACGAGCCGAGGCCACCCTGGTCTTCCAGGTGATCTCAAAGCGATACGAAAAGGGCTCGATCATCCTGACCTCGAACAAGACCTTCAGTGAATGGGCGCAGGTGTTCGGCGATGAAGTCCTCGCCACCGCCATCCTCGACCGCCTCCTGCACCATTGCGACGTCGTCTCCATCAACGGCCCCAGGTACCGACTCAAGAACCGCCTCGCTGCCATCGAGCGCGATGCCAACGTGGCCTGATCAGCCTTAATAGGCGTGTCGCCGTCGTTGTCCCGCCGGTTTCCTAGCAGGGCCGGCGGGCGGGCAGCCCCGCCTTGGCGCGCCAGTAGTCCGCATGGCGTGGGTCGGCCAGCCATCCGATCAAACGTTCAGCCCCTTCTCGGAAAGCCTGCGGCAGCAAGGCCAGATCAGCGACGGCAAGCCTGAAGGCATCAACATCGTGGCTGGCGTGATCGGTATCGCACCAGCAGGCCACGTTCACCGCCGCGTCGACCGCGAGCTCGCCCAAGTCTGTCCAGACCACCTGCAGCAGGAACTCCAGCTGGTCGCTCCCGTCGGCATGCTTGATGACGTCCAGGCCGAGGATGATCGGCGTCCCTGGCTGAGGTCCAGGGAAGACCACATGCTCCAGAGCCCATTCCCATTCCGCCCCGGCTTCGTCGAAGCGAGCTGCATCAACGGCATGGGCCCCGTCCTTCAGGGATTCCACGCCAGCAGGCGATAGGCCGGGGAACAGCGTGGTCAGGGGGACGTCGTCGAAGGCACCTCGCTTCATACGTCGATCATCGGGTCTCTCCGGCTCACAGGCTAGGAGTTTCTGCCCCGAGGTTCTCTCTTCTCCCCACAAGACGGCGCTTTGATGACCGTCAAGCTGAGCACGTTCATCCATACCTTGCTGAGCACCTAAATGAGTACCCGGACAGGAGGTCGGGCAGGGGCTGGCGGATGCGAGGCATGCCGAGGAAGGTCTGCCGCATCTGGCGCACGGCCTGAGCGGCGCGATGGATCTCGGCGCGTTCGGCCTCGGTGAGCTGGTCGACGTCCTCGGTGACGCGCTGGATCAGGCGGCGGATGCGGGTGATCTCCGCCTCGGACGGCATCGCCTCCGCGCGGGCCCCGTCCTCGGCCTCGGTCATCGCTCTCGGCCGCTCCCTCTGGCGGAGCAGGTTGCAGAGGTAGGAACGGAGATCGGGCAGGTAGGAGACGTCGGTCGAGAATTGGTCGCAGCCCACGCAGCGGAACCACAGCGGGCAGGCCCCGCCGCCAGCGGCGACGTTGGACGGCTCCGAGCGGAGAAAATCCCAGGTCACACCGATAATGTGACGTTACACCACACTCAGAGAAGCCCGGGAAAACGACCACGGCAAGGTGGGCTTCGCGTTGCTCGTGGGCAACGCGGTCGCGGACGACGTCGGCGTAGGACTGGGAACTTAAGCCGCGGACCACGAGCACGGGGATGCCCGCGAACTCGAGCCAGCCGGTCAGTGATGGGGCTCCTTGAAAATCCCCACGCTCTGCTCGTGGGTGACCCAGACCTGCTCGATGGATCTCCCCACCCGTACGGCACCTGACGGCCCTCCACTCAAGAAGCCGCGATGGCTGTGGGTCGTCAACCCCGGCCCGAGCGCCGCCCCGACCGGCCAGTACTGCCGCGATCGGGGCGGTGATGCATCTGCTGGCCGCCGCCCATCGAGGAGGGCCAGGACCTGTCCTCGATGAGCGGTATCCCGGCCGACACCGCCTAGCGTGTACTGCCGGCCTGGCGGTCTGGCCTCACTTCAGGTGTCGAGTGAAGAACTGGGCCGCGGCGTCCCCCGCGAACTGCGGGACGCCGGTGTGCCCGCCCATATTGGCGTGCAGCGTCTTCTCCTTGGAGCCGAAGGCGTCGAACAGGTCCAGCGCCGCCTGCCGGTCGTTCCCTTCGTCGTCCCACTGCAGCAGGACGTGCAGCGGAATGGTGACCTGGCGGGCCTCCTCGAACATGGCGCGAGGGACGAAACTCCCGGCGAACAGAACAGCGGCCGAGATGCGCGGCTCGACCACCGCCAGCCGGGTCCCGATGGAGATCAATCCCCCCGAGTACCCGACCGGACCGCCGATCTCGGGCAGCGACAGAAGGGCGTCCAGGGCGGCCTGCCATTCCGGGACCGCCTTGTCGACCAGGGGGGAGGATGAGAGCGTCGATGATCTCGTCGCTGACCGGCTCACCGGCCTCCATCGCCCGGCGCAGGTCGGCGAGGGCCTGCTCGGCGGCGGGCAGGCGGGGCCTGTCGCCGCTTCCGGGGAGCTCGATGGTGGCCGTGGCGAAGCCGTCCGCCGCAGAGTGCCGGGCTCGGGCCACCAACCGGGGGTACATCTTGCGCAGCCCGAGAGGAGGGGGGCTGAGCAGGATCAGCGGCGTCGGTGCGGATGCTGAGTCGGATCCGGGCGTCCACAGGACGCCGGGGATCTCACCGAGGGTGCATTCGCGCTCGATGACAGCGCCGTCGAGACGCTGTTCAGACGTGAAGTGCACGGTCGTGCCTTTCGGGAGTGCCATTGACGGCGCTCCCGGACGACCTATCGCCCGACCGTGACCCCGGAGGGGAGCACCCATGTGGATACGTTCACGGGTACCACCTCCTCGCTCTCCAGCACGGCCTCCGGAAACGTAGCAGTGCTCGCTGTGGTCCGCCAACGGTTTTTGCCGAGGCACCGTGGCCGGCCCTGACCTGGGACGGCGCGACGCTCGTTACAACTCCCCATTTCGTTGAACGCCGGAGCAACTGAGGAGAGGAGCATCCCTGGCCGTCTTCAAGGCTCTGACCGCAGTTCCGTGAAATCCCAGGTCAGGATGACTGCGGGGTGGGCCACGGCTGGCTATCAGGTGCCATGGCTGGGCGGCCGGCCAGTACGTAGTCGCCGTACTCGTCGCCTGCCATGGATTGGTTGACCCAGCGTTCGCGTACTGCTCCAGTTCGGGTCTCGGCAGCGTCCAAAGCATCGAGGGGGGCGTTCGTGGTTGCGAGGAGGAGGCCGAAGTCTTCTTCCTCGCCCTCAAACAGCGGTGGCAGAGAATCCAGGTCGCGAGTCAGTGGCTCGCAGTCGAGTGCGGCGTGCAGGTAGACCTCGTAGGCCCCACCGACCGGCCGGATCTCGACCCAGTGGATCCCCAGCCGCTCGGGGCTTCCGGACGGTCCGAGGAATTGCTCGACGGAACGGCCCCGGTTGAGGGCCCCAAGGATGAATGGTTCTGCCAGATAACGCACGGCGGAAGACTACGGCGTGATGAGGATGCGGGTCCGAAGGAGGCCGAAGGAGGCCCGTCCGTACATCGCCCTCTTGAGTGTCTTGACTCTGTTGACGTGGCCTTCGACGATGCCTGAGCTCCAGTGAAGGGTGAGTCCGGCAGTGACGGCGTCGAGGTCCTGCCGGAGGAAACCTGCAAAGCCGGTCACCGGCTTTGGCGCGTCTTGTTCAGCCTGGCGGATCCACTCGGTGAGTAGGAATCCGCGCCGGTTGCGGAGGAGCTCGGCGAAGGCGCCGGCGAGGTCGCAGGCTCGGGCGATGTCCGGGCAGGCGATCCTCACATCGAGCAGGCGGCGTTCGAGTTCGGGTGAAAGGGTGCCTTGCGGTCGCATGATCCAGCTGGTGACCTTGCGAGGGCTGGGTATGTCCGCGCGGATGGGTTCGGCATGGCCGGCGCGGAGGGCGGTGAGGTGCCTGCGGACGACCTGGCGGCTGCCGCGGTAGCCGCGTTCGCGGATCTCCAGGAAGAGGCGGCTGCCGCTGACCTGGCCGAGGCTTTCGGTGAAGCGGGTGTTCAGACACGGCTTGAACGGTTCGAGGACTCCGGCCGGCTGGCGTTCGTTCGCCGAGGCCAGGAGCTGGTCGAGGTCGGTGTCGCGGAAGCGCCGGACGGTCTTGCGGTCGAGGTGGAGACGGCGGGCGATGGCACTGATGGTCCAGCCTGCGGCGACAAGCTTCTGGACGTCAGCGTGGCGGTGCCGGGTCCGGTCGATGATCGGCGTCCGCGGTAGTTCGTGGAGAGGGAGCTGCATCAGCGGCGGGGTCTCGGGTGCGGCTGGTCACCTCGTCGACGCGTTTGCGCAGGCAGGCGCGGTGCTGGTGGCAGGTCTTCTCCACTGCGGCGGCGAGGTTCTGGAGCAGGTGCCACCGGTCGGCGACTTCCACGGCGTGGGGCGCCGCTTCCTTGATCGCGCGGGTGTAGGCCGAGGCGCGGTCCCGGCAGATGATCTCGGCGCCTGGATGCTCGCGCAGCCAGGCTGCGAAGGTTTCGGAGGTACGGTCGGGCAGAACATCCACGACTCGACCGGCCTCCACGTCGACGAGGATGGTGCCGTAGGTGCGGCCCCTGCGGAAGGCGAACTCGTCGACGCCAAGAACTCTCGGGGCGCGCTCCGGCACCGGCGGAGGATCCAGCAGCTCCAACAGTTGCGTGCGTCCGGCGGTGAGGTGCATGTGGCGGCAGAGGCGTTCGCCGGCTCGCCCACCGAGCTCGACCGCGACTTGGCGGAGCCAGGTCCTCAGGCCGAGGCTGGAGCGGCGATACCGCTCGCTCAGCCCGCTGACCTGCTCGACGAACGTCCGGCGTTGACACCCGGACCGGTCGCAGAAGAACCGTCGGACCCGCAGTCTGACCAGCAGCTTCTGCCCAGACAACGGCCGCTCGGCGAGACATCGCTCGTAGCAGGAATGCACCCGCCGAGCTCGGGCACGGCACACCGGACACCTGGGCGGCGGACCGCACGCGGCCGCTACCACCACTAACACGTCAGCCGTGAACTCCACGGCTTCCAGCCGTACATCGACGTTCGGAAACAGCACATCATCCAGCGAGCAGACCCCCACCAGCGAGACATGCCCTGCCGGAACGTTCCCTCACTCGGCTCCGGACCTGGGATTTCACGGAACTGCGGTCAGAGCCAAAATCCGGGCTCTGACCGCGCTTCCGTGATGACTACGCCTGGATGACGAGTACGGGGCGGCGCAGGAGTTGATGGAGGTGCCCACAGGTCTCGGACGGTTCGGCGCGGTACCTCTGGCTGGCCTAAAGGTTGTTGCAGAAGGTCCGTCCCGGGCAGGCCTGAGTGGCTGTTGACCTGGTGTTTCACCGGGCCTGGGTGAGGTTGTGCATGGTGGCGACGGCTTGGACGGCGTGGCGGAGGCCGTCGCTCTTCTGGCGGCAGTCGCGGAGGATCTTCCAGTTTCTTCATGCGGGCGAAGGTGTGCTCGACGCGGGCCCGCACCCGGCGGTGTTCGGCGTTGTCCTCCTCCTGGCCCCGCAGGAGGGGACGTCCGGCCCTTCTGCGGTGCGGGACGATCAGCCCGGTGCCCAGGTAGGCGCCGTCCGCGAGGACCGTCATTCCGGCCGCCGCGGCGGGCAGGTCGGAGTCGCGCCAGACGTGGGCATCGGCCATGTTTCCCGGTGTCGGCCGGGCGCTCGCGATGATCAGGCGGCTGTCGGCGTCGACGATGACCTGCACGTTCGCCGAGAACCGGTAGTTGCGGGAGGAGGCGCCGACGTTGCGGTCTCGGACCGGGATGAGGGTGCCGTCCACGATCCACAACCTGTCCACGTCGGCGACCGGCCTGGGTGCCGGCTCCAGCGCGAGCAGCGGGCCGAGCCGCTGGATGACCCGGCAGACGGTGGCCGGGGAGATCCCGAAGAGTGGGGCGAGCTGCCGCATCGTGAGGTTCGTGCGGTAGTACACCGCCACCAGCAGCACCCGGTCCGCCAGCGGCAGACACCACGGCCGGCCACCACCGGGCCCGTTCCCGCCCCGCTCCCGCACCACCTTCACCAACTTCGCGAACCGGTCGGCCCGCAAGCCCGTGAACGTCTCCACCCACACCGGCTCAAACCGCAACACCCCACCCATACAGGAGGAATGCCCGGAACCGAGCCTCCTGCAACACCCTTTAGGTTCTGTCTCCAAATGACGCCCACATCAGGAGTGACGCGAGGGTGACGGCGGCTTTGTAGGACTCAGCGGTCTTGTCGTACCGGGTGGCGATGCCACGCCACTGCTTCAGGCGGTTGAAGCACCGTTCCACGACGTTGCGGTGCTTGTAGATCTCGCGGTCGAAGGCCGGCGGGCGGCCTCCGCGGCTGCCTCGTCGGGCCCGGTTGCGGACCTGATCGGCCCGCTCGGGAATCGTGTGGGCGATGCCCTTGCGGCGGAGCCAGGTGCGGATCGCCTTCGAGCTGTAGCCCTTGTCGGCCAAGACGTGATCGGGCCGGACCCGGGGCCGCCCGGGTCCGATCCGGGGCACCCGGATCGCCTCCATCACGGCGGTGAACCGGGTGCAGTCGTTGGTGTTGCCGCCCGTCACGACAAAGGCGAGCGGACGGCCCTGCCCGTCGCAGGCCAGATGGATTTTGCTGGTCAGACCGCCTCGTGACCGGCCGAGGGCCGGGTCGCGGAGCCCCCTTTTCGTGCCCCGGCCGCATGCTGGTGAGCCCGGACGACGGTGGAGTCGACCGACACCAGCCACTCGACGTCCCCCGCCGCGTCCGCCTTCGCCTGTGCAGCCCGCAGTATCCGGTCGAACGTTCCGTCCGCCGCCCACCTGCGGAAACGCGTGTGTAGCGTCGCCCACGGACCATAGCGCTCGGGCACGTCCCGCCAGGCCGTCCCGGTCCGGAACTTCCACACGATCCGGTTCAGGACCCTGCGGTCGTCCAGCCGCTTGCGTCCCCGCAACGACTCGGGCAGCAGCGGCCGCACGAACTCCCACTCGGCATCCGTCAGTTCATGGCGACGTATCACGACACGATGATCCACCAGCGGTGATCATTTGAAGACACTGCCTAGTGCGGATTACCCGTCAGATCGTGTGCGTGATAGGAATGTTCGCTTATTGATCATATTTATGACCGGGGGGACGGGGTCGCGTGGCTGTCACGGTGCCCGACTGGGCGGACACACTGCTGGACCTGATCGGTGTGGCCTGGCCAAACGTGGACGAGGACGCCTACCGGGAGATGGCCGACGCCCTCCGCGAGTTCGCAGAGGACCTGCTGGATGACGGCCAGCTCGCCAACAACCACGTCGAACGCCTGCTCTCGGCCAGCAAGGGCGAGTCCATCGAGGCCTTGAACCGGCACTGGAACACGGTCAAGAGCAAACACTTCAGGGACATCGCGGATGCCGCCCGCACCATTGCCGGCGCGATGGACATGGCGGCCGGCGCGGTCGAGGCCATGAAGTACGCGGCGGTCGCGGCCGCCCATCGGGCGGCCGCGACGAAGTGGCCGCGCATGCTCAAGGTGTCGCGGTGGGAGTTCGCCGGGAGGGCGATAGGCGGCAGGCTGCTGACCTCGTCTTCTTCAGCTATTTGATCAACACGGGCCGCCCCTGGGCGGGATCGGAGGGCGCCGGGAGTCTTGATCGTGTCCGCCGGGATGCGGCGGGCTCTGTTCGAGACGCGAGGTGGGTTGCCTATGTCACCGAGTGAGGACGAGGACCGTCGTCTGGCGGAGCGGTCCCGGCAGGTGGGCCTGTTTCGTTACGGCCTGATCCAGGACCTGATCGACACGAAGCTCACGACACGCCAGCGCGGGAAGCTCGCCCGCGAACTGGCCGCGAAGGAGCACACCGACCCGTTCGGCCGACAGGTCAAGGTGACCCGCGGCACCCTGGACCGCTGGGCCCGCCACTACCGCGCGGGCGGGTTTCCTGCGCTGGTGCCGGCCCCGCGGCAGGTGACCCCGCGGACGCCGGTGGAGGTGCTGGACCTGGCGGCCGCGCTGAGGAAGGAGAACCCCGCCCGGACGGCAGCGCAGATCCAGCGGATCCTGCGGACCACGCAGGGCTGGTCGCCGACCGACCGGACGCTGCAGCGGCACTTCGCTGGCGCCGGCCTGACCGGCGGTGGCAGCGGCGAGAAGAGCGTGTTCGGCCGGTTCGAGGCCACTCGCGGCAACGAGCTGTGAACCGGCGACGCCCTCCACGGACCGAGGATCGGTGGGCGCAAGACGTACTTCTTCGCGTTCATCGATGACCACAGCCGGGCGATCGTGGGCCACCGGTTCGGGTTCGCCGAGGACACCGTCCGCCTGGCCGCCGCTCTGCGGCCGGCGCTGTCTGCCAGCACCGCCATGGGCCCTTTATGCAGGGATCAACCGGAGCCGGCTGGTGCTGACAGTGGGCGCCTCCCCATGGCTGCGGCGAGACGCGGACGACGCGGGACGTGATGTGCGCCCTGCGCCGCCGTGCCTCGCCCCGTCAGTCCAGGAAGTACGGGAGCACAGCGAGGCCGACGCCGCCGACGAGCAGAGGCAGCCCGAAGAGGGTGAGGAAGCCGGAGGTGAGTGCGGTGCTCTTGGCCGACAGTTCGAAGGAGTGTTGCCCGGGGCTCGGTGCCTGAACCCCTCCTCCAGCCTGCGCCGCGGCCGGCTCCCGATGCAGAGCAGCCGCGTTACCCCGATGGAACGCCAGCCGCGCCAGCACATCCGCCATGACCGTGAACCGCTCCCGCCCCACTGGGCCGAAACGATCCTCCTCACGCGCTGCGGCAAGCCACCGGCGCACCGTCCGCTCCGACACCCCCAGCGTCCCAGCGACCATCCGCACGTGGCTCGGCGTCAGCTCATCCCGGCCCTCCAGCGCCAGCAGGCGCCGTACCGCCACCGGACGCAACACACCGGCATCCACCCCGGCCCGATTCGGCCCCACCCCGCCACTCCCCCACACCCGACAGGGGCACCACCCCCACTAAACGATCAAGGAAGACCCTACCCCTCTTGGAACCCCCACCCCGCTGACCAGCCAATCCCACCTGGTGACCAACAGATCCTCACTACCTGTCCAACCTCAACACCACGCCAACAACCCGGCGCTGAACCCACCCAGCCCCCAAGACCGGACACCCAACCGAGAATCCTCCCGGACGCACAAGAGAGAACTCCCACTCCGGCGCCTGGACGCCCTCGTGGCCGAGCACCACGCCGCCGAGCAGGAGTGGCTGCGCGACCAGACCGGCCGCGAGGACCTGGCCCGGCTCCGCGGACCGGAACGACGGGCCGCACAGGCGAGGATCCGGGCCGGCCGGCACCACCACCGCGCCACCGGCACCGGCCCAGACGTGCCCTCGCGCTCGTCCCCGCACTCGGGGCCAAGGTTGGGCAGCGGGAGCTGCTGCGTGAGTGACACCACCCCGTACCGGACCCCGCTCCGAACGCCGGACAGACCCTCTGCGGCCCGGGTAGCCACCTTCCGCGAGCTGCCCTGATTCGCCGCCGCGCCGACCGGCCTGGCATCAGCCTGCGCCACGGTCGGCGTGGGACACCCGTGGGTCCGGTGCGCTCGTGCGGTCGTCAACGCGGCGGGCACGGCGCTGTATGGATGAGAGGTTCACTGTGCGGGATGAAACCTCAACCCGTTCGACGCTGTGCAGGATGACGAGACTTTCCGCCACTTCCTCCGGATACATTCCAGGTGCCCTCTCCGCAGCAGGGAAATCAATCCAAGTCCCTGCTGCGGCCAGTTGAGGCGTACCGGTGCAGAGGTCCTGTGCCGCTTTCCATCATGGGGGAAAGAAAAAATGAAGATGAAGCGACGTATCGCTACATTGTTTGCGACGACTACGCTGTTGGTTGGGGGAACGGTCACAGCAGGCGCTGGCACAGCAGCAGCGGATCCTGTCTTTACCTTCAAGCAAGCCGCTGTGGACAGCGTCGGGGGCTTTACCGTTGCCGTGTACAACAACGGCCGGTACGCAGGGGTGGCCCAGTGGCAGGCTGACCCCATCTCCGGCCAACCCGGTGATGCCATGCGGGCAGGGGATGTCCTGTCGGATGGCTGGTACGTCGAGGCGATCCTTGAGAGCCCCTATCGTTTCGCCACGACCAAGGGCCATACCGCCACCTACTTCACCCCCTGGGTGGGCGGAGATCTCGCGGAAGGCAGGAGTGTGAGAATGCGGGTCGCCATAAGCAACGGAACCAGCACCTACCTCTCTCCTTACTACACCGGTCATGCGTAGGCGTCACGTGCAACCCAACAGGTAACCCGAACTGCCCGAACTCGGCGCGCCGCCGCGGAGCCCGCCGCCCGCCAGGCCCACCTGGGCGCAGCTCTGGTCACCGTCGAAGCGGGGCGCTGCCGGGACATCACCCGGCAGCGCCCCAGTTCACTCCGAGGCGCTGCCACCCGGGTGCCGCACCACCCCGGCCCTACAACGGCCATGACCGCTCCGGCGTGGTGTCGGCGGACCTACCGTCTTCCTATCTGGAAGTGTTCATGCCTCGCCGGTCACCGGGCGAGATCAGGGCTCAGCTCCCACGCCGGGCCAACCGAGTCAGGCATCGTCGTGCCCCCGCGATCCGAGGGTTGTCCGCATCTGCGAGCAGGCAGATCGCACGCTTCGAGCGCATTCATGGGCTCCCAGCCAGCGAGGTCGCACACGCGTTTCGCCGATGGAGTTCCACTGCCCGGAGGCCACGAAGGGACGTCACTCCCTTCTACGGATACGACGACACCGACCTGCGGAGCGGCTACTACCACGTCCGCACTCTGCTGGAGCTCACACTGCGGCTTCTCCGCACGAAGGCACGACGCGAACTGCGTGCAGTCATCGCACCCGTGGATGACCAGATTCTCCGGCGCACGGTCAACAACCCCTTCGAGGCACCCGACCTTCCCTGGTGGAAGCGCCGAATCGAGCTCTAACCCCCGTGGCCGACCTGCCCTACCGCTGCCGGTTGCTGCTACTTCTCCCGACAGTCCGAGGCCTCTTGAGGGCGAACCAATGCCAGGAATCAGCGACACCGCTCTCCGCTCGCACCTACGCAGCCAGTGATCGTCACGAAATGTGGGCCACAGCCTTGAATCTCCCCACCCGGCGCTCACCGGTTCCCCAGCCCTGCTCACCTTGATCCCCCACCTCGGCGCGCGGACCTGCAAAGCGGTGTGACCGAGATACGCGCCAGAGGGGTAACGGGATGATCTTGAAGCCCTGAGCCCGCCGGCACCCGCGGTGTTCTGCCAGCGGAAGAACACCGGACGAACCCGGGCTCGATAGACCTACAGTGCAGTCTCATGACGACGATCACGACGCGCACGGTCGAGTATCCGGCGGACGGTTTGACGATGACCGGGCACCTCGCTCTCCCGGCCGGTGTCGACCGCCGGCCCGCGGTGCTGCTCGGACCGGAGGGCATGGGGCTCAGCGATGTCGAGCGCCGCCGGGCCGACGCTCTCGCCGAGCTGGGATACGTAGCGCTGGCTTTCGACCTTCACGGCGGGCGCTATTTGGGCGACCCCGAGGAGATGCTGACCCGTTGCATACCGCTGCTCGCCGATCCCGACCGGATGCGGGGCATCGGCCATGCTGCGCTCGACGTGCTGCGCACCGAACCGCGGACCGACCCCGACCGGATCGCCGCCGTCGGCTACGGCACCGGGGGCGCTGTCGGGCTGGAACTCGGGCGCGGCGGCGTCAACCTGCGCGCGATCGGGACGGTCAACGCACTGACCACGGGCCGCCCGGGCGAGGCGGCGCGCATTCGCTGCCCGGTGTGGGCCGGGGTCGGGTCGGAGGACCCGATCATGCCGCCCGCGCAATGGAACGCGTTCACCGCCGAGATGCAGGCCGCGGGCGTCGATTGGCGCCTCACGGTCTACGGCGGCGCCTTGCACGCCTTCCACCACCCGCCGGTCGACCACCCCACGGTCCCCGGCGTCGGCTACCACCCACAGCACGCACAGCGAGCATGGCGCGACGTCGTCGACCTGCTCGCGGAGTGCCTGCCTGTGACGGAGGCTCTGGGCGCATGATGCAGGCAGACAGCCTTGCGCCAGGCCTGGTCCGCGTCGGGCACTGACAGCTCCCTCCCCTCAAGTCCCCACAGCAGAACCACATCCGGGCGGATGCTCGAACGTGGAGGAGCGTACGCAACTGCCGCAGCACATACCGGATTTGCTGCGACGCAGCCCCTGCCGTGATCGTCACGACCTGCGGCGGTCCGTTCCGGCGGCCAGGACGAAGTGCACGCATGCACTGCGCCTTCATTTTGCTGACCACGTACGAAATCGCACCAAGATCAACTCGTTGCTCCTGTGGCGTATACCGGCTGGACCCCGCGGACGGGCGTCACTCGGGAGGGGCCGCCCGACAGCCAACCAGGTCCCGGGGCGGAGCGGGCTGTCCAGTGTGGCCGAAGGCCGACGCGGAGCGCCGCCACAGGCGCCCTTGACCGGCCTGCACCGCACACTGCACGGTCGGGCTGCCCCGGCGCCACCATTGCCGACAACAACCGAGTGGGGAACGAAAAGCAGCACTGGCCGATTTCACGGCTGTGACCGCGCTTCCGTGATGACTACGCCTGGATGACGAGTACGGGGCGGCGCAGGAGTTGATGGAGGTGCCCACAGGTCTCGGGCGGCTCGGCGTGGTACCTCTGGCGCTGGGCTAGCGGGCTGATCACCTTGGCGTGACCCGGGCAGTCGCGCCCCACAGGAGGCCCCAAACCAGGAAGTAGGGCGACCAGAGCAGCAGATCCACGCGGGAGAGGTGGTGCGCGATCTCGGTGTCGGACGGGTCCACCTGGAGGTTGCCCGTAAGCACCATGACGTCGCCGACGAAGCCGAAGCCCAGCGCACCGGAGGCGCGCAGCACCATAAGGGCGCTAATAATCCACATCGGCACGATCAGCAACCGGCGTGGCAGCACATGCCCCCAGGGCTGCACCGTAGCGAGCGCCGCCAAGGCGCCCGAGACGACCAAGCCGACCGATATCCCGTGTCCCGTGATCCTTCCGGAGGTTTGCGCGACAAGATCCTCACGGTCCGACCGAGGCAGGGGGGCGCTGGAGGTGAGCGCCGTGCCACCCAGAGCCCAATAGAGTTTGAGCGTTCCGTAGCCGGCGAGGGTCCAGACGCAAGTCGCGTAGGCGGCCCATCGGCGCACTGACAGGGCACGGCGCGTGGGGGGCCGGCCGTCCATCGCCTCTTTCATCCCGTGCCTCGAGCCGTCTTCGCCACGGCTATGGTGTCCTGTCCTCGTCGGCGAGTGAAGATCCAGGCCATGGCCAGCCACAGGCACAGGCCCGCGACACCCTGCACTGCGGCCTACACCGACCACCCGGTGGGACCGGAGCTGAAAAGGACCTCCTGTGCCACGTGGATTTGGCCGGCGGCTGCCGGGACGACCGTTCCTCATAGCCCGAGGAGCAGCAGCGGGCGCGGTACCAGGCCGCCCCATGGCCGTACGGCGGCGAGCGCGATGACGGCGGTGAGCAGGCCCAATGAAGCCGGCGTCCACTGCGTGAGCGCGACATCGGAACCATCGGTGTACTGCGAGGGTGTAACCGGCGGTCCGCCTGGAATGCCCAGGCGTCCTCGGGTCGCGTAGTAGCCCTTCTGCCCCGTGTAGACCAGTTGGCCGACGGTGGACACGTACGCAGGCCAGGCCCATTTCAGGGGTACCGCGGCCGGGCGGCACACCGGCCGCCACCGCCGGGCGACGTGCACCGCTGCGATCGCGTTCACGCGCCCAGCGCCTGGCTGAGATCAGGAGAGCTCGTCATACGTTAACGATCACGCCGCCCCCCACGTCAGGTCGCGTACTCGAGAATGATCCGTCTCCCCCTGCGCGGGGGGCCGGCGGACAACCCCCAACCGGGCTGACGACTGACGACCTCACCGTGTAGCCAGAGAGGAGAACCAGCGGCTCACGGCGGTGAGGTCCGGATTGCAGGATCGTTCCGCCAGGGGATCTCACTGTTGTGAAGGTGGAGGCGCTCGAAGATGTTCTCTTTCCACGTCTGAATCTCGTAATGGTCGCGGATGACGGCTTGATGATCGACGCGAATGGCTGCGGGCCGCCAGGAGCCTGTCCCGAGTGTCAGCATCCCGCCGCACGCGTCCACAGCCGGTACTGGCATCACAGCCGGGCTGCCCGTCGGCGGCCGCCGGCTGATCGTCCGTCTCCGCGTCCGCCGCTTCTTCTGCGATCAAAACCGGTGCCGACGTCGGACTTTTGTGGAACAGGTGGAGGGCCTGACCGAGCCACGACGCCGTAGTTCGACAGCGGCGCGGTCAGCGATGCGGGCGGTCGCTGTGGAACTCGGCGGCCGACCGGGCAACGCCTCTGCACAAGGCTGCGTCCCGGCGACGGCCGAGCAGATTCGCCGCTCCTGGCCGAGGGCGTGCCCGACTGTGTCCACTGCCGCCCCCGACACCGCCCGCGGAGTGCCGGAGTGACCGGCTGCACGGTGGAGGGATCAGCCCTGAGCTGCGCGTGGTCGTGTATCCGCCCGACGCCGAGGGCGGGCGCCGCGTCCGCTTCGACGGCGAGATACTCGGCCCAGCGACCTCCTTGAGCTCCTCCGCCGCACGGAACTCGACCCGGACACCGTCCACCTCGACTGATCGAGTGGGGCGGTGGCGGACCAGCCCCATGGGCACCCGGCCCCGATGCGGGGTGAGCCGGCGGCAACGCTCGCCGTAGAGCTGCGTCGCACCCGTTGGGCATCGCGCCTGGAGCGCGACGGCCCTCTCGTGGGGAGCCGGGCAGACTGTCGGCCCGAAATGGTCCCTGCCGGGGGCATCAGCCCCGCTCGTCTTGCTCCCAACGTGCCAGGATCTCGGCCACGCGCGGGTACCGCTCAAGCAACTCCGCATCCGTCAGGTCCATGCCGGCTGTTCCCAAGATCGCGGCGGTGCCGACGGGCAGCGTCCGTTCTCTGGTGCGGTACTCATCGGTCACGGGACCTCCAGCGTTCGGTCGGCTGAGGCACCTACGATCCGCCTGGCACATGCCTCCGTCAACCCCTGCGGAGGGGGCCGCTCCAGAAGGAGCACATAACGTTCACTCAAGCCCTGCGAGCCCGCTCCTGACACACCTACACTTCAGCGGTCCGCCAGTCGGCCAGCCCGCCGCCCAAGCCGAGACCCAGGCCCCCCGGCACAGCCCTGCCTCGACCAGAACGAGCGTCACCCGCTCCACGCGGCGACCCTACGGATGCGGTACCGCCGAGGCCGCCCGCGCGCCCTACGCCCTACCTACGACCGGATCCCTGTCCGCGTACGCATGAGTGCTCAATGAGGTACGGGATGAACAATCACGTATGAGCCGACACGCGGGCCGGGTGTATGTCTCGCGTGCCGGCCGCGCCCGACGGGGTTGCCCGTGTCGTGACGCCGTCTTGATCGTTCTGGCTGAGATTTTTCGAACGTGCGATCTAATCGGAGTGGTGCCCTCCGCACCACCCGGGAGCCCCTCATGACCACCCCCGAGACCCTCGCCAGACCCCAGCCGGCCACCTGGGCGCCGAGCCAGACCGGGCCCTGTGCAAAGTGGCTTGTTGACTGCACTAACGGTGCTCACGCCCCGTCGCAGTGATTCGGGGTCGGGCGGCAGTCAGACCCCGGGAAGCGGATCGGCGCGTCGGAACGCCGAGAAGTGATGGGAGGGGCGAACTACGCCTGGCTATGGGACAGTTCGTGATGCCGTGTCACTGGCTGATGGGAGACGGGCACGATATGGCTGGCGAGTTGGAGGGCGACTGGCTGACGGGGCGCCAGGTGAGCACTTTGTGGCCGGGCGTTGGTGCTCGCTCGGTGTATGTAAATGCGCTGGCCCATTGAGTGCGCGTCCGTACGGACAGCTGGATGACCACTACCGGGTCCGCCGGTAAGAGGTGGTATCACGCCGACGACGTGCGCCGAGTGGCCCCGCAGATAGCAGCCCGGCCACCCCTGAAGGCGCCGTCCCCGCTGCCGTGCTGTCTACTGCTGATCGTTCTGGCAGCGGGACCAGTCGTCTGGCTGGTTCTAGCCATACGAGGCGGGCAGTAGAGGTCAAGCGTGTGGCTGCGGCTCGCCAGCCGCTGGATGCTGCGGTGTCAACTGCAGCATCTCTGGCTCGTTGGGCAGGGCGCCGCCGAGCCTCGAGTGGAGGCCAGTCAGATGCCTGCACGCGAGGGTACGGCGTCCGCACGCTCGTAGCCGAGCACGCGGGGCCAGGACTTGTCCAAACGTGAAGGTCTTCGGCCGGCGCTTCGATGACGGCGCCGATCTCGCGGTCGGTGCAGAGAAGCCACGTCCCCACATGCCGCTACGGGGTCGGCGCGTCGCCCTTGTGCGCGGCATGCAAAGTCGCCCGGCAGGCGCAGTACGGGGGCTGAGTCATGTCTGTCCTGCCGCCCGACCTCCCCCGGCTGCGGACTCCGGTCACCTACCTGAGCGCCGAACTCGACCGGGCCGAGAAGGCTCTGGCCGTCGCCCAGGAACGCGAGGCCCTCGCCGCGTCCAGGCGGCCGCCGAAGGAGCCGCCCGCGTGGCTGATCGAGCGCGGAATCGGCAACGGCCGGCTCCCGTCCGCGTGCACGCCGGAGAGACTGCTGGGACACCGGCAACCGCTTCGCCCCGGCCACCCCGGACCAGATCCGGCAGCTGCTGACCGATGACGTGCCCGCCTGCACCACTGCCGGCCCGACACAACCCTGGGAGTGCTGGAATGACCTGCACTCGGCAGGGTGGAGGGATGAGCAGTCTTACTGCCCTGGAGCAACGGAGGACGCGTTCCAGCCCTGCTGCGACCTGAGGCGGGAGCAGTGCCCGGACTGCCGCGGTTGCCTGATGTGCGTCGGGTGTTACTGGTGCGAGTGAGCGGCACGGCATAGGCCGGGGCTCAAACAGCCGGCTGACTTCAGCGAGCCGGTGCTCGACGGCAGTGCACCGGGCATCTCGAAGGGTGCCGGAGACGGCGAGGACGAGCGGACCCTCGCCGTCGTCCGGGTCGACAACAGTCTCGGGAACATCGTCGTCAATGACTTCCTCAAAGCTCCGACCGGTGAAGATGCCCTCCCACTCGATCAGAGCCTCCTCGACATCGAAGTTGCCGGAGGTCACGGACTCGAAGACCCCGTCCGAACCACCCTCCGCGACAGCAGCGGCAGCTTCGGCGTCCGGTGCCACGAAGGACTTGACGACGATGCTCACCGGGGCATCGTGCCTGTTCCACCGAGCCCAGTCTACGTGCCGGCGGCCGGCAGAAGCCGACCTACCGACCCGAGATGCTGTCCGCCCACAGGCCAAAATCAAGATCTTCTACAGCTGGTACTAGGTTCACCATGAGATCGGGTACGGGTTTCATGGCACCGTCCTCCTGCGGTGCCCTAGCGTCGTGCCATGACGATTCCAGCTGGACTGATACGCACGGTCCTCCGGGCGCAGCGGGACACGGGCTTTCTTGCCGCTGGTTTGCTGCCGCACCTGGCGCTGGTGCCCGTGTGGGCGTGGGCGGCGGCGACTACCGCCAGGACGGGGAATTGGCTCCTTACGGTTTCCGTGTCGGCCGCCCTGGTCCTGCTCGGCACCCCGGTACTGACGGCCGTTCAGCGGGCCCGCTACCGGGTGCTCATCGGTGTGGACGTCCCCCGGCTCACCCACACCGCGCCGGAACAATGGACGTGGGCGTCGACCGCCCGGTGGCTCGCGGCGACGCGGCCTTGGCGCAAGATCGGCTACCACCTCCTGCTGGGCCCGCTGCTCGCGCTGCTGGAGCTGCTGGTACTCGCGGTGGCAGCGGCGTGCCTGGCGGGCGTCTTCGCCTACGCCTGGGCGTGGGCGCTGCCAACCGGAATCCGCCAGGACTGGTTCGGCTACCTGACCCAGCTGCCGGCTTACACAGCGGCTGGACTCCTCCTCTTGTGCGCCCTGCCCTGGACCGCGCGGGCGGTAGCCCGGGCCGAGGCGCGGCTGACGTTGGGCCTGCTCGGGCCCAGCCGGGCGCAGCGGCTCCAGGAGCGGGTCGATCAGCTCGCCGTGAGCCGGACCGACTTGATCGAGGCCGTCGACGCGGAGCGCCGCCGAATCGAGCGCGATCTGCACGACGGCACCCAGCAGCGGTTGGTGTCTCTCGCGGTCAACCTGGGTCTGGCCATTGCCGCCTGCCCGGACCTGCCGAGTGATGCCCGCGAGGTGATCGCGAGAGCGCACCTGGAGGCGAAGGAGGCGATCGCCGAACTCAATGACCTGGTGCGGGGGCTGCACCCGGCGGTGCTCGAAGACCGGGGTCTGGACGCGGCGTTGTCCGGGCTGACTGCCCGCACGCCCCTGCCGGTGCGGCTGCGGGTCAATCTGGAGGAACGGGTGGCGCCCAACGTGGAGTCAGTCGCGTACTTCGTGATCTCCGAGGCGCTGACCAATGCAACGAAGCACGCCAACGCGATGCATGCAGAGGTGACAGTCCGTCAGGTGGGTGGGGTGCTGCGAGTGCGCGTTACCGACGACGGGCTGGGCGGTGCCGACGCCGCCGCCGGCACGGGGCTGACCGGGCTGGCCAAGCGGGTCGGCTCCCTCGACGGGGCCTTCCACGTCAGCAGCCCCGTTGGCGGGCCCACCACCATCACCGCGGAGCTGCCGTGCGCGCGGTGATCGCCGAGGATTCGGTGTTGTTGCGGGTCGGCCTGATCAAGGTGCTGGAGATGGGCGGGTTCCAGGTCGCCGCGGAAGCCGACGACGCGGAGGGGCTGTTGGCGGCAGTGGCGGAGCACCGGCCCGAACTCGCCTTGATCGACGTCCGGATGCCGCCCGGCTTCACCGACGAGGGGGTGCGGGCGGCGATGGAGATCCGTCGGCGCTGGCCGGGGACGCCGGTGGTGCTGCTTTCGCAGTACGTGGAGGAGCGGTACGCGGCTGACCTGCTGTCTGCGAACACCAGCGGTGTGGGCTACCTGCTCAAGCAGCGGGTTGCCGATGTCGGCGACTTCGTGGCGGCGGTGCGTCGGGTGGCGGCCGGGGGCACGGCCCTGGACCCGCAGGTCGTCGCCCAGTTGCTGCTGCTGCGGCGCGACAGCGACCCGCTCGCGCGGCTGACCCCCCGCGAACGGGAGGTGCTCGGCCTCATGGCCGAGGGGCGCTCCAATGCCGGCATCGCGCAGGCGCTGGTGGTCAGCGAGAGCGCCGTGGCGAAGCACATCAACAACATCTTCGCCAAGCTTGACCTGCCCGTGGTCGACGCGGACCACCGCCGCGTCCTGGCAGTGCTGCGGTTCCTCGGAGCGTCCCGGGCCTGACCGTCCCAGCCGCGGGGGCGGCCTCCGCGGGTGGATGACTCTCGTCGTAGCGTACTGACGCAACGCCGACGGCCCTGGCCTGTCGCCGGCACGGGCGGTCGGTCACACGTGGTGGCCGCGCCGCACGCGCGCCCTGGCTTCTGCTCGCTCCCCTGCCGACACTGCAGCCGGGCGGCCACGGCTTCCGCGGTCTGCGCCGGCGGCGTGAGGTCGCAGAAGCTGTTTTGGGCTGGAGCTGCCAAGAAGCGACGGACCGCGGCCCCGTAGGCCCAGCGCGCCGCGGACGCGGGGAGCCCGCGCTGGCCCACCAAGCCAATGTCGCGTCGAACCCGGCGGTGTTGAGTACCGGCCTGCGGCGGGCGCTCACCGCGTCCAGCCTCACCGGGGCACCGGGAGGGTGGCCCGGCCGCCCGTCGGGCGGTACATGGCCCGGTCGAGCGCGGTGGGAAGAGGCCGGCCATGGTGTCGACGAAGGCGGGGTTGGCTCCGGCGGCGGCCAGGAGCCGGAGCGCGGTGCTAGGTCCTGTCGGCTTGGGTGCGTGTCGCAGTGGTGTGGGTCGTGGTCGGCCGTGGTCATGCCGGGCGTTGCCGAGGGCGCTGGTGGGCGAAGACGCCCGGAGCGAGGGCGTAGGCGTGGTAGAGGGCCGGGAGGTAACCGGGGATGTCGATCTGGGGGCAGGTCTGTGATGCCCGCGAGAGGACAGTTCCCTTCCGGACCGCGGGCGGGAGGCACGAGCCGAAGAAATTCGCGTGTGGCGAGCGTTGACGTTCCGCCACACTGCATGGATGGCTGCTGACACTATCTGGTCACCTCACCGCTCAGCCCTGCGGCACGTGGCAGCTCGGTCGTTCGGAGCCCCTCTCGCCCCCGGGGCGGAGCTCACCATGAACTTTCACCCCGACCGCATGGTGGGCGATCGGCTCCTTCTTCTTCGGATGGCGGAGGACGGCGTCTACTACTCGCAGTTTGTAACCGGCACCAGCAACGGTGGCCTGACTGCGTATCCGGGTGGAGATCGGTGGCGCTGGGAGAGCCGCATCTTCGGCGGCGCGTACGATCACGCCTCAGCTCACGAGCGCCCGGTCTACGGGGCGCTCAACTATTGGAACTCGCCGGTCGGTGGGGCGCCTCGATTCGGCTCCTCACATTTCCGGCTCACCGCTGACGCCCTCGAACGCGCGACCTTCTGCTATCCAGACAGCTCGACGGAGCCCTCGGCCTTCGCTGTGGCGTCCCGCTTCGCCCTCCTCGGTCTGGCCGAGGCTGACGGGCTGGACGCCCTGGACGGACACATCGAGGCTCACGTGCACGGATCCGTCAGGTTCGACCGGGACGTCGAGGCATTGGTCTTGGACCCCAGCTACCGTGGCACGGACGTGGAGGAGGCGGCCCGCCGGCTCCCATGCCCGATCGAGTGGCATCCTGGCTTCCGGCTGACCGTGGAGCATCTGCGGCAGCACCCTGACTACCGGGGCCAGGAATACGTCGACCTGGGAACCAAGATCGCGCTCGACGGATGCCTGGACCCCTGGACGATCGGGAAAGCAGCCCGCACTGGCCATTACGACTCGCAGGCGCTCAAGAAGGTCTGGCACTGCTTGGCGCGATTTGGTGCCCCGTCCCCGGTTACGAGTGCAGTTTCTGGCCTGACCCCGGCTTGTTGCTCCCCGTAAACAGCCAGAGGGCGAACTCGGCCGTGATCTTCGGGGGGACTCGAAGGACCCGTGGCCGACTCGGATGCGTTCGCGAAACAGTCACTGTGACCGTTCGTGCAACGACGGTCCGTGAACAGCATGATCTCATCAGGCATGGCCGTGAACAGAACACGGCATCAGAAAGCCGATCCACCCCGGCTGCCCAGACCTCTCAACACTCGGACACATCACCCGGCGGGACCCGGCCAGCTCCGCCAGGGAACCGACGCCGGAGAAGACAGGCCCGCCGCCGCCACGAAACGGAAGACCAGTAGAACCTTGCGTGCGTCAAACGGCTCGCGCCACAACCACCCGTTAGCGAAGGAGGTGACTTCGCCGATTTCCGTCCGTCACGAGCAGGTCATTCACCGAGTCTCAGCTCAGGGGTTCGGCACGCCTTGGAATGTACCGGATGTCCCCAAGGGGCGCTGTGGGCTGTGCGCCGAACTTGTCCACGACGGTACCGCCGGCGGCGACGTGCACGACTTGGAGGGCGACGCGGGTGTCCTGTTCGCGCAGGTCGATCCGAACGCGGGGGGAGCCGCCCTCGGGCTTCATGTCCACGATTCGCTCGTCTGGGTATCCGGCGCGCTTGAGTGCGGCTCGCATCTCAGCGGCGTTCTCGCCCGTGCCCTCGAGGGCATGGGTGACATGCGCGGCGAACTTGTCCGCGTAGCAGGTCTCGGGCTTGGTGAGCGTGACCGGCTCCAGGAGGTTCCCGTCGGACAGGGGCGGCACGGGGTCGGCGGCGGGCGGGCCGGCGGGGTCGGGGCCGGCGGGCAGGGGGACTTGGCCGCCGGGAGTGCCGGTGGGCTTGTCGGAGGGGCCTTGGGGCACGGTGGGGACGTCACTGGGGCCAAGGACCTTGCCGGTCTTGGTGTCGTCCACCGGCGGGCAACCGTCGATGATCTTGAGGGACAGCTTCATGAAGTCCAGCTGCGCCTTGCCGGCGTCCCCACCCTCGGGGACGGAAGCGACATGGTCCGTGTCGGTCGCGGTCGCTGCGGGGGTGCTGGAGCAGGCCGTGAGAGTAAGTGCGCCCAGAACAAGGGCGGCTGCGGTGTGCGCTGTTCGGAGCATGACTTCATCCTGCCGCCGGCACCAGACACGGGTCATGAGTACGGATACTCACGCTGAAACGGAAGACCTGGCTAGCTGCTGTTCAAGTGCCTTGCTGCCGACCCAACCTGACGCCTCGCGAAGGCTTGCGCCGCCACCGAGAAGTCATGGCCCAGCAGTCCATGAGGTCGACGTCACCGACCGCATCACCGCGCGAACAACATCGTCTCCGCAAGGCGGTGGACGGTCGGCCGGCCCCGCCGCACTAGGCTCGGCTACCGCCCGTCTTGATCCATTTCGACGCGGCGCCGCACGCCACGAAGGGCGCGAAAAACATCGTCAGCATCCACAAACCCACGCTCACAGGTGAGTAGATGTAGTAGCTCCATCGTTCTGGCAGAAGCGATGGAGCGAGGCCAAGCACGATGAGCGCAACCCACGTGGCCAGCACCACGACTGCTGTGCGGACTACCGCCATCCCCCATCACCCTTCCACCATCTGCTTGCGACCCCGATCATCACCGAGTGACGCCTCCTTGGACCAGCCCCGCAGCGGGGCCCGTACCGAGGGGGAAGGAGCAGCCTGGTCAGCAGCGAGCCGCAGGTCGAGGGCCGGAGAAGAATGAGCCGCTCCCACCCCCGGCGCTTGGCCCTCCAATCGCCGCGAGCAGAGAGTGCATTGCCGGCACACGCCGATGCAGATCGGCAGCCTGCCGCCCGCCCGGCCTCCCCGGACAGAGCATCCGCTTCTCACTCGGACCTTGCAGCCCCGTGCCCTCGACACCTCGCAAACAGGGAAGGGGAGACGCTGCTGGCGGGCGCCACCCCGCCGAAGCCAAGCCCGCGGGAGTGACGCGGCGGCACGGCCGCGGCGCAGCGTAGGCAGGAACCTCAGGACAGGGGGCCTGCCAGCTGCGGCTTCAGCCGTACCTCAGTCACGTTTACGCCCTGCGGAGCGCCGAAGGCGTCGACCAGGATGCCCAGGTGGGGGTCGGTGACCCCCGAGCGGTCCGGCATGCGGTGGATCCGCGCCGCCGGGTAGCGCAGGGTCGTCAGCTTCTTCTACATCACCTCGTACGTGGCGGTGTTCGTGCCCGAGAACGCCTTGCTGATCCGCCGCGCGTGCCGCTGGGCGGCGCACTCCTCCTCAGCGGTCAGCGGCACCTCATCGACCAGGACGGGCATGGTGGAGTCCGGGGCCGGCCGTGGAAGCCGATACCCCGCCGCTGGGTCCGCTGGAGTCTTCTACGGCGCAGCTCTGCGAGATGAGGTCCGCGAGCTCGAAGAACCGCATCTCCGCATCGGCGTCGCTCGCCGCGACGATGCTGACCACGGTCGGCTGGGCAGCGGTGGCGTTCTGTGTGCCGAAGCCGGCCACGACGGCAACACCGCCGAGGGCGGCCGCCAGCAGAGACTTCGGGAGGGATATCGATCGCATGTCCGCAGCATGCAGGCCGCTGATCACCACTCACGTGAGTACCCGTACTCGATCCCCGTCTCAGCAGCCGGGTCGGGCCCGTCTGCTGACGTACGTGCAACGTTGCGATGCGATGTCACCAACGCGAAGACCGGCCGCGGACAGCTCACCCTCCTGCCGGCCCAGCCCCCGTCGGTCTTTCTCACCCCTGTCTTGAGGCTGTTGCTCATCGACCAACCTGTCCGGAAGTGACAGAACACCGTCATTGATCCCGCGAGCAACCGTTGTGACCATGGGTGCATGTCGCTGACCGTACCCGCCGCCCCTGATACTGCCGCCTGTGCCGCTGCTCTCGAAGTCGCCACCGCCTACTGCACCCCGGCCTTGCTGAAGCACTCGGTGCGGTCCTATGTGTGGGCCTCCGCGTACGCCGCGGACCGGGGCATCGAGCACGACGCCGAGCTGCTGTACGTGGCCGCGTTGCTCCACGACATCGGGCTGGTACCGGAGTTCGACAGCCACACCGTCGCCTTCGACGAGGCGGGCGGGCACGTGGCGTGGGTGTTCGGGGCCGGCGCGGGATGGCCCGTGGGGCGCCGGCGGCGGCTCTACGAGGTCATCGTGCGCCACATGTGGGACGCGGTGGACGTGCGCGAGGACCCGGAGGGCCACCTGCTGGAACGGTCCACCGCCGTGGACATCTCGGGGCGGAACGCGGACGACTTCACCCCCGGGTTCCGGAGCCAAGTCCTGGATGTCTACCCCCGCCTGGGCCTCGGGGACGAATTCCTGGCCTGCTTCCGCGACCAGGCGGCACGCAAACCTGAAAGCTCCCCCGCAGCGTCGATACGCGGCGGCCTCGCCGAACGCATCCTCGCCAACCCGCACCCGCTGGACAGCTGAACGGACCAGACCCCGCCCGGCCGTCGGTGCGGCCGGGCTGCCGACGGTGCTGGGCCACGCATGAGCTCTGCTGGCGGAACGGAGTCAACCGCTTCCCTTGCCGGCTCGATCGGCTGCCGAAACCGGCCGCGCGCCTTGGTCGTGGCGGCGTCTCAAGGCCAGCACACCCAAGACACTGCCAGGTGCCGTACCCGCAGGCCCCGTCCGTGCGGCGAGCCGCTTTCTCCCTGTCCCGCCGCACCCCCGGCGGCACACGTGGACGAAAATGATCACGGTGTACCCGGGCGTTCATGCCCGGAAAGAACGGAGATCCACTGTGCGTGCAACAAAGCGCCTCGCCGCCGGCCTGGCCTCTTTTGTCCTGTTCACGGGCGGCATGCTCGGGCTCGCCTCACCGGCCCAGGCCATGGGCGGATGCCCGCCCGACAAGCTCTGCCTGTACGGCTGGAGCGACTTCTACGACCTGTACTGGACGATGGCCAGCACCAACGCCTGCCTCGGGGGAATCGACTACCCACACGGCCCGAACTCCTACGTCAACAACCTTCCCGTCAAGGTCCGCATGTACCACTTCGAGGGGCCCGACTGGAAGCTGGACGGCACCATCTCACCCGGCGGAGCGAGCAGCAACGCCCAGTTCCCCAAGTGGCAAAAAGCCTGCACCGGCACCGCCACGCCGTAACCCACATCAGCACAGAGCAGCGCCCGGCAGGCACCAGTGCCAGGCGCTGCCCCGATTCCCCCGGCCGCCCCGCGGCGCGCGCATGGGGCCGCACCGGACGCGGTCGAGTTTTCCGGACAAAAGATCGTCAATTTGTTCTGTCTCTGTGAAGGGATCATTGGCATGGAGATTCTTCGGTATGTGTTCCTTGTCTTCCACCTCTTTGGGTTCGCCGCGCTCCTGGGAGGCGTCTTCTTCCAGCTGAGAGGGAAGGACCCGGTGACTGGCAGTTACATGCCGAGCAGTGCGGTCGTTCAGCTGGTCACCGGTGCGGGTCTCATCTGGACCCGAATATCCCTAGACCTGCCGGTGGTTGAGGCGAAGATGTGGGTGAAACTGGGGTTGGATGTCCTGGTGGCGGTGACGGCGCTGGTGGGTATGCGCAACAAGCAGCCGTGGGCCTTCTTTGCCGTGGGGGTGTTCACGGCGGCCGCAGCCATCGTGGCCGTCGTGTGGAAGTAGTTCCTCAGCGGGGCCGGGCGCGCATTCGGAGCGCGCACACGTCTCAGGGGCGGTGAGTGACGTGCTATCCGTTTGAGGAATGGAGCTGGTGGTGGCCTCTCCGGGTGGCTATGGCCGCGGCTGATGGACAACCCGTGCTGGGCTGGGTCGCACGCCGGGTGCCTGGCCCGCACTGCTGCCGGCCGCCCCGGTGTGGCGGCTGATATCCGCGCTGGGGGACAGTTATTCGCCCAGCTCTGCAGTGATCACCGGCGGGAACCCGGCGCAGCCTGAGCGGCCTCCGGGCCGCGGACCGTGGCGAAGGTCCAGCCGATCCAAGGGGTTTGGTGGTCCTGGGCGGTCAGGCCCCGCATGACGTGTAGACCAGGTGCGATCGCACCTGGTCTACCGGGTCCGCATTACCGGCCGGTCGAGCCGTCGATCTGCTCGCGCAGGATGTCCGCGTGGCCGGCGTGCCGGGCGGTCTCCTCGATCATGTGGACCAGCACCCAGCGCATCGACGGCGGCGGGGTCTCACGCAGCGAGCGGACGCCCGGGCGGTCCAGGTCGGTGCAGGCTAGGGCGACCTCGTTGACGCGGGCGATCGCCTCGCGATAGGCGTGCGCCAAGTCCGAGGCGGTGTCGTCGGCGGACACCGCAGCCTCATCGTCCCACTGCTCGCGGTCGGCGCCGGCGTACGCCCAGACGAACCAGTTGAGCTCGACTGCCGTCAGGTGCTTGAGCAGTTGGAGCAAGCTGGTCCCGGAAGGGACACCGGCCGTGCGGACCGCCGGCTCCGGGACACCGGCCGCCTTCGCGAGGACGGACTCGCGCAGGTAGTCCAGGAAAGTCAGCAAGGTGGTCTTCTCGTCGGCGTTCAGGCCGGGCGGCCGAAGATCCGGGCGTGGCTCCATAGTCGTCATCACGAAACCGTAGATGACCGGTTCAAACCGTCACTGGTCGGTCTTGCCCCTTGGTCTTCTCAGGCCGGTCCCCGCACCAGCGACCAGCCCTGGCGGGGGCGCTGCTGCGTCGCCGGTCGTTGGGCCGTGCCAGTCCAGGCACAGGACGGTGGCGTCGTCCTTCGGGGGTCGGCCTCCGTAGGCGTCGGTGACCGCGCCCACCAGAGTGCGTACGGTCTCGCGCGGATGCTCGGCCGCGGTCTTGCGCAGGAGGGCCGGCAGGTCCACGACGTCGGCTTCTCGTTCCTGCATGCCGTCGGTGTACAGCAGGAGGCGGTCCCCGGGGCGCAGATCGAGGTCCTGGACCTGGTAGGCGTCCTGCGCGGGAACACCGAAGGGCAGGTTCACGGCCACGGACAATGCGCTGACCGCGCCGTCGCGCAGCAGGTAGGGCCAGAGGTGGCCTGCGTTGACGAGCTGGGCGCTGGTTCCGTCCAGGGCGATGCGCAGGAGCTGTCCGGTGGCGATGCTGTTGTGGCCGTGGTCGAGGAGGGCCTGGTGGGTCTGGCGGGCCTGTTCTGCGAGGCCGGCACCGGCGCGGCGGGCGCCGCGGGAGGCGTTGACGAGGAGAGTGGCCATGAGGGAGGCGCTGACGTCGTGGCCCATGGCGTCGGTGATGGACAGGTGGAGGGTGTGGGTGTCGAGGCTGTAGTCGTAGGTGTCGCCGGCGATGTCGGAGGCCGGGACGAGGGCGGCGGCCAGGGTGAACTCGGGGGCCTCGCAGCAGGAGGCGGAGGGCAGGAGCTGGCGCTGGATCTCCGCGGAGAGGCTGACCGGTCCTGTGCGGTTGCCCCAGTGGTAGAGATCGGTGAAGCGGCGGTCGGTGACGATGATGTACGCCAGCGCGTGCGCGGCCTCCTGGACCTGGGCACGTACTTCTGGTGAGGCCTGGGTGAGGAACAGCTCCAGGACGCCGATGGTGTCGCCGCGGTTGGTGACCGGGGCGAGCACCCGGTGCCCGTCCTGGCCGTCTGAGGACACCACGAGCTTCTGGCTGCGCAGCACGTCGTCATAGATGCTGCTGCCCGCCAGAGGTACCTGTTCGGCAGGCTGCTGCCCTGGCTCGGCTGCTGTGTCGTGGACCCGCAGCAGGCGTCGGCCCACGATGTCGACGAACAGGAATGACACGTACCTGGCGTCGAACCGGTCGCGTAGATTGCGCGCCACCACATCGAGAGACCGTACGGGCGCGGCGCTCTCGGCTGCTGCCAGCACCTGGCCCAGCCCGATCCGATCCCCCGCCACGGCAGCCTCCCGGAAGACGGCGGCCTCTTCTGCCTGCGGGGCAGGAGTGGGCCAGGCGTAAACGGTCAGTAGCTGGTGCACCCCGCTCAGGCGTAGCAGGCGGGCGACCGGGCGGCTGAGGGCGGTCAGTACGAGCGACTTTCCGGCCTCCAGGGCAAGCCGGTTAAGGTCCAGCAGGATGTGCAGGCCGGTGGTGTCGCAGAAGGTGACGGCGGACAGGTCGATGTCGAGGCCGTCGCGGCTCGAGTTCAGAGCCGCGATGAGGTCCCCGCGCAGGCCATGGCCATCGTCCATGTCGATCTCGCCGCGCACGCGGGCCAGGACCCGCTGCGGTCCCGGTACGAAGACCACACCGGTGGCCGAAGGGTGCGTGGTGCCGCTGATGTGGCCCGCCGCATGGACGGGCAGCTGGTCGGGAAGAGCGGTCATGGCCGGCTCCCTTCAAACCCCGATGCCTCGGGAAGAGGCCTGGCAGCGGACGGCGGCACGGTGGGCGCGGGTCCCGCACCGTCGCGGGGGTCAGCTGTGTGGTTCGCGCTCACGGTGGTCACCGTCCGTGGAAGGGGGGCCGGTCGCTCCGGCCCGGGGGTCGAGGTCGACCAGCAGGTGCAGGAGGTCCGCGATCTCGTGGTGGCCCTCGGCCGGATGACGGAAGAGAGTCCCGGGCGTGACCTTGTAGTGGTTGCGGCGCCCGCGGCGTACCCGGGTGAGGTATCCCGCGCCCTCCAGATCGCGGACGATGGCCCCAGCCGCTCGTTCGGTGAGCCCGCAGCTCCCGGCCAGGTCACGCAGCCGGATCTCCGGATCACGCAGGATCATCGCGAGGATCCGGGCGTGGTTCGTGACGAACGTCCAGCTGGTCCGAGGCTCCAGCGACTGCATGCCCCGAATTATACGATTTGCGATTCCGGTTTCGCCAGACCTGAACCCGGAATCCTGCGAGGCACCTCGAGGGAAGTGCTGATCGCTCATCCCGGCCTGAGGTGTGATCCGCACTTTCGAACGCGAAGGGGCCAGCCGCGGAAGTCCGAGAACAGAACACCGCAGCCAGAGCGCAGATTCTCCAGAACTCCGCCGACAGCCGCGAACCGACCCCCAACCCGAAGGGCCCCCAACCCGAGGAACGGGTGAGGGCCCTTCGATTTGTACGGCTCAACTACGGCGCCGGGTGAACTCCTTGTCCGTGCCACCACAGCCGGTTGGTCACGGGCCGGGCGGCCGGCACGGTGGAGGGTGGGCGCCCGGTGGCCGGGGTCAGCGCAGGGACTTCCAGAAGTCGTACCGGTGGTCCCTGGCGAAGTCCACGGGATGGATGCCGCCGGGCCCCGAGGTGAGCGACTGTACGTTCGCAGCCACGGGGGTGGTGGGCTTCCAGTCCGCCTTGCCCGTGCGGGCGAAGCCGGTCCAGATGCGGATCATCTCGTGGGACAGGCCCTGCTGCGCCGGGGTGAGCGACTCGTAGGCGTCGAGCGCGAAGAGGTACGGGAGCTCGAACGTGTGCGCCGCCCCTACGTCGAACCCGGGCTTCTGGTACCGGGCATCCGAGTACCAGGGGACTTCGCTTTCCGCGAACTCGTACGTGTACGTGGGTGTGTGACGGGACAGCGCCCGGCCGCTGTCGACGGAGGGGCGCGCCCAGTTGCCGTCGGTCAGGGCCGCCCCGAGGGCAAGGGCCGGCGAGTTGCCGTACGCGCTGACGGGGTACCGGGCGGCCACGGCAGGGGCCTGCTCCTTGAAGATGTCCTTGAGGTGGTGGTCGTAGTCGGCCTGGTCGAGCTGGGCGGCCGGGTCATGGGTCGTGGCCTTCTTCTCCAGCTCGAAGCCATAGACCCGGCCGCGCTCCTCGTAGCGGTTGATCCCCTGCAGTACCGGGACCTTGTTGAACTGCCCGCTCGCGAAGGCCTCCCCGGGATTACGGGGCAGCAGGGTGCCGCCGAAGACGGGCCCGTACTCGGGACCCGTACCGAAACCGTTCACCAGCTGGTCGAGGGGTGCGGTGCGCCAGTCCTTCTGGAGCGTGTCGGTGAGGGCGGTGCCCTTGCGGAGGGCGTCGGCGCGCTCCCGCCGGCCCATGTCGGCCGTGCACGGGGCGCTCTGCAGGATGACCCGGTCGAAGAGACCGGCCGACGACGGGGCGACCATGTGGGCGCAGGTGCTGTAGCCGCCGGCGGACTGGCCGAAGAGCGTGACGTTGTCCGGGTCACCGCCGAAGGCAGCGGCGTTGCGCTGCACCCAGCGCAGGGCCGCCTGCTGGTCGAGGAAGCCGTAGTTCCCGGACTCGCCGCGCTTCTCCAGGTCAGGATGGGCGAGGTAGCCCAGGGCGGCGAGCCGGTAGTTGACCGTCACCACGACGACATCCCCCTCGCTCGCGAGCCGCTGGGCACCGTACATGGCGCCCGAGCCGTCCGTGTGGTCGCCGCCGTGCAGGTACACCATCACGGGCCGCGGCTTTCCGGCGGCGTTGCGCGGGGTGGTGACATTGACGAAGAGGCAGTCCTCGTCGTCGGACCGGCTACCGACCGGCGGCACGGAACCGGTCTGCGGGCAGGCGGCGCCCGGCTCGGTGGCGTTGCGGACGCCGCGCCACTTCTTGGCGGGAGCCGTGGGTGCCCAGCGGAGCTCGCCGGTGGGCGGGGCGGCGTACGGGATGCCCTGGAAGCTGCGCACGGTTTCGGTCACCGTGCCTCGTACGAGACCCTTGTCGGTCCGTACCAGGGATGGGTTGCCGAGGTCCGCTGCACCAGCGGGGGCGGCGATGGTCAAGGCGCCCAGGGCGAGGGCGCCGGCGATGGCTGCGTGTGCTGTCCGCTTCAACATGTAGACAAGCGTATGAACTTGGTGATCTCCCGAGCAGCCGGTCAGCTACAGGCCGGAGGGTGGGGCTATCCCCACCCTCAGCCTCCGCATGCCTCGCGATGACCTGAATCGGGGAACGTCCTCGGGCGTCACGTCCAGGCGTAGCCGCTTGAAACGCAGGGGGTGGCGGAAGATCCCGCCGTGGTCGATGGCCCGGTCGGCGCTGATCTCCGCGACCATGTCCGGGCGGACCAGGGCGGCGTCCAGGACGTCACGGGACCCCCACGATGCCGCGAACCGCACGCCGGTCCACGGGTGACCGCGGTCGGTGGCCGCAAGGTGTCCGGCGACCTGGCGGGCCTGGTCCGGGCGCAGCGGTACCGTGCGACCGACCGCGCGCAGCCGGCCCGTCTCGTCGTGGCGGCCGAGGATCAGGAGCTGCGGGCGGGACAGGGTGCCGGTGATCGCCTCAGTGGTGTCCCGACATCGCCGGAGCCGTCCAGTACCGCCACCTCGGCATCCAGATGTTCGAGGGCTACGCCGGCACCAGCGACTCCGGCTTCCGCGCCAAAGTCGAAGTCGAAGTCGAAGTCGAACAGTCCATGCAGCGCGGCGGACACCTCCCCACCCTCACCACCGACCACCAGCACGACCTGAGCGGTCCCGCCGCCCACGTGGCAGCCGTCCGGCTCGCCGACTTCCACCACCGCACCGGGTTCACCGGCTCCGTCGTCAGTCACTCATGTCAGTAAGGCGGGCTGTCATCATGCTCGGATGGCCCATAACACAGTCTTCTTCCTTGCCCCCGACGACGAAGCTGCAAGTGCGGCGCGCCTGCTGGGACCTGGCGCAGCCTTTGAGTCTGTGACCTGCCGTTTCGTTGAGCCGGACAGCGCCATGGCCGAGTGAGACATGTACTTCCAGAAGCCTTCGGCCGAGGCCCCACCGGTCGAGCAGCTCCTTGGGTGAGCGTGGCCGAAGTGGGTCACCGCCCCCCCCTGAACGATGGCGTTGAGGTGTTCGCTCTGCCGAAGCGACTGACCCGAGCACTGGCCAGCCGCGAGCTCCGGCGAACTCGAAGAACTTGCAGGCCGCTGGACCACGCGCCTCCGATCCGCGGACGGAGACGACATGACCGACGATGACCTACTGGCGGTCCTGCAGGGAGTGACCCGGCTTGCGGCGGCGGTGGACATGGGTGGCGGCCTCTACGACGCGGCCGGCGCTCGCAAGAAGAAGCCACGTGTCCCGAAAAAAGAACGACGCCTCGGCACCACCGCCTCGACGAAGGACTCGGACGGTCTCGGGGCGGCTTGACCTGCAAGATTCACCTCGCGGGTGAAGGCGGCTGCAAGCCGTTGGCCTTCCTGGTCACGCCCGGCCAGTGGGGCGACGCGCCGCAGATGATCGAGGTCCTCGAACGGATCCGCGTTCCTCGCCCCAGGGCGGGCGCCCCCGCACCCGGCCGGACCACTTGGGCGGCGACAAGGCATACAGCTCACGTCGAAACCGGCGCTACCTGCGAAGACGCCAGATCAAACACACCATCCCCGAGCCCAAAGACCAACGGGCCAACCGCAAACGCCGCAGTGGGGGCGGCCGGCCCACCGGCTTCGACGGCGAGATCTACAGACGCCGCAACGAGGTCGAGCGGACGATCAACCGGCTCAAGAACTCCCGGGCCGTCGCCACCCGCTACGACAAGAGGGCCTACGTCTTCCACGGCACCGTTACCACCGCGGCTGTCCGGCTATGGCTCCGGGGCTGAGCCGGCCTGCAGTCTCAGTCCCCGAGGAACCACAGGTACAGGCTCTGTCCGTCGAGAACTACCTGACTCAGCTCGATCAGCTCGCGCGCGAACTCATCAGTCAGCACGCCTGCAGGCAGCCGCGGGACCTCCTCCAACAGGGTCGACACCTGCCGGTGGTTGAAAACGGTGTCCGCGTACGGCAGCAGGTGTCCCAGCATTGGAAACACCGACTGATCAAGACCAGCCAGCTCAGGACCCCAGACCACACCGTGCTTCGCGCGGGCCTCGATCGTGCCGTTCTCGCCTCGGACCTGGAGGTTAATCACGGTCAGACCCTACGGCCTCATGATCCGCCGGACACTGCCTACCCGGGTACCGGCTCGTGATGCCGCCTGCGCGACTGCCGCCTGAGAGGCGATGGAGTGCAGCACGCGGTCACGGCATCGCCCGCCTGCACAACCTCGCCCTGGCTGGATAGCGGGGTCGCGGGCAGCCCGCCTTGCCCGAATCGCGTCGCACTGTCCTCGGACAGTGAACCTGGACCGGTCGTCATCGAAGCTGGATCTCGGGACCTTGTCAGTGGAGTGCGCTTTCCTGTCCTCCATGGAGTTCACTCATTCGATGCTCGACAACCTGCTGGCCCGGATCCCTCGGCCGAGCGGGCTTCTGTACCTCTCGCAGGACATCGACCCCCGGGCGCTGGTCGAGAACCTGGCTTCCCGCTACGGGGAACCACGGCGCCTGGCCCTGGACGGCATCACGGACCCGGGCGTGAGCGGGGCGCACGGCGCAGATCTCCTCGACCTTCTCGAAGGCCGTGCCGAGACGGTGATGGCCTGGCCCCATGCAGGGCAGTGGCTCGGCGCGGGGACCGCACTGGATGCGCAGGGCGACATCGTGCCGGTGCTGGCGGTCACCCCGCGGCAGGCACAAGCGCTGCCCGTGGGGGGAGCCGGCCAGGACGAGGACTGGGTCGAGCGGCTCATCGGCGTCACCGGCTGGACTCTGCCGCCCCGGCGACCGGACGTCGACTGGGCGCAGATCGAAGAGCGCATGGGCACGCGCCTTCCCTGCGACTACAAGCGCATGGTGGAGACGTTCGGGGCGGGGGCCTTCGACGCGTATCTCCATCTGAACCAGGAACCGTGGACCGACTGGAAGGAGGACGGCCTGCTCGTCTGGGCGAACACCGAGCACGAGAATCTGTACTGCTGGCAGATCGACGACAGAGACCCTGATCACTGGCCCGTCGCCATGCGGACATGCGACGGCGAGAGCGTCCCATTCGGCTGTTCGACCGCAGAGTTCGTCTGCCGCATCCTCCTTGAGAAGGACCACCCCTTCACGATGGCCCGCTACTTCGACACCCACTGGTTCATGACCTATCGCACGAACGAATGAAGCCTCCCGCCACGGCCACGGCCACGCAGGAAGCCGGTCCAAGTACGGTGGCAACCAATCCGTGGCGGATGGTGACGGGACAGCCTTTCGTACTCCAGTGTGACTTCGCGATCTCCGCGCTCGAGGGGGCGAAGAGCCGCTGCCGGTAGTGGCTGCGGCGTGCCGAAGCTTGGTGGCTCTGCGCCAGTTCGACCAGTGCCGGAGTGCGTTCAGGGCTGTGATCCGCGGGCTGGACAGTGCGCCGATCAGGCAGCGGATCTCCGGGACGGTCAGGTCGACCGGGTCTCCGCTTCGGGCCGGGCGGCTCGCATCCGCACGTCTGGTCGGCCTCGCGTCGTCGACTGCCGCGGCAAGGAACGCGAGTGCGAGCATGGTCAGGGTGACGTGCCGGTGCCAGGCAGAGGCAGGCAGGCGGAAGGCGGCCTCCGTCCCGGACGTGCTCACTCCGGCGTCCCACGCCTGCTCGATCGTCTGCGGGGCGAGACGGGGCTTGGGCGACGTCCTCGGGTACTCCGGCTCTGCGGCGGCGCTCGTGGTCCCGGCTCCATGTGTGTTCGGGCAGGTGGAGACGGCGGTCGATCAACGCCCGCCCTCTACTGAGGCGTAGGCGAGGAAGACGCCCACCTGGCTGTTCTCGATCCGCCCGGCGGTGCCGGTGTACTGCCGCTGGACACCCGCCGGACCACGACCCTTCTTCAGGAAGCCCGTCTCATCCGCGATCAAGGCACCGTCACCGGGCGCCGAGATGGTCCACGGCGTAGCGGCGGACCTCGTCGCGCGCGGACCGCAGCAGCCGCTGCATCGGAACGGGACGGCTACGGCCGGCGTGCTCCGCCAGCTGCCAGCAGTTCTTGCGCTCGGTCCCGGACAGCAACCCGAGCAGAGGCCTGCTTGCGGTAGGCCCCCGGCGGCGATCCGAAGTGTCGTTTGAAAGCCTTGGCGAATGCGAACTCCGACGTGTACCCCGTCTGCTGCGCGATTGTGCTCAGCGGGCTCGGCGACTGGTGCAGCAACCGCGCCGCGGTGGCCATCCGCCAGTTGGTCAGGTAGGTCAACGGCGGCTCGCCGACCACCGAGACGAAGCGGCGGGCGAACGCCGCGCGGGACAGCCCGGCGCGGGTGCCCAGGGACTCCACGGTCCAGGGATGGCCGGGATCGTCATGGATCGCCTTCAGGGCCGGGGCGACCGCCGGGTCGGTCAGCGCGGCCGCCCAACCCCGGGTCCGCTCCTTCGGCAGTTCGGCGTACCACGAGCGGAGGATGTACAGCAGCAGCAGATCGATGAGCGCCGTGACGACCGCGTCCGAGCCCGGCTGCGGCGCGTGGAACTCGGCGCACAGCTGATCGACGGCCGAGCGCAGCACCGGGTGGCGGCCGGGAACCGCGGGGAGGTGGATGACCTCCGGTAGATCGCCGAACAGCGGATGCGGGCGATCGACGTCGATCGCGTACGCGCCGCACACCAGCACCGTGCGCGGCCCCGGTCCGTCCACGGTGACCTGGCCGATCGGCGAGGAACGGTCCACGCGGTCCGGTACGAAGTCCACCGGATCGCTGTCCGGCACGTCGCACAGGGTGTGTCCGCTGCCGCGCCGCAGGAACACGATGTCGCCGGGTCCGAGCGCGAGCGGTTGGCCGTGCGGTGGCAGCAGGTGGCAGTGCCCTTCCACGACCACGTGGAATCCGGCTCCGGAGAGGGGTTGGAACTTCAGGGCCCACGGGGCGTGCGCGTCGGTGCGGGTCACCATCGGGCGTCCCGTGCGCAGGACTTCGAGGGTGTCGCTCAGGATGTCCATGGCGCCACTCTAGTGCCGGTGCGGCGAGACGATATGACAGGGAATCGAGATCACTAGGCATTCATCGTCTCGATGTGGAGGCGTACGTTCTTGCCATGGCGGTCGCCGAACCCCGGCACCGCATCGACGAAGGAGCGGATCCCATGTCTCTGGCCGGCAAGAAGATCGTGATCATCGGTGGAACCTCCGGCATCGGCTTCGCGGTAGCCCAACAGGCCGTGGCGGCCGGTGCGGCCGTCGTGGTCGCCTCCAGCAATCAGGACCGCGTGGACGCCGCGACGAAGCGGTTGGGCGAGTCGGCCGAAGGCCGCCGCCTGGACGTCGCCGACGGCAACGCCATCGCCGCGTTCTTCGAGCAGGTCGGGGAGTTCGACCACCTCGTCTACACCGCGGGCGAATCCCTGCTGATCAAGCCGTTGGTCGACACCACCCCGCAGGAGGCCAGGGCCGTCTTCGAGCGCCGGTTCTGGGGCGCGTTCCTCTCCGCCAAGTACGCTGCACCGCGACTGCGCGACGGCGGCTCGATCACTTTCAGCTCCGGCGTCCTCGCGATCCGCCCCCTGTCCGGAACCGCGCTCACGGCGGGTATCACCGGCGGCATCGAGGCCCTGTCCCGGGCACTCGCCGTCGAACTCGCCCCTTTGCGCGTGAACGTGATCCAGCCCGGTGTGATCCGTACCGAGCTGTGGGACGGCAGTGTCCCGGACCCGGAGGCTTTCCTCCAGGGCGCCGGGTCCGAGCTGCTCACGCGGCGTGTCGGCACTGCCGAGGAAGCCGCGGCGGCCTATCTCTTCGTCTTGGCCAACGCCTACGTCACCGGCACCACGCTCGCGATAGACGGCGGCGCGGCACTGGTGTGACATAGCCGCCACGCATACCAGCCAGGGAGCAACGCCGCGCTCGGCACCGGCTCTCCCCCTCCAGTGCGTAGCGTTGGCGGCAGACCTGGACGGCGGCCGGCCCAAGCGGGGTTCGATCGCGCGGCCCGGCGTCCACACGTCGGTGGCGCCGGGACGTACGCGCGCGCCTCGGCCTCGTCCACCCGGCCCGGACGCCCTCCGGCACCCGGGGAAGTTTCGCGCGGAGTTCCTCGTACGGCAGCCGAGGCGGTTCGGGTGGCGGGGCGCACAGCATCAGTCGGCGCATGCGTCCGCGCTCCCCGGGCCGGCCGTCACGCCGCATCAGGGCTGACGGGCGGGGCCGGACGTGCCCCGTTCCGGCGCAACCGCCGCAGGACGACGCCCACGACGAGCAGCAGCAGACCGGTGCCCGCCGCCGCGTGTACGAGGAGCGCGTCGAGCCGGTCCGCCGCCAGGTAGGCGCCGACGGCCAGCGCCACCAGCGCGCACACGCCGCGATCGACGATGGACTCCACCGACAGCAGGGTCGCCCGGTAGGGGGTCGGCGGGATGGCCGCGTTGATCAGGTTGCGTTGGACCGGGTACGCGAGGCCCGCCGCGGCGGCGAACACGCACAGCCACAGGATCGTGCCCGGGCCGCCCGACAGGGTGGTGGCCGCGAGCGTGAGCGCCATGACCACGCTGAGGACGGTCACGACGGTGGTGTCGGACAGTCGGCTGCGCAACCAGCCGGTTCTGGCTGAACCGACGGCCTCGGCGACCGTCATCGCCGACAGCACCGCACCGTGGTCGGCGACGGGGAGGTCCTTTTCGAGGAGCAGCGGTTGGAACAGGTTGACCTGGCAGATGCGGGCGAGCGTGAAGACGGCCACGCCCTGCACCATCAAAGGCCCGAGGGACCGTGACGTTCCGAGCACTTTCGCGGCCTGACGGGCCGAGTGGAGGAGCCCGGCGCGCTCCGCGAGCGGGTGAGCTCCCCCGTGGGGCGCCGCGATCGCCGGGAGGGCGGCGGCGCAGGCCAGCGAGCCGAGCGCGGAAAGGGCGGTCAGCGCGTAAGGGGCCTCGTGTCGGACGTGCATCAGGACTCCGACCAGGGGCCAGCAGGCGATCTTCGCCCAGAGGCCGAGCGCTCGGGCGGTGCCCTCGGCCTGTACGTAGTGTGCGTCCGCGCCGTGCTCGTGCAGGTACTCGTACAGGTAGGCGCTGGATGCCCCGGACACCAGCGAGCGGGCGGCGGCGACGGCCAGGAAGTGTGCCATGAAGCCCGCGAAGGACGGCGAGGCGACCGGGAGGAGGTTCGCCGCGACCATCGCGGCCGCCCCGAGTTGCATGCAGCGACGCTGTCCGATGCGGTCGGCGATGAAGCCGGTGGGTATCTCCAGCAGGCAGAACGCGACGTAGTAGACGCTCTGAATACCGAAGATCTGACTGTCCGACAGGCCCGCCTGTCTCTGGTACTGGTAGAAGACCGGCATCCACCACAGCAGGTTGAACAACAGCTGGAACCCGTTGTTCAGTCGGATCACGCGGAGCACCGCGGCGGGTGGAAGGGCACGGCGCTTCACGTGCGTACGCAGGGACGCGGGCAGTGGCAGGGGCATGGGCGTGGCCTTCGGGTGGACAGTACGAGGGGAAGTACGGGCCGGTCAGGCGCTGTACGGGCGCAGCTGGAGGATGTGGAGGGCGCCTCCCGGCCCGAGCAGCCACTCGATGTCGAGCGGCCCCGCGAAGGTGTAGTCCGTGCCGAAATGGGACTGGAACAGGCGGCCGGCCAACGCCAGCCGGCCCAGGTGGGCCCGCGTCTCCTGGGTCAGGTCCTCGGTTGCCGCGCCCAGCGAGACGGTGCGGCCACCGCCCTCGACCGTGTTGTACAGGTACTGCAGGGGCAGCGTCCGGCCGTCGACGACATCGGCCGTGGACCCGTGCGCGCAATTGAGGTACACGTTGCGGAAGTCGGCCCGGTTGGTCGGATTGCAGGTGACCATGACGCCTCCGAGCGGGGACGGCTCGTAGCGCTGGACGATCACCCCCATGTAGGTGTCGTCCAGGGAGATGCCGGCCTGATGACGCAGCCGCACGCTGCGCGGGGAGAGCAAGGAGGCCCATACCCGGCGGATGGCGTCCAGCAGCCCCGGCAGGTCGGTGACCTTGGTGTGGGACTCGTAGATCCCGGCCGCGGAGAAGCCCGGCAGGTCCTCGGCGTTCGAGGACGACCGCACGGCGAAGCGGCCCGTGCCCGCCAGGTGCTCGACCAGCTGCGTGTCCAGGGCGCGCACCAGGTCCTCGGGCACCGGGAGGGTGCGCACCAAGTGCTGCAACTGGAGGCAGACCGTGTCCACGGCGTCCATGGCGTTCAGCTCCAGGGCCATCTTCAGCTTGCCGATGCTCTGTTGCACGGCCGGCGAGGAGTCCAGGAAGCGCTGTTGTACGGAGAAGGGGACGGCGATGCCCGCCGGTGCCTGGACGTTGCGGGTCAGGAACTCGCCCGCGTGCTGGGCGAGATCGCCGTTCTCGGGCATCCCCAGCCGGGCGGCCAGGTGGCCGAGCAGGTCGGCCCGGGGCGGGCGGGGCACGGAGTAGTAGCCGGTCAGCCGGCCCGAGCCGTGGCGTAGTACGTGGTGCAGTTCCCCCAGGTTGGCCGCCTTGGTGCCGTAGCGGTTCCGGTCGCGGGCGCGCAACGCGGAGAGCGGCACGAGCGGTACGTCCGTCACGTGCGGAGCGTCGAGGCGGACCCGCTGCGTGTGCCAGGTCGGTTCGGCGAGGTCCGACGGCTCCTCGGCGCGCTCGATGACGTACGCGTCGGCGGTGACCTCGTAGCGGACCCAGGCACCGTCGAGCTTCTCGTCGGCGATCGTGTCGAGGATTCCGCGGACGATGGCGTTGGGGATGCCCCAGCCGGCCGCCAGCATGTTGGTGTGCGACAGCGGGGTGGTGGGCTGGGCGTTGACCAGGCCCGCGAGCCGCGGGATGTCGTCGGGGACCACGGGCATGGCGACGATGTCGTACCAGGTCAGGTCCGCGCGGGCGGCCAGGTACTCCTCGCCGGAGGCGAAGGCGCGGAGCCGGCCGGTGGCCGAGGCGAGCGTCAGCGGTACGAAGGGCGCGGTCGCCAGGAGCGCGTGACCCCTTGCACGGGGCACCACGGTCTCCGGCACCGCCGCGAGGGCGTTCTCCTGCCCGTGGTTGGCCGGTTTCACCAGCAGCTCCAGCGCGGGATCGAGGTGAGACCGTACGAAGGCGTGGAACTCGATCAACAGGTCCGCGCCCATGGTGTCGGCCTCGGTGGTCTCCAGGACCATGAACGGCTCGTCCCGCTCAGGGCCGCCCCCGGAGTGCAGCGACAGGACGCCGAGCAGGAAGCGTCGCGCGGGGTCCTGGTAGACGTCGTGGTTGAAGCGGTCGAGTTCGGCGTCGAGCTGCTCGAGGGTCAGGCCTTGGATCTCGGTGGCTATGTAGTTGACGTGGAAGGAGTGCACGGCGCTGTCGAGAACGTGCCAGAGGCCCTGGTCGCGATCCACGACGACCTTCACGTACGGGTGCCCGCCCAGCACCCCGGCCAGCTGCTCGAACAGGGGGAGCGTGAGCAGGGTGTCCACGGCGGCGCCCCGGGGGGACGGCGTGGCGGGGATGGTTCCGGCGTTCGTCATGCGGTGCTCCCGGGCGTCGAGCGGTCGGCGGACAGGGGGGAGGGCGTGATGGGGGCGGCGGCGGTGTCGGTGGGGGCCACGGGCGGGGCGGCGGGCGTACGGGCGGTGGACGGGGTGGTGAGGGCGGCCGGCAGGGCCGCGATGAGGCGGCGGCAGTCGGCCAGGAGTTCCGGCCCGGACCCGGCGGTGAGGAAGCACAGCGCGGCCATGGAATTGGCCCCTCCCGCCTCCTCGTACGGCGGTACCGGGCTGCCCGGCGCGAGGCTGTGCTCGTGCACCAGCTCCACCCGGGATCCCGGCGCGACCAGGGCGGCCCAGTCGACCGCTTCGAAGTCCCAGGCCGGGAGTTCGGTCCAGGGCCGGCCCTCGGGGTCGACGGCGAGGACGACGAGGGATCCGGCGGCGCCCTCGCCCTCGGTGAGCATCCGCTCCGGGTAGGCGACCTCCCGGCCGAGCAACTGGCGCACCAGCATGCCGATCATGTCGAGGCCGAAGACGGTCTCCACCTGCCGGGTGGTCATCACCCCGCCGAAGCGGGCTGCGGCCTCGATCAGCCACATGGCTCCGTCCGCGCCGAGTTTGATCTCGGTGTGGGTGGCGCAGGTGTCGAGGCCGAGCGCGTCGACGGCGGCGCGCGACACCTCCTCGATCCGGTGCTGCAACGCCTTCGGGAGGGCGGCCGGAGCCAGGCTCGCCCGCTCGGTGAACGGTGCGATCGTCGGCATCCGACCGGTGATGCACAGCGGGTGATAGTGACCGTCGGCGACGATCCCCTCCACGCTGACGTAGTCGCCCCACCCGTCCCCGTCAAACCAGTCGGAGGCCTCTCCGGTCACGATCTCCTCCAGCAGGAAATCGCTGACGCCCTCGTCCGCGGCGTGCAGTTCCGCGTAACCCTGCGCGGAGGAGGCTTCCATGACGGAACGCCCGGTCTTCCAGGCCGCCTCGGCCTGCTGTTCGTTCCACACGCTGAGGTGGGCCGTGGAACCCGCGCTCCAGGCGGCCTTCAGGAGGAGCGGCGGCCTGAGCGTTTCGAAAGCGGAAGCGATGTCCTCCACAGCGTGGATCTCCGCGAACCCCGGTACGGGCACCCCGGCGTCGCGCCAGATCCTGCGCATCAGACGCTTGTCCCGCGCCCCCGCGACCCGCTCTCCGGCGCCGCGCAGCCCCAGCCGCAGGCTCGCGTAGGCGACGGCCACCACCGCGTACTCCGACAGGGTCAGCACCGCCTCGGCGGCGACGCGGCGAGCGTGGGAACAGATCAGGTCGACCAGTGCCACCCCCTCGCTCGGCGCGGCCGTGGTGACCGCCGCGCACCCGGGCAGCCACACCGACTCGGTGCTTCGGGGCAACGGCGCCAGCGCCAGGACGTGCACCTCGGCGTGGGCGGCGATGCGCGGGACCGCGTACTCCAGAGGAGGGCCGCCCTTGGCATAGACGAAGAGGATCGGGGTCATCGTGCTCCTCGGGTCGAGGGGGACGCCGCGTGGCGCGACGGCGTCGTCGGCGGACGGTACGACGCGGTATGACCGCGTACGGACCAGAGGTGACTGGACCGCGACGAAATCGGCGAACGCACGGATGTACGCCTACTCGGTTGGGTGTTCGCCAAACAAACACGATGGCCAAGTGGGGTCGGTACGAGGGTGTTTCAGCCATTCGCGCGGAGCCCCTGGGGATCACGCGTCCGCGGGACGACATCCTCGTGCCTGGCCCGCAGCGGAAGCAGCAAGGACCCGGTGCCGACAGCTCCGGGGGTCGGGGAACTGCGAGGCCGATCACGGGGTTGGCATCGTGGTTCCCCGAGCCCCTGATGATGAGACCGTGCCGTAGGCCCGGAGGGTGGCGGCCGGGTCGCCGGGGTGGCCTCGCAGCGTGGCGTCCAGGAAGGCGAGGGTGGCCGCGGCGACGACGCGCGGGCTCTCGGTGCGGCCCAGGGTGCCGACGATCGAGGGCACCGGCGGCAGGTAGAGCGGGCCGTCCGTGAAGGTGAGGTGCCCGGCGCCGGGGACGGTGAGCCGGTAGCTCGTCGCGGTGCTGTGCTCCAAGGCCTCGGTGAGCCGGGGCAGGTAGCGCGGGTCGGTGCCGGCGGTGATCTCCTGGGTGAGCGCGAGCGCCGGCTGCTCGAGGGCGGGCACGGTGGGGCCGTGGGGGTAGCCGTCCAGGTCGACGACGGCGTCGAACCGGCGGTCCTGCCGGGCCGCCTGCAGGGCGGCGGCTCCGCCCAGGGAGTGGCCGGCCACCGCGGCGCGGCCGGTGTCCAGGCGTCCGGTCAGCGGGTCGGCGGTCTCACCCGTCTCACCGCGGTCCAGTCGCTCCAGTTGGGTGAGGACGAAGCCGAGGTCGGCGGCCCGGACGGCGGTCCAGCCGGCGGCCAGCTCCTCGTCCCTGTCGCGGTCCCCGGAGGAGGCGGTGGTGGCGCGGATCGTGCGACCGTCGGCGAGGACGACGACGCTGGAGTCGTACGGGTGGTCGAGGGCGGCGACCAGGTAGCCGTGGCTGGCCAGCTCCTCCGCCCAGGCGGTGTTCTGGGACCGCACCCCGCCCGAACCCGGGGAGAAGAGGACGACCGGGAACGGCTCTCCCCCGTCGGCCACCGGGGCGTCGACGACCGCGCGGCTGCGGGCCCTCGCGACGCCGCCGACCAGGAAGCCGGGAAGACCGAACCCGTCGGCGAGGGCCGCGGAGACGGTCCGCGCCTCGTCCTGCGTGCGTCCCAGGTACTGGGCGCGGGGTACGCCGGCAGGACTCTTCTGGGCCGGGTACCAGAGCTGGACCACGACGGTGCGCCGGTCGTCGGGGTCGGCGGTGAAGCTCTCGGGGCGGAGCGGGTCGGTCCACTGCAGCACCCGGGTGCCGACCGCGAAGGCGCCCGTCGGCTCGGGGAAGACGGGCACGGGGAAGGCCCAGGCGGCCACCGGGCCGGTGGCGATCAGGCCGGCGCAGGCCAGGGATCCCGGCAGGGCCAGCCACCAGCGGGCCCGCCACGCCGGTCGGCCGGCACCGCGCCGCAGCAGGGGCGGGAGGGCGAACGCCGAGGCTACGGCGGCGCCGGCCAGGACCGGCAGCATGTGCCAGCGGATCCCCACGATGCCCAGCACGATCGCCGACGGTACGAGGACCGCCCCCGCCACGACGGTGACGGGCCGGCGGGCGGCCGGGGGGAGCCAGCGCACCACCAGCAGCGCGACAGCGCCCAGGAGGACGAGGACGTCCGGCAGGGACAGGGGCACGGACAGCCCCGGGATGGTTTCGGTCACCCGGCCATGCTCGGCGCCGGGCCCGCGCCGCCGCATCGGCCCCGGGTCGCCGCCGACTTCGACCGGGATGGCAACCGGGGCGGGCCGCGGTGCGACCGGGGTGGCAACCGGGCACCCCGGAGCGGCGGCCGGTCTGCGACTGCGGGAGGTACGGGTGTCCTCCTGTGGTCGTACGCCTGCCCGGTGCGGCTCCGACGCCGGGCTCATGTGCGCCGCGGACCCGCGGCCTAGGCTGCGGCTGTACGCGGCGGCGGACCCGGCCGGGCCGCCACGACGACCGATCGGCGGAGAGGTGTGACGGTGCGCCACCGGGACCGGGTACCGCCCCTGGTGTGGGACTCGGTACTGCCGGCGTTGCTCCTGCTCCACGTCGTGACCACGTACCCGGCCCGGGAGCTGCCGGTGGCGGCGGCGCTCACGGCCGCCCTGGCGCTGCCCCTGGTGTGGCGGCGCCGGGCCCCGCTCGCGGTGTTCGCCGCCGTGGTGGCCGCGGCCTTCGTCCAGTGGCTGGCGGACGTCCAACTGGCCGCGGACGCCGCCCTGCTGGTGGCCCTGTACACGGCGGCCGCGCACACGGGCCGGAGCGGCACGCTGCTCGCCGCCGCCGTCGTGGAGGGCGGGGCCGTGCTGGCCTGCCTGCGCTGGGCATCGGACGGCGCCTTCCTGACCCCGTTCGTCGCGCTCTCCGCGACGGTGGTCGCCGCCGCCGTCCTCGGGGTGAACGTGCGGACCGGCCGGGCCTACCTCGCCGCCGTGCAGGAGCGGGCCGAACGGCTGGCGCTGCACCAGGAGCAGCAGGCGCGGCTGGCCGTCGCCGAGGAGCGGGCCCGGATCACCCGCGAGATGCACGACATCGTCACCCACAACCTGTCCGTCATGGTCGCGCTCACCGACGCCGCCCTCTACGCGCAGACCAGGTCCCCGGACCGGGCCACCGCCGCGATGCTGCAGATCTCCGAGACGGGCCGACAGGCCCTCACCGACCTGCGGCGCTCTTTGGGCGTCCTGCGGGCCGACGAGCCGGACGCCGAGCGCCACCCGCTGCCCGGCATCGGCCAACTGGAGGCGCTCGCCGACCAGATGGCCGCCGCCGGGCTGCCGACCGCCCTGGAGGTCCGCGGCGGCCACGCCCATGTGCCGGCCACCGCACAACTCACCGTCTACCGCCTGGTGCAGGAAGCGTTGACCAACACCCTCAAGCACACTCCTGCCGGCACCCGCGCGACGGTCCTGGTCGAGTGCTCGGCCGGGAGCGTCGGCGTGGAAGTCACCGACAGCGGCCCCCGGCCGGCGCCTCCCGCCGCCGCACCGTCCGGCCACGGCATCCCCGGCATGCGCGAGCGCGCGGCCGCCTACGGGGGGACGCTGCGGGCCGGACCGCTTCCGAGCGGCGGCTGGGGCGTACGGACCCGGCTCCTGCTGGGCAGCGGCGGGACGGGCGTCGTATGACGATCCGCATCGTGATCGCCGACGACGAGGCGCTGCTGCGGATGGCCTTCGGCACGGTCCTGGAGGCCCAGCCCGACATGGCGCCGGTCGGCGAGGCCGCGGACGGCGCCCAGGCCGTCCGCCTCGCCCGGGAGCTGCGCCCCGACGTCGTCCTGATGGACGTACGGATGCCCGGGACGGACGGGATCGAGGCGACCCGGCAGGTCGTCGAGGTCTCCCCGGGGAGCAGGGTGCTGATCCTGACCACCTTCGACCTGGACGCGTACGCCTTCGCCGCGCTCGGCGCCGGGGCCTCGGGCTTCCTGCTGAAGAACACCCGGCCCGAGGAACTGCTCACCGCGATCCGCAACATCGCGGCGGGCGACGCGGTGCTCTCGCCGCGGATCACCCGGCGCCTGCTGGAGGACTTCCGTCCGCACCTGGCCGACGGGGGCACCGCCGTCCGCGACGAGCGGCTGGACCGGCTCGGCGCCCGGGAGCGCGAGGTGCTCGTCGAGGTCGGTCGCGGCCTGTCCAACGCCGAGATCGCGGCCGCCCTGTCCCTCGCGGAGGCGACCGTGAAGTCCCATCTGGGGCGGATCCTGCTCAAGCTGGAACTCCGCGACCGGATCCAGGCCGTGGTCTTCGCCCACGAGAACCGCCTGATCCCCCGGCCTGACGCCGGCTGAGGGCTCAGCACAGCGGCCAGACCACGCCACGGACCGGGCCGCCCATGTCGCCGACGGGGACGGCACCGCGGGTGGGGCCCGCGTCGCGGTGAGGGCAGGTCTTGGTACGGCTGCGGTGGGTTCTTGGTGACGGGATGACCAGGGGGTAGGTGCCGGGAGTCTTCTGCCTGGGGTGGAGGAAGTGCGCGTGCATCGCGCCGCGGGCTGGTCGATGCCTGTTTCTGGACCCATCGGCGCAGGTCAGCAGGGAGGAGGGGACATACAGGGAGGCACTGGCCGGTGCTGGGCGGGGGCATCGGCGCTCGTGACGGAGCACCCGCGCGGCAAGCTTGTCCTGCACGTCGAGCACGTGGCGGCTGGGCAGGTGAGCCGACCCGCTACCACGTCGGCAGGAGCCCGCCATCGATGGTGATGTCGGCCCCCGTGACATTGCTCGTCCGGTCACTGACCATGGCACCCGCCGCCTTGGCCTTCACGTCCTCCGGTGTCATACCGGTCGCCCGGGACACGGTGGCCGCCACGCCGTCGCCACCCAGCCACAGGTCGGTCTCGACCGGGCCGGGGCTGACCGTGTTCACGCGAATCCCGCGGCCGCCCACCTCCTTGGACACGCCTTGGAGAAGTTCGCCAGCGCCGCCTTTCCGGCGGAGTAGTCGATCACCATCGGGTCGGGGAGCACGGCGTTGACCGAGCAGACGTTGACCGATCGACCCGCTGCCCCTGGCCAGCATCAGCGGCAGGACCTCCCGGGTGACGCGCACAGCCGTCAACAGGTTGAGGTTCATCGCCTGTTGCCACTGCCCGTCCGTGACACTGAGAAATCCACCTGGTCGGACGGTGGCCGCTCCCACGTTGTTCACGAGGACGTCGATCCGGTCCCCGGCCGCCGCGACGGGCTGCCCGGTGAGGCGGTCCTCGAGGCTCGCGGTCCCGGTCGGGGCGCCGAGGCCGCGCAGTGCCACGCGTGCTCCTGCCTGGTCCATGAGGTCGATCGCCTTGTCGGGCAGGAACCGGTCGGTGATGTAGCAGTCGGACAGGGCGGCCGCGGCATCAAGGGCCTCGTCCGTGTAACGGACCTGGTGGTGGGCCTCGTAGGAGTCGCGAAGCCCGCTCAGGATCTCGACCGTCTCCTCGACGGTGGGTTCGCGCACCATGACCGGCTGGAAGCGGCGTTCGAGCGCGGCGTCCTTCTCGATGTACCGGCGGTACTCGTCGATGGTGGTGGCGCCGACCACGCTGAGGTCGCCCCGGGCGAGCGCGGGCTTGAGGATGTTGCCGGCGTCCATGGCGCCCTCGCCGCCTCCGCCGGCGCCGACGACCGTGTGCAGTTCGTCGATGAACACGATGATGCCGCTCTCGGCCTCCGTGACCTCGTCGATCACCTTCTTCAGCCGCTCCTCGAACTCTCCCCGGTACTTGGACCCGGCGACGAGCCCGGCCATGTCGAGGCTCACGACGCGGCGGTTGCGCAGGGCTTTCGGGACTTCTTCGGCGACGATCCGCTGCGCCAGTCCTTCGACGATGGCGGTCTTGCCGACGCCGGGATCACCGATGAGCACGGGGTTGTTCTTGGTGCGCCGGGAAAGGACCTCCACGGTCTGCTCGATCTCCTCCGCCCGCTGCGGGCCTCCTCGGTGAGGTCCCGGCCGTACTCGTCCAAGGTCGGGGTATTGCTGGGCTCGCCCGACGCCGTCCTCCGGCTGGCTTCGCCGCCGCTCCGCAAACCGGAGGAGACTCCCCCAGGTCCCAGCGTGCGTGCGAGGCTGGAATCGTCCAGCAATGCGGCGAGGATGTGCTCCGTACCGATGTACGAGGCACCGGTCGCCTGGGAGTGGGCGTGGGCGTGGGCGGCAAGCAGAGCGCGCTTCACCGCCGGCGTGAGCCCGGGGTCGCCGGTTCCGGTGCCGGCGGGAAGGGTCTCCTGCAGGTCCGCAGCCAGCTGGTCCGGGTCCGCGCCCGCCTGCTCCAGCAACTGCCGGGAGGCCGGCACCTGTGTGGCGGCCCACAGCAGGTGCACGGTGTCGAGATCGGACCCGTCCTCGGCCGCGCCCGGCCGCCTGCCGCCGCCAGCAGCTCGTGCGAGGAATCACTGAGCAGTCGCCCGATGGGCACGCGCTGCACGGCCGGCGGCGAGGCTGCCGGACTCATACCGAAGAAGCGGCTGAAGAGATCGGAGAACGGGTCGCCGGACCCGAAGGGCGACGTTGCCACGAGGATCGTCCCGTCCGGCGGGAGGCACAGCGGCTGTGCGAACGCAGCAGGTGGGTCAAGGGCCACCTCGATCTTGAACAGCCGCGAGGCCGCAGATCCGGCGGTGTCGTCGTCCGCGTCATGCCACGCGTCCTCGCAATGACCGCCGTGATCTGGGATAACGACCACACAGGACAGCCCGTTCTGCGCTCACTGAGCGCATGCGTAGGCCGGTACCAGAACCGGCAAACTCGCCGCTGGGCCGAGACGATCGCCGCGTACGACGGATTCGTCATCGTCACCCCCGAGTGGCCCCGCGGCGCACGGCCCCGGTCGCGGCGACCTCACCCACTCGGCCGCGTCGGCCGATCCCGTATCCGCAGCGCATGGGCTGTGCGTGTCGTGAACTCTGCGTGCACATAAGGTACTTGCCTGTCGGTGACGTGGAGCTTTTCGGAGTGACGTCTGGGCGTGCCTCGTGGTTGGCCGACGCAGTGTCAGGCGCCCCCGACTTCCGAGGGCGACGTCCGAAGGGGAGGCACGTGAAGTACTGGACTCCGCACCTGCCGCGAAGGGGCGGGGCGCGGAAAGCGACCCTCGCGTTAGCCGCCGTCATCGCGGTGTGTGCCCTGCTGGCCGGCTTCCGCTGGTGGTCCGCCGAGCAGCGGGGCGTTCTGGCCGTGGTCGTCAAGGAGCTGCCGAGCGGGGCTGCCGCCGATGTGCTGGTCCAGGGACCCGACGGGTTCGAGCGCCGCATCACGGCCAGCCGAACGTTCGACAAGGTAGCCCCGGGACAGTACACCCTGACCGTCAACCCGAGCCGGGGCCGCGACGCCGACATCCACCCGACGAAGGACCGGCTCACGGCATCCGTCCGGAGGGGCTCCACGACGAACGCCGAGGCCGTCTACGCCAACGTGGTGCCCCACACGACCAAGGTTCTCGACGCGGCCCGGCTGGAACTGGCCGGTCCCGTCACCGACGGCGGTCGACTGGTGTTCGCACAGGCCGCGGGGCAGGCCGGGAATCTGGCGCCGGGCGACGTGGTCGTCGCCGGAATCGGGCCGCATACCCCTTATGGGCTCATGCGCCGCGTCACGGCCGTACATCGGGACGACAGCGGTCAGCTCGTCGTCGACACCGGCCCTGCAACACTGCGGGACGCGCTGCCGAAGGCGCGGATCGACGTCCGCAACCTGTATCCGGTGCCCGGAGCGGTCCAGTCACCAGCCCACAGCATGCAGGCGGCAGCGCATCCGCCCCTGCGCGCATCCCAGGCGTCCTTCCCATCCGCCGGTGGTCGTGGCCTGCCGGCGCGGCCGGCGGCACCACCGGAGGAGGGGAGCGTGCAGACCGGCGGGGACGGAACGTTCTCCATTCTGTCCCCACTCGGCAAGAACGCCGAAGCACCGGTCGGCGGCGGCAAGCTGAGTGCCGAATGCGCCCTGGCCGTCACCCAGCCCCTCAAACCGGTGGAAGAGGTGACGTTCATCGGGGTCAAACCCCACATCGAGGAGCTGTATGCCGATTGGGGCCTGACCGGAATCGACGGGGCGCGATTCTCGATCGGGGTCGAGGAGAAGGCTCAGATCAAAATCTCGCCGCCGGCCGTCGAGGTGAAGAAGTGCGACTGGAGGTGGCAGTTCCCAGCGGACCCCGTCGAGGTGGCGGTCTTCACCATCCCGGTGGGCCCGGTTCCCGTGGTCGTCGCGTGTTCGGTCAGCCTGGTGGGGAGCCTGGGCGCCGGGGGGAAGACGGACCTTTCGCTCGACTTCACCCAGGAGGCGCAGGTGGTCGCCGGGATGGCGTGGCAAGGGGGTCGGGCCAGTCCGATCGCCTCGTTCAAGAACGACTTCAGGCTCAACAAGGGGCCGTCCATCACCACGGAACTGACGGCCAAGGCCGGCGTACGACTCCAGCTGGAGTTCTACGGCGTGGACGGCCCTTGGGTCGATCTCACTCCGGGCGTCAAAGCCGCCGAGGAGGACAAGCTCGGTGTCTCGTCCGAGCGCGTCATCAAGGGCGGCCTCTACACGTCGGCGGGTATCAGTTTCAAGCCCTGGGGACTGGAGGGTCTGAGTGCAGAGATCAGCGACCTGTACCACGTGGAAACGGTGCTTTACTCCCCGAACTCCCCGAACTCCCCGACCACTGGGGCCTCGCCCACGCCGGCTCCGAGCGGCCCGAGCAGTTCGCCCAGCCAGAGCAGTTCACCGAAGCCCGACCCCGCCAAGGAAGCCCCCTGTCCTTCCGACGAGGTCATTCGTACCGGGGTCAAGAAGCTGTTCACCTCGCCCGGCGCTCCGGGATCACCGCATCTGGGGAAACCGAAATGCTGGAACGGGTGGGTAGCGGCGGTCTGGAGTGAGGAACCCGCTTCGGATTTCGTCACCATCAGCGTTTTCACCCGTTCGCAGGACAAGCTCACCTCCGCGGTGAACCTGCTGCCCGTCATGGATGACAGTTCCGATCCCGACTTCCTCCGGGACTGCTCGAAGCTCCGGGGCCTGCGCCCACCGGCCGGCCTGATCGACTTCGTCGGCTGCCCGGGCTGACGGTGTGACGGCGCCGGGGTACCTTGCGGCACCCCGGCGTCTGGCTTGTCATGTCCCGCGCTTGCCCCGAAATCGCCTGCCCTACCAATCCCCCCGCTATGTAATGTCACATGGCATGACGATCTTCCGCCGCGCGGCCCTCATCGCCGCCCTGCTCGGCGTCACCGCGGTCCTGCCTCCCACGGCCGCGCACGCCGCCGCCCCACCCCTCTGCGGGGCCGAGGCCGCCTCGCCCGCCACCGGTCCTGCCGCCGCCCGTGACCCCGAGCAGGCGCGCCTCGCCGATCCGCGGACCGTCGCCTTCGCGGAGCGGGCCGCGTTCGGCGAGTTCGTACGCCGCTTCCCGGCCGCGCTCTGCTCCGCGCGCGACGCCGCCGAGGCCGGCCGCCTCCTCGACGCTTGGGGCGAGGCACTGTGGCAGGCCGCCGTGAACCGGGCGCAAGAGCGCCGCCCCGGCGGGGACCTGGCGGCCGGAGACGACCGCCCGTTGTACTGGACCCGGCTGCGGATGAGCGTCCAACTGGCGGACTGGAAGCCAGGGTTCCCGGTCGACCGGTCGGCCCTGCGCACCCGTTTCGAGGACGCCTCGCGGGGGCTGACCACCAACGACTTCCGCGGCACCCCGGGCGTGCGGCGCCTGTTCGTCAGCGGATTCGACCCGTTCGGCCTGGACACCGAACTGCGCCGGGCCAACCCCTCGGGCTCCGCGGTCCTCCAGCTCAACGGACGCCGCCTCACGCTCGCCGACGGCACCCCTGTGGAGATCCGGGCCGTGGTCCTACCCGTGCGCTACGCCGACTTCGACGCCGGGATCGTGGAGCGCGCGTACGGTCCCCGCCTCGCGGCGGGTCCGCGGGCCGCCGACATGATCACCAGCATCAGCCAGGGCTACCCCGGGATCTTCACGCTGGAGGCGTGGGCGGGGCGTGCCCGGTCGGCCGACCCGTACCCGGACAACGCCGGCGCGCTCTCGGGGGGCACGTACGCACACCCCGTCACGGCGCCGGGCCTCGGCCCGGGAGCGGAGTTCCTGCGCACCACCCTCCCCACCGACAGCATGACCGCCGTCCAGAGCCCGTACCCGGTGCTGCTGAACACCGAGGTCAGTGAGATCCCCGCAGGTCAGGACATCCCCGTGGACCGTGCGGACGGGCCGACTCCCGGCTCCCGCGCCGTTGCGGGCGGAGGCGGCGGCTACCTCTCCAACGAGGTCGCCTACCGCTCCAACCGGCTCCGGACGGAACTGAGCCCCCGGCTGCCCGGCGGCCACCTGCACACGCCCGTGCTCACGGGGCTGCCCGCCGACCCCAACCAGCTGACCGGCCCCGCGTTCGAGCAGAACGAGAGCGCGATCGCCTCCGAGGTGCTGGAGGTGCTCCGGCATTCCGCCCCCGCGGGACCGTGAGCCGCCGGGCAGCCTCCGCCCCGGACAGCCGCGCGCGTACCGACGGAGCGGGAGTCGCGGGTGTCTGCGGCCTTCAACCGTGATGCGCAGCTTGCGGGCCATGCCTCCGTCGGTCCGCAGCGCAGCAGCGCCGCCGTCTGGCGGTTCACGGTCGAGGTATCGAAGCCGGGAGTCTTCGCCAACTCATGCGAAACGATGGGAAGTTGTGGCGCTCGTCAGTAACATCCGACCGGCCAGTAGCACGCCATCCCGGAAGCCACCCTCGAAAGGGTCTCCTGCATGCGCCGGACCTCCCGCTTCGCCCCCGTCGCCCTCTCCGTGGCAGCCCTTCTGCTCGGCGTGCTCCCCGCGCAGGCGGCCCAGGGCCGCCCCGACCGTGTCACGGTCGGGGGCCGTACCTTCATCGCCGACGGCCAGGGCCGCGCGCTGCAGTGGCGCGGTTTCAACCTCGCCGACAAGAGCAGCCGGGGCACCGACGCGTTCGCCGACATCCACGAGAGCGACCTGCGGGACATGGCCGCCCGGGGCTTCAACCTTGCGCGGCTGGCGTTCTTCTGGGACGACCTCGAACCCACCCCCGGGCACTACGACCGCGGTTACCTCACCAAGATGCGTCGCATACTCGACTGGGCCGACCACTACCACGTCAGGGTTGTTCTCGACGCCCACCAGGACGTGTACGGCCCGCACTTCGGCTCCCGTGGCGTTCCCGACTGGGCCACCCGCGACGACGGGTTGCCGTTCACGCCGATACCCGACGACTGGTTCTCCGAGTACTTCGAGCCGTCCGTACAGGCCTCCTTCGACCACCTGTACAAAAACGCCGATCTCCGCGCCGCGCACGCCCGCATGTGGATGACGGTCGCCTCCGCCCTGGGAGGGCACCCGGCGCTGCTCGGCTACGACCTGATGAACGAGCCGTTCGCGAAGTTCCTCGAAGGCGAAGACCTCCCCGCCGCCGCGGCCCGCTTCGAGGCCGGCGAGCTCACCGAAATGTGGAACCGCCTTGCGCGGGCCGTCCGCCTGGTCGACCACAAGTCGTGGGTGTTCGTCGAACCCACCGTCATCGTCGGTCTAGGCGTCCCCACCCGGATGGGCCGGATCGACGACCCGCACGCCGGGTACGCGCCGCACTTCTACGAGACCGGGATGGAAACCGGCGCCGATTACGACCCCAACGGCACCTTCATCCCCGCCTACGAGGCCGCGATCGGCGACTACCCGACCCGCAACCGCATGCCGGTGATCGTCGGGGAGTGGGGTGGCAACCCTTACGTTCCGCACGCGAGCCAGTTCGTGACCGACATGACGGCCTCCCTGGACCGCTTCTCCAGTGGCTGGACGTGGTGGCAGTGGTGCCGGGGCGGCGGCTACTGCTTCCTGGACCAGACGGGCGCGGCGAAGCCCAACGCCCGGCTGCTCATCCAGCCCTACGCGCGGGCCGTCGCGGGTGATCCGCTCGGCTTCGCCTACGACCCCGCCACGCGCACCTACACCCTCACCTTCCGCACCCGCGGCGACGCCCAAGGGCCCACCCAGATCACCGTGCCCAAGGACGTCTACCCGAAGGGCTACCGCGTCACGGTCCAAGGCGGCAACGCCCGGTGGGACGGCCACGGCCAGAGCGTCACCGTGAATACACGGGGACGAACCGGAACCACATACAAGGTCACGATCAGGCCGAGATAGCCCACCGGCGGCTTTCAGGGCGTCAGCACTCCCGCAGGCCCGGCGCGGGGTCGACCGACGTGTGGACGTCCACTGCCGCGACGTTGCCCCACTGGCCGTTGTCCAGCTGGGTCCAGTACCAGACGTTGTTGCCGCCGGCGTGCTGGTCGCCACGGCCCCAGCACTGGAACCAGCTGGGGCTCGTGTTCAGCGGCCCCCGCACCGCGGAGTCGTACCGGCGGTGCTCATAGCCCTTGGCACCGACCCTGTTCCCACACCACAGCTTGCCGTCGGCACGGACGCCGCATTCGGCGGCCGCGCTCTTGCCGGTCGCGGGCGTCGCCTCGGCGGGCCCGGTCACGGTGGCCATGCCGCCCGCCAGCGCGGCAGCGGCGAGACCCAGGGCGATCTTCTTGCTTGCGGACATGTTTCCTCCTCGAAAGGGCTCCCTCGGGAGCCGGGTGGTGGGTGAGTGGGTGAGTGAGTGAGTGGGTGTTCGTGGTCAGGGCTGCGGGTGGCGCTCAGGGGCAGGTGCGTACGCCGTCCAGCCAGGCGGCGCCCCTGATGTAGATGTTGGTGATCCACGCCCCGTACTCGGGCAGGTAGGACCAGGCGTCGTTGGTATAGCCCTCCGCCGTCACCGGTTCGGCGTGCTTCTGGCAGTCGACACGCACCGCGGTCGGGCCGGGAAACCGGTGCACCCGCGGGCTCGCGGTGGACGGCTCCTCGTGCGTCCACACATCGGTGCCCCAGGTGCTGAACGTGCCCGGGGCCGCCGACGCGGCCATACGGACCGCTCCCGCGTAGTCCCCGCCCGGCCGTACGTCGCTGACGGTGATCCGGGTACCCGATTCCCGGGCCTCGACCATCTTCCCGGCGCCGAGGTAGATCGCGATGTGGTGGATGGAGTCCTCTGACCCCCACGCCAGGAGGTCCCCGGGCAGCAGCGGCGCGGTTCCCTCGGCAGCCGTGAACCGCTGTTGCACCTGCGGCGAGTGGAACTGGTGGTGGGCGTTGCCGGCCAGCGGGTCGCCGCCGGCCGCGCGGGCGTAGGCGTACCGGACCAGTCCCGAGCAGTCGAAGCCCAGCCGCTCCGGGTCGTGCGCGCTGTCCGGGTCGCTCGGGTCGACCTGACCGTACGTCGGCCCCGGCTGCGGCCCGTGGCCGCCGCCCCAGGTGTACCAGACGCCGATCTGTTCGCATGCGGCCCGCACGGCTCCCTCCGCCACCGCGGAGGCCCCGGGGGCGAGCACGTCGCATGACCCCGCCGCCTTCGGTCCCGGTGCCGGTACTGCAGCCGCAGCCGCCGAGGTGCCCCAAGGACCTCCCCAGAGAGCCAGGAGAGTCGCTGCCACCGCCGCCGCCCCCACCGTTCTCCTCATCGCCATGTCCGTACCCATCCCCGTCGCGGTGTCCCGCGGTTCGTCTGCTCGTCGTGTTGTTCGCGGCGTGCTCGTCGTACGGAGCACGGACCGGCCGTCCGCCCGGCACTCCGAGACTGGGTCCCCTCACCCCTGCGCGTCGAGGAGGCGCGCGTCGACCACCACAACGGGAAACGGGCAACTTCTGGGAAACCCCCTCTCACCAGGCTCTTCGAGAAGAAGGCTTCGATGTGGGCGGCGCCGGCCTGGCGTTGACCGGTGAAGTAGTTGTGGTTCCCACCGCGCAGCTCGAACTGCTGGAACCCGGCGGTGCTCCGGGCGGTTGCGTCGGCGGTGAAGGAGAGGGCATCACGCCCGACATGGCCGTCGCCCGTCCCCCCAATCGCGGCCAGGGGTACCCCCGTAATCCCGTACGCGGCCATGTCCTCGGTCATGACGTTGTTGTCGTCGCCCAACAGCGACGCGGGTTCGGGGCCGGATCCCCCCTTTTCGTCCCCTTGACGATATCGACGCCCGCAGTTATCGTCTCACTGACGAAATCAAGGGGGTCCACCATGGCCGACATCACCCGGCGCCTCGGCTGGCGTCATCTGCGATCCGCGCCCACCGCGCACATCCGCCACCACAAGCGCGGCCGGCTCGTCCATGACGGCCGGGGGCTCAGTTTCTGGTACCGGTCGCTGTCCGCCGCGCTGTCCGAAGTGCCCGTCGACGACCGGGAGCTGGCCATGGCCTTCCACGCCCGTACGGCCGACTTCCAGGACGTCACCGTGCAGGCCACCGTCACCTACCGGATCAGCGACCCGGCCGAGGCCGCGGACCGGCTCGACTTCTCCGTCGACCCGGACACCGGGAGCTGGCGCGGCGCGCCCTTGGAGCAGATCTCCACCCTCCTCACCGAGACCGCGCAGCAGCACACGCTTGACGTGCTGGCCCGGACCCCGCTGGCCGCCGCCCTGGTGTCCGGCGTCGCCTCCGTACGGCAGAGCGTCGCCGCCGGTCTCGCCGCCGAGCCCAGGCTCCCGGCCACCGGCATCGAAGTGGTGGCCGTGCGCGTCGTCGCGATCCGGCCCGAAGCCGAGGTGGAGCGCGCCCTGCGCACACCGGCCCGTGAGCAGATCCAGCAGGAGGCGGACCGGGCCACGTACGAGCGGCGGGCCGTCGCCGTCGAACGCGAGCGTGCGATCGCCGAGAACGAACTGGCCAGTCAGATCGAACTGGCCCGGCGCGAGGAACAGCTGGTCGAGCAGCGCGGCATCAACTCCCGCCGCGAGGCCGAGGAGAAGGCGGCAGCCGACAGCGTACGGACCGAGGCCGAGGCGGCCCGCAAGGTCCGTCTGGCACGCGCGGACGCCGAGGCGGCGCGCGCGACCGGCTCGGCACGCGCCGAGGCCCAGGCCGCCTGGCTGCAGGTGCACGGCGAGACCGGCCCGGGCACGCTGTACGCCCTGGCGGCGACCCGACTGGCGGAGAACCTGCCGCGGGTCGAGAGCATCACGCTCTCCCCCGACGTCCTCACCAGCCTCCTCGGCAGGCTCGGACGTCCGGACTCAGGGGCGGACGCGTGAGCCTGGCCCCGCGAGCGGTGCTCGTGCACCGCAGGACCGAGTACGAGGAACTGCTCGACCGGCACGGGACGCACGGGCAGGCAGCGTTCTTCCTCTCCAGCCGGGGCCGCTCGATCGACGAGGTGGTCGACCGCCACCACCGGACCCGGCAGGCACTGCGGGAGGCGGCGGCGGCGGTACCCCTCACGTGGCGCAGCTCGCAGGTCGAGCGGGCGGACCTGGACCGCTTCCTGTTCGCGCCGGAGGACGTGGTGGTCGTGGTCGGGCAGGACGGTCTGGTCGCCAACACCGCGAAGTACCTTTCCGGACAGCCGGTGGTCGGCATCGACACCGACCCTGGACGCAACCCCGGAGTCCTGGTCCGTCACCGCTGCGCCGACACGGCCGCTCTGCTGCGTGCCGCGACCAGCGGGGGACGGACGGAGGACCTGACCATGGTGGAAGGCGTCGCCGACGACACCCAGCGCCTCCTCGCCCTGAACGAGATCTACCTGGGCCCGCCCGGGCATCAGACGGCCCGCTATCGCCTGGGCCCCGACGGCGAGGAGGGGCCGGGCGAGGCCCAGGCGTCCTCCGGGGTACTCGTCGGCACCGGCACCGGCGCCACCGGCTGGCTGCGCTCCCTGTGGCTGGAGCGCGGCAGCACCACACCGCTGCCCGCTCCGTGCGACCGCCGGCTCCTGTGGTTCGTACGCGAGGCCTGGCCATCGCCCGCGACCGGAACCTCAAGGGTCTCCGGCCATCTGGAACAGGAGCAGGGACTGCGACTGACCGTGGAGTCGGACCGGATCGTGGTCTTCGGCGACGGGATGGAGGCCGATGCACTGCAGCTGACTTGGGGCCAGAGCATACGGCTGGGCATCTCGGCGACATCGCTGCGCCTGGTCACGTGAGCGCCCTGCCGGGCGGTACCGCCTGGGCGCTGGGCAGGCGTCGGCCGCCAGACTGGGCGCTGTGAGGATTGCCATCATGACGGCGGGGTCGCTCGGTACACGGGCTTGGGCGACGGACTGGTCCGGGCCGATTACGAGGTCGCTTTGGCGACCCACGGCGTGTTCGAACCGCTGGTCGCAGGGTCGGGGGTGCGTTTCCGGGCCGTTCCCGGGGGGATCCCGAGGTCAGAGTTGCACTCGACGCGGGGCCGGGGGCTGCACCGTAGCCGGGCCGGCGAGGAGGGTCGGGCCCGAGATCACGCTCCCAACGCTGCGCGCGGCACGCGAGGCGGACGTCGTGCTGGCCGGAGGGACGGTCGCGCCGCTCGCCTAAGCCATCGCGCAGGGCCTCTCCCGTCCCAGCATGGGCCTCTTCCTGCAACCGCTGCACGAGACCGGCGCGTTCCCGCCGCCCATGCTCGGCACCCGTTCCCTGGGCTCCCTGGGCAACCGGCTCGGCGGTGACGCCGTCGTCGCTGCCGTCGACCACGTCTTCACCCAGGGTGCGCGAACGCTTTCCGCGGACCACGGCCTCCCGGCGAGCCAGCTGTCCTCCGCCCGCCGCGCCCGTGAAGGGCAGGGCCGGCCCGTCTGGCACGGCTTCAGTTTTCTGGTGGCTCCCAGGCCCTGCGACTGGCGTCCGGGCCTGGAGGTCTCCGGCTACTGGTGGCCGCACGACACAGCGACCACCTCCCTCCGGACCTGGAGGATTTCCTCGGCGCCGGCACCGCCCCGGTCTACGTGGGCCTCGCAAGTGCCACCACGCCCCATCCCCGGCGTGTGAGTGCCCACATCGTCACCGCCCTGCGCGCGGCCGGCCTGCGCGACGTGGTCCAGGCCGGCTGGGCAGGACTCTCGGTCGCCCAGGAGGACGTGATCACCATCGGTGAGGTTCCGCATTCCCTGCTCTTCCCCCGCATGGCGGCCGCCGTTCACCACGCCGGGGCAGGTCCCCGTCCAGTTCGACGGCCGCTTCTGGGCCGCTCTCGGCCCCGCGCCCCGGCACACCGTGACCGATCCCTCCTACCGTGACCGCGCCCGGCCCATCGCCCGTCGGCCTGCCTCGGAGGATGGCAGCGCTCGCGTCGCGCCGACGCGCTCGAACTGCCGGCGTGCCGCTGAGGCAGGCCGGCGCGTCCGTGATGTGGTCGGGCGTGCCGGTGCAGCCACCCGGGGGGTCTCCGCCATTCCGGGGCGCTCCGCCGGACAGATCGGAGAGCCGAGGTATACCTCCTCTCGGAGTGGACGAGTAGACGAGTAGACCGAATATCCGCAGCCGGACCGGCGCAGGCGCAGGGAGAACTGGATGACCACGTCGACGATGGCTCGGCTCGCCGTGACCCTGGGGGTCACGACCGTGTTCCTGACGGCTTCGGCCCTCGGCACCGGTGCTGTCGCCCAGACGCCGGAGCCCAAGGCGCCCCGGGAGTTCGTTTCGCTGAGCTCCGTCGACCCCACGATCATCCAGGAAACGCGCTACGCCTCGGCGCACAACTTCATCGGCGAGCGGATCGACGGCTACCGGCAGCCCGTCTGCATCCTCACTCGACCGGCGGCCGAGGCGCTGCACCGGGTCCAGACGCGCCTCCTGCCCCAGGGGTACTCGCTCAAGGTGTACGACTGCTACCGGCCGCAGCGGGCGGTCGACCACTTCGTACGGTGGGCCAAGGACCTGGCCGACGAGAGGAAGAAGGCGGAGTTCTATCCGCGGGTCGACAAATCGCGCCTGTTCAAGGACGGCTACATCGCCGAGAAATCCGGACACAGCCGTGGCAGCACCACGGACCTCACGATCGTCCCGCTTCCGGCGGTCCCGGCGCCCCCGCCGAGGCCGGGGCAGGAGTCCGTTCCCTGCTACGCGCCGCAAGCGGAGCGGTACCCGGACAACTCCGTGGACATGGGAACGGGCTTCGACTGCTTCGACACGCTGTCGCACACCGACGACCCGCGCGTCGAGGGAACACAGCGCGCGCACCGTCAGCTGCTGAAGACGACGATGGCCGCGGAGGGATTCGTCAACCTGCCAGAGGAATGGTGGCACTTCACGCACAAGCCCGAGCTCTTCCCGAGCACGTACTTCGACTTCCCCGTCGCGCGCCGGTCGGTGGCCGGGCACCGCCCCTGACGCACGTGTGCCTGCGTACGAGTCACACCAGGAAGACCCTCACCGGCAGAACTGGCGCCTGCCGGGAACCGAACGGGTAGACCGTCCGCTCCTCCTCCGGATCCAGGACGAGGTCCCGCAAGACGGCCTGCCCGGCCCGAGCGGGAACCGCTCACCCCGTCCGCCCGTCATGTGCACGGGAGTTGCCAGAGAATCAACACCCGTTACGCTCTTCACCACCGAGGTCCGAGGAGATCCATGGTCGACACCGTCAACTCACTGGCCGCCCGTGTTCACGAACTGCTGGTGGAGGTCATGACCAATGGTCCCGCCACGGCGGGCACCGCGGGCTTCCACGACGTCGTCGCGCGCGCCACGGCGCTCGGCCCCGACGGCACGTGGCTCGTCGCCGCCGGCCACTCGAGCCTCGGCGTCATGGCCGTCCTGCGCGGAGAGGCGGACCAGGGAATCTTCCACCTCGACGCCGCGGTGGCAGCCGGTTACAACGACTGCGTGGCGCTCCACGTCGCCCCCATACGTCCGCTGCACGACGATCCCCGCTTCCAGGCCCTGTACCAGCGGATGCGCATCACCCAGGCGGACCTCGACGAGTTCTTCTGGCTGCACCAGGAAACGCAGCTCATGGTGCAGGACGCCCAGACAGCGGCCGTTGACAACATCGGCCGTCTCGACACCGGGGTGTCCCCGCTTCCGCAGGCCCCCATGCCGACCCGGGAACCGAACACCCTCGGCGTCCTGATCACCCGCATCGACCTCGCGGCGACCCAGACCGCACTCCAACAGGCCGCCTTGAAGGCGGAGTTCCAGCGCAGTTCCGGCAATACCAGCCTCAGTCTCATCGACGACTCGTGGGACTACGACCGCGCTAGGCGCGACGCCTGGCACGCCGACGGGTTGGATTCCCAGCGCCTGCGGGCCGCCGAGGCCCGGGCCTTCGTCGAACGCCCCGGCGCCGGCACCATGCTCATCCCCTGCCCGCCGCTGGGCTCGATCACATACCCGGGCTGAGGAGGACCGCACCGGCACGGTGGCCGGTGAGTGGTGAGTGGTGAGAACCGGTTGGAGAGACCGCGACGCCCCCGCCGGCCGACGGGGGCGCGGTGGCAGGTACTCAGGCTTCGGTCAGCCAGCCTTCTTCAAGTCCGCCCAGAACAAACCCGTTCTCGAAGCGCACCCTGTATTTGATCTGAGTGCCGACTCCGGCGTCGAGCCCTCCGTGCCGGATGATCTGCTGACGGAGACTGTCGATCACGCCGGCCGTGTGGCCATCGAACTGGACGCCGCGGACTCGCCGTTCGAATTCCGCGAGCCCGTCCTGAGCCATGCCGCCGCCGGCTTCCTTTGCCGAACCGGTGACGATGCCCTCCAAGCCCTCGGCCAGGCACAGCGGACCGGGGAAGCCGCTCCTGGCCGCCGTGTCGTTCGCGGTGAGCTGCACATCCCTGGTCAGCTTCACCTTCGCGCCGGTCTCGTACGGCATGGGCGTACCCCCCTCGTTCGATCTTGGCTGTGACCATGGCAAGCGTAGTCGGGGATGCGATGGCAGGAATGGGTGTCCGGCAAGATCAGAAGCTTCACGGCGTGCCAGGTGCGCGGACGCCGGCGACGAGGTCCTGCCGGCCGGGGTGCATGGCCTTGAGGTGGGCGGAGTCGGTGGCGTCGATCTGGCTCAGCAGCCGGTGGTGGGGGGCATCAGGTGCTGGGGCACGCCGCTCAACCCGGTCAGGTACCCGCGGGCTGGGCGAGCGCCTCTCTCCGGTAGCGACCGGGAGGCAGGCCGCGTTCGCGGGCGAAGGCCCTGGAGAAGGTGAACTCCGAGGTGTAGCCGACCGCTTCGCCGATGTCGGAGACCAGCCGGTTGGTCTCGCGCAGCAGTCGGGAGGCCATGGTGATCCGCAGTCGGGAGAGATAGGCCAGGGGTGAGACGCCGACCAGCTGCTTGAACTGCCGGGCGAAGGCCGGGCGGGACATCGCCACGTCACGTGCGAGGGATTCCACGGTCCAGGGTTGCTGCGGTGCCTCGTGCATGAGGGAGAGCGCGGCACCGATGCGCGGGTCGCGCAGCGCCGTCAGCCAGGACTGTGGTGTGGGTTGCGGGCCGGTGGCCGCGATGTCGAGCCAGGCACGGATGACCTGGACGAACAGGACGTCGGTCAGGCGGGCGGCGACGGCCCGCGAGCCGGGCCGCTCCCGTGTGCTCTCAAGGGCCAGGAGCCGGATGATCCCCTGGAGTTCGGGGTCGGCGCTCATACCGGGGACATGGATCACCGTGGGCAGGGCGGACAGGACCGGATGTTGCGAGGCGTCGTGGTCGTAGTCGAACTTGCCGCAGACAATGCGTGCGACGGGACCGTGGCCGCCGAGGTCCAGGATGCCGTCGCGGCCGACCGGGTGGGCGGCTTCCAGCTCCGCGTACGGCACGGCCGCCTGCTCCGGGCTGCCGGCCAGGTGATGGGGCTCGCCCTGTGGGAGCAGGACGACGTCCCCGGGCACCAACTGGCGTGGCGGCTGCTCGGCCACGCGCAGCCAGCAGGTCCCCTCGGCAATCAGATGGAATCCGGCAGTGCCCAGCCGCTCCAGGCCGCAGCCCCACCCCGAGCCGCGGGCGCGGAGCTGGGCGAGCAGCACCCCTTTGAACCCGGTGGCTGTCAACACATCCCCAAGAACATCCATACACAGCACCTTACCCTCGCCATTCCTCTCCCCGAGGGAGAGGAATCGTCAAGTTTTCTGAGAGTTGCTGCTATGGAGTGGCCTCAGTTGTCTCCATAGAGTCAATGCCGTGAGGGAGCGCACCGCGAATCCCCACACCCAACATCCACTCCGACCATGGAGAGCAGCATGAGCAAGGTCTGGTTCGTCACCGGCTCCTCCCGCGGCTTCGGCCGCCAGTTCGTCGAAGCAGCCCTGTCCCGCGGGGACAAGGTGGCCGCGACCGCCCGCGACGCCGACACCCTGGCCGACCTGGTCGGCCAGTACGGCGACGCCGTCCTCGCGCTCGACCTGGACGTGACCGACAAGGCCGCGGTCAACGAAAGTGTCCTGCGAGCCAACGAGTACTTCGGCCGCCTCGATGTCATCGTGAACAACGCCGGCTACGGCCTGTTCGGCGCTGTCGAGGAACTGACCGAACAGGCCCTGCGCGAGCAGCTGGAGACCAATCTGTTCGGTGCCCTGTGGGTCACCCAGGCCGCCCTGCCGTACCTGCGCGAGCAGGGCGGCGGCCACATCGTGCAGATCTCCTCCACGGGCGGCGTCGCCTCCTGGCCGCTGGTGGGCGGCTACCACGCCTCGAAGTGGGCATTGGAGGGCCTGAGCGAGTCCCTGGCCCAGGAGGTCTCCGGCCTCGGGATCAAGGTCACCCTGGTCGAGCCCGGTGCCTACGCCACCGACTGGGGCGGCTCCTCCGCCGTCTCCGCCGACCCGATCCCGGTCTACGACGGCGTGCGCGAAGCACTCGGCGCGTTCATGCAGACCCTGGACTTCGGCAGCCCGGCCGCCGCGGGCGCTGCACTGCTCAAGGTCGTCGACTCCGACAACCCCCCGCTGCGCGTCTTCTTCGGCACTCAGGGCAACGACATGCTCCCCCAGGTCTACACCGACCGCCTCAAGACCTGGGCCGACTGGCAGGACCTTGCCGTCGAGGCCCAGGGCAGCACCCCTGCGGCCTGAACGAGCCCCGCGTCGTCCTGACGTCCATCCGGGTGCCTCGTCCGTCCCGTCCGAGGCCCCCGGCGCCCTTTCACCGGCATCACGCCACCCATCCCCCGACCAGGAAACGACACCCATGAAGAACCTCTTCGAGCGCTACTCGCTGCCCTCCACCACCCTCAACAACCGTGTCGTCATGGCACCGATGACCCGCGCCCGCCGCCCCGATCACGTCCCCGGCCCCGACACCGCCGAGTACTACCGCCAGCGGGCCGGCGCGGGACTGATCATCACCGAAGGTGTCTTCGTCTCACCCCAGGCCCAGGGCTACTCCGACGTGCCGGGCCTGTGGACGGACCGGCAGAGGGCCGGCTGGGCCGCCGTCACCGACGCAGTGCACGACGCGGGCGGGCGCATCTTCGCGCAGCTGTGGCACGTGGGACGGGTGTCCCATACCTCCCTCCAGCCCGCCGGAGCGGCACCGGTGGGCCCCAGCGCCCTGCAGGCGCAGGCCCATGCCTGGGTCCAGGGAGTCGGATTCCTCGACGCGAGCAGGCCCCGGGCTCTGAGGACGGACGAGATCCCCCGCCTGACGACCGACTTCGCCGACGCGGCGGCCCGCGCGGTCCAGGCCGGCTTCGACGGAGTCGAGCTCCACGGCGCGCACGGCTTCCTTTTCGAACAATTCCTCAATCCGCACGTCAACGACCGCACCGACCGATACGGCGGCTCCGTCGAGAATCGTGCCCGGTTCCTCCTCGAAGCCCTCGACGCCCTCATCGACCGCATCGGCGCGCAGCGGGTCGCCGTACGCCTGTCGCCGTTCACCCTCGCCAGCGGCCTGCCCGCCGACGACCAGGCCGAAGCCATGTACGCCTACCTCGCGCCGGAACTCGCCCGCCGCCATCTCGCCTACGTCCACCTCAGCGACCTCCGCCTGGGCGGCGCGGCGGACATCCCCGAGGACTTCCTCAAGACGTTCCGAGCCGCCTACGACGGAACGATCCTCCTGGCCGGCGGCCTCGACCAAACCCGCGCCGAAGAGCTCATCGCCTCCGACCTCATCGATCTCGCCGTCTTCGGCAGGCCGTTCATCGCCAACCCCGACCTGGTGGAGCGCATGCGCCACAACCTGCCCCTGGCGACCCCGGACCCCGACACCTTCTACGGCGGTGGCACCGAGGGCTACACCGACTACCCGCACCACGACGGCAGCGCCGCGTGAAGAGGAAAGCTCCGGCGGCGGGGGCCGGGGACCGGGCAGGGCCGGTCGCTTCACACGTCGCGGTGTCGGCCTGCCGCCGCCCCGGCCGCCAGCGCGGCTCCCGCGTACCCGGCCATCGCGAGCAGGGCCGGCGCGGCGTCCAGTGCTGCCAGGTTGGGGAGCATGTACGCCGCCACGTCCCAGGGCAGGAACGACGCGAGCGCCGGCAGCACGAAGAGCAGTGCCGCCAGTGCCGTGAACGTTCCCGCCGTGGACCGGATCAGCGCCCCCAGCCCCAACCCCACCAGGGCGGAGGCGGTCAGCAGCACCCCCTGCTGGAAGGCGTCGGCCAGGCCGGTGGTGGCGGCGATGGGAGCGGGCCGGTGCCCCGTGAGAAGGTGGCCGGCCGCCATGGAGGCGAGCGCGATGAGCTGCCCGGCCAGGAAGCCCAGGGCGGCGACGACCACGGCCTTGGCCGTGAACAGCCGGCGCCGGTCCGGGACGGCCACCGAGCTCGTGCGGAACATGCCGGTCGCGTGCTCTGAGGTGATCGCCAGCGCGCCCAGCGCCGCCAGGCAGAACTGCGCGAACGGCATGACCAGCACGCCGGGGTCGGCGCTGGCGAACACCGCCCGTGCCTCGGGGGTGGAGCCGTCCCAGTCGGCGATCATCGCGGCGGAGATGCCGGCCGCCGGGAGCAGGATCCCGGCACTGGCACCGAGCAGCCCGTAGGTGGAGCGGACGGTGCGCAGCTTCAGCCACTCGGACGCGACGACGCTGCTGAGGGACGCGGTCTTCATCGGTACTCCACGCTGGTCTCGGTGAGGCGGACGTAGGCTTCTTCCAGGGAGCCGAAGCGCCGGGCCAGTTCGGCTACCGGCGCGGAGTCGATCAGCCGGCCCTGGCCGATGACCACGACGTGGTCGGCGGTGAGGGCCATCTCGGTGATCAGGTGGCTGGACATCAGCACGGTCCGGCCCTCGGCGGCGAGCGAGCGCATCAGGCCGCGGATCCACCGGATTCCGTCCGGGTCCAGGCCGTTGACGGGCTCGTCGAAGACGAGGATCCCCGGATCGCCGAGCAAGGCGGCGGCCACGCCCAGGCGCTGCTTCATCCCGAGCGAGAAGCCCTTGACCCGCTTGCGGCCCACTCCTGCCAGGCCGACCTGCTCCAGCACCTCCGGGACGCGTGAGGGCGCGATCGCGTTGCTCCGCGCCAGCCAGCGCAGGTGGTCGGCGGCCCGCCGTCCGCCGTGGACGGCTCCGGGGTCGAGTAGGGCACCCACCTCGCGCATGGGCGAGGCCGAGGTGACGAAGGGGCGCCCGTTGACCAGAGCCTTGCCCGAGGTGGGGGCGTCGAGGCCGAGGACCGCCCGCATGGTGGTGGACTTGCCGGAACCGTTGGGGCCCAGGAACCCTGTCACCCGGCCCGGCTCCACCTCGAAAGACAGCCGGTCGACGGCGAGCGTGTCGCCGTACCTTTTGGTCAGTGCGTTGACGGAGATCATGGGCTGAAGCCTGCCGCCGGGGCGGCCGGCGGCACATCGGAGCAGGGTCGGGGTTTCGGCATCGGACCCTGGTCCGATCCGCGGCTGCGGCCGGTCGGCTACCGTCAGTGTGATGATCCTCAGCCGACAGCGCCTGATCGTGGTCGACACGGTGATCGCGGCCGCTCTGGTCTTCGCCGCCCACCTGGCGGTCCGGGAGCCGCCCGCGCCGGAACCGGTCATGGCGTCCTGGGCGTTGGCCGCGGCACTGGGCGGACCGGTCGCCATACGGCGGGTGTACCCGATGTCCGCTTTCGCCGTGGTGCTCGCGGCGGTCGTGGTCGCCTTCGCCAGCGGGACGGTCCCCGAATACGCTAGCCCGGCGCCGTACGCGTGCCTGGCGGCCGTCCTCTATACGGCGGCGCTCGGCGGGCGGTGGGAGCCCTTGGCGGCATCACTCGTCGCGGGACTGCTCGTCGCGCGGGACGTGGGTCCGTGGCCCTTGGTGCTGCTCACGCTCGCCGTTCCGTGGGGCATCGGCTTCTACGTCCGCGAGCGTCGGGCGTTCGCCGAGCGGACGGCGCTCCAGCTGGTCGAGCGCGCGGTGTCGGATGAACGGCTTCGTATCGCCCGGGAGATGCACGACATCGTGGCCCACAGCCTGTCGGTCATCACGGTGAAGGCCGCGGTCGCCGGACACGTGGCCGCCGTACGGCCGCAGGAGACGCGGGAGGCGCTGCGGCACATCGAGGAGACGGGACGCCAGGCCCTGGCCGAGATGCGTGCCACCCTGGCCGTGCTCCGGACCCCACAGGGCCGGGCGGAGACCGGGGTCGGACCCGCGCCGGGCCTGTCCGATCTGGCCGCGGTCGCCGACCACGCGGCCCGGGCCGGGGTCGAGGTCACGCTGGACCTGGCCGAACTGCCGCCGCTCGCCCCGGGGTTGGAGCTGGCGGCGTACCGGATCGTGCAGGAGGCGGTCACCAATGTGATCAAGCACGCGGCCCCGACCGCCTGCCGGGTCACGGTGACGCCGGATCTGCGCATCACGGTCGTCAACGAGGGTGAGGTGCTGTCCGGACACACACCGGGCCACGGCCTCACCGGAATCCGCGAGAGGGTGGCCATGTACCAGGGCGAGTTCACCGCCGGTCCCCGGCCCGGGGGAGGTTTCCGGGTCTCGGCCCGGCTGCCGTTGGAAGCCGGCGCATGACGCGGGTGCTGATCGTCGACGACCAGGCGCTGCTGCGCGGGAGTTTCCGGGTGCTGGTGGAGACGGCGCCCGGGTTGAGCGTGACCGGTGAGGCGTCGAACGGGGTCGAGGCGGTGGAGCTGGCCGCCTCGGGACGGCCCGACGTGGTCCTCATGGACGTGCGGATGCCGGAGATGGACGGCATCGAGGCGACGCGCCGGATCATCGCGGCCCGGCCGGAGGTCCGGGTGCTGATCCTGACCACCTTCGACCTGGACGAGTACGTGTACGCGGCGCTGCGCGCCGGGGCCAGCGGCTTCCTGCTGAAGGACACACCGCCGGCGGCGCTGCTGGACGCGATCCACGTGGTGGCCTCGGGCGAGGCGCTGCTGGCCCCCTCGGTGACCCGTCGGCTGGTGTCCGAGTTCGCGCGGCGCCCACCCGGCGCGGCGGTGGCGGAGGGCCTGGGCCTGCTGACCGGGCGGGAGCGCGAGGTACTGCTGCTGATCGCAAAGGGCCTGTCGAACACCGAACTCGCCGAACACCTGACACTGAGCCGGGGAACGGTGAAGACCCACATCGGCAGGCTGCTGGCCAAGCTCGGAGCACGAGACCGGGCACAGCTGGTCATCGCCGCCTACGAGACGGGCCTGGTCACCCCCCACACGGCCGCCCCTCCGGCCGCTGAGGACGGGACGGGGGCGGCGGGCGCTCGGGCTGCCAGGCGGTTCGAAGCGATGATGCCCTGGCCGCGCCCCTGATCTCCTCCTGCTGCCCGGCCACGTCCCGCTTCCCAAGCAGTAACGCAGGCACGCCGGCCTCACCCTCACCGAGCAACGGGAGCGCGGGCCGTCCTCACCGTGGTCGAGGAGTCCGTCCAGCAGGTAGGTATCGGTGTCCCGGGAACCCCACAAGCCCGACGGCAGGTCAGGTACCGGTCAACCGGACCCGCGGCCGGCTACACGGCCGGCGCCCGGGCGTCAGCTGTGCGCTGCGGCTACGAACGGCGGCGCAGCGCCGCAACGCCCCCCCCAGCGCGGCGGGGCGCAGCTGCCGAGGGCCTTCTTGACGGAAGAGCTGCCGCATTCGTTCGGCTCCGTTTCGATGCCCCGGCGGCGGCCGGCTCGCCGGAGCATGGCGGTCAGCTTCCACATCTGCAGCTTCGGGGCCAGAGCAGGCGTGGGCGTGACGGCGAGGATGCGACGGGCATCGGGGCGGGTCATGGTTACCGGCTTGTTGTGCCAGAACGCTCGACCGTCGCCGGGAAGAACTCCCCGAGAAGTCGTTGCCATACCGATCATGGAGTCTGCCGATCGAACGGGCGTCTCGATCGTGTGATCGCGGGCACTGCCCGGCATGAGAGCAGGTCCTGGCGGTATACGGGGAAAATCCAGGGGAGCGGACGGCCCCGCACTGCTACGGTCGGGCGCTATGAGCTGGCTCCCCGAGAACTTCGTCCATCCTGTCCTGGTACCGCTGCCGGGTGGTGGTCATCACCTGCGGCCGATCCGAGAGACGGACACCCCGCTCGACTATCCGGCTGTGATGGGTTCGCGCGAGCGGCTGTGGACCATCTACGGCCCAGCCTGGGGCTGGCCCGCTGCCACCATGACCTACGAGGCCGACCAGGCCGACCTGTTGCGGCACGAGAAGGAGATCGCCGCACACCAATCTTTCAACTACGCGCTGTTCGACGCGGCGGAGACAGCTCTGCTCGGCTGTGTCTACATCGACCCACCGGAGAGGGCCGGTGCGGATGGCGAGATCTCCTGGTGGGTGGTGGACGAGCTGGTGGACAGCAAGGTCGAGCAGGCCCTCGACGAGCTGGTGCCGCAGTGGATCGCCGCCGACTGGCCGTTCGAGCAGCCGCGCTTCCTCGGCCGAGAGATCTCCTGGTCGGACTGGCTCGCCCTGCCGGAACACCCCGACGCGTAAGCAGCTTTTGCCGTAATGCTCTGGAGGCTTGGTACTCGAACGGCCATCTCGATTGGGTGGTCGTCGGGTGCTCGGCGTATGCGATGAGCGCCTCGTGAACAGCATCCGCAACACGGCCCGCCGACTTGGGCCTACCCCACCTGGCCGAGCCCTGACCCAGTACGCTCAGCGGGCCGACGAGGCCAAGATGGGCTACGTCGACTTCATCGACCTGGTCCTCTCCGAAGGACTCGCCGTCCGTGACGACCGCCGCTTCCGCCAGGCCAGGGCCTGCGGCTTTCGAAGCACCGCACCACAAAACGCTCGATGACTACGACTTCTCGTTCCAGCCCGAGCTCGACCCCCGCAAGGTCAAAGACCTCGCCACCCTGTCGTTCGTCGAGACCAAGGCCAACGCTGCCCTGCTCGGGCCGCCGCGGGTGGGCAAGACCCACATCGCCGCCGCTCTCGCGGTCGCGGCCTGCCGGGCCGGCTACTCGATCTACTTCACCGTGCCTCGACGACATGGGACGCAACCCCACCGCCGCCGAATCCGCAGGGCGCCTGACCAGCAGACTCGGCAGCTACCACAGCACCCGGTTGCGGGCGCCCGGCGAGGTCTGGTCGGCGGCTTCTAGGCTGGCCCCGTACCTGGTGGGCGGAGAGAAAGGCGTCAGCATGTCGGAGGGCGGGCAGGAGGAGCTGGCCGAGGCGCAGCGTGAGCACTGGCAGCAGACCTATGGCGTGCATCCCTGGATGTATGGCGAGGAGCCGTCCGCGCCGGCCGTGCACGCTGCCGCGGTGTTCCGGGCAGCCGGTGCGCGCGAGGTGCTGGAGTTGGGAGCCGGGCACGGGCGCGACGCCCTGTACTTTGCTCGCGAGGGCTTCTCCGTGCTGGCCACCGACTTCAGCCCGGTGGGGCTGGAGCATCTGCGCGCGGCCGGCGCCGCGCAAGAGGTCGCCGGGCGGGTCACGACGGCCGTCCACGACGTGCGCGAGCCGCTTCCCCTCGCGGACGCTTCGGTGGACGCGGTGTTCGCACACATGCTGCTGTGCATGGCGCTGTCCACCAAGGAGATCCACTCCCTGGTCGCGGAAGTCCGCCGCGTGCTCCGGCCGGGGGGCGCGTTCGTCTACACCGTCCGCCACACCGGAGACGCGCACTACCGGGCCGGTACCGGGCACGGGGACGACATTTGGGAGCACGGTGGCTTCGCCGTCCACTTCTTCCCCCGCGACCTGGTTGACGCCCTGGCCGAGGGCTGGACCCTCGAAGAGGTCCACTCTTTCGAGGAGGGCGGCCTCCCGCGAAGGCTGTGGCGCATCACCCAGACCGTGCCTGTGTGAACCCGGTCCCCAAGGTGAAGTGCTGTCGCATCTCGTGAACATTCCAGCTCCACCGCGACGGCCAGGTGCCACCCGTATTGGTGTAGAAGCGCCGCCCGTTCTCGTGGACAAAGCAAGGCTCCGCTGGGGACATGGAGCCTCTGCATGCACTCACCTGTGTACTCCACGAGCCGCATACCTGGGAGACAGAGTGCTTCCCGCTTGCCGCGTGCGGGGAGGAGGCGGTCGCCGATGATTCTCGCCGCGCCGGAGACGACTACGAGGTCGTCGTACTGGGGCGAGAAGGCGAACGAGTAGATGCTCAGCCCGTAGAGGGCAGTCTCAGCCAGCCACGCGGCTTCCGGCCCTCAGTTGAGAAGAGCGATAGTCGGCAGAGCGCGAAGCCGACGTTGCGGCAGGGAGCAGTGATCGAGACCCAGTCGGCCGTCAGGTGTCGTTCCATGAAGTGTGAGTGAGGCGGTCTCGCCGGTGAAGCAACTGGGTTCGGCGGCCAGTGCCCGGTGTGATGAGTGAGGCATGGAAGACTTACGCGCTGCCCGGTCAGCGGAACGGGCCCGCCTTGGTGTGACAGCACGCTCCGGGAGGCGGCCTCACCCCTTCCAGGCGTTCGCAGACCGGTTACTGGCAGGCTAGCGGGACGGGGCGTGTGCAAGGGCGACGGTGGCTGGCGCGTTGATCCGCGAGTGCTTACGCCGTAAGCACCTCTGCGGATGAATGACCACGGACAACGACCTGTGAGCTTGAGTTGCCTCCCTGAGCGTCGTCGTTGCCGCACGGCGGTGCCCTGCTCTCTCACCCGTGTGCTGACAGGACGTCGTGGAGAGCGAGGGGCGCGCGGCCGGTCAGCTGGGCGTAGTCACTTCGGACGCGATCCCAGCGCTGCTCGCGCACCGAGGCGAACATGGACGAAAAGGCGTAGAGCCACCACGGATCCAGGTTGGCTGCCGCCATCTCGGCACAGTACGTGTCAGCCGGGATGTCCACGTAGGCGACAGGCGTTTCCCACGCCTCCGCCGTGATTGAGGCGATGCCCGCCAGGTCCAGTGACTCAGGTCCCGTGATGTCATGATGACGGCCGGTCGGCTCACCCAGCGCGAGTGCGGCGAGAGCGCGGGCCACGTCGTCGCGCGCCACCAGGACGATCCGGCCGTCCGCTGCCGGGAGCCTCAGCAGCCCGGTCGCGCGCGTTTCGGTGAGCCAGGTTTGGAAGAACTCGATGTACAGCGAAGCCCGGGCGAACGAGCAGGGGATGCCGGAAGCCAGAAGCAGATCCTCGGTGAGCCGGTTGACCACGGCGTAGCAGAACGGGACGCCATGTCGGAGTCAACGCTGCTCAGTGCCGCGACATGGCCGACGCCCTCAGCCGCCACGGCGGCGACAAGGTTGCGGTGGTGTAGCAGCACCCGTGCATCGGGCCCGTCGCTGGAGACGAAGACCAGCGTGTCCACACCCTTCAGCGCCGCACGCAGAGCGGACGGATCGGCGTAGTCGGCTACGGCGACCTCCACCTGCGGCGGCAAGGCCTCGGCAGGCAGCTTCCGCCGGGTCATCGCTACGACGTCCACAATCCGCGGGTGCCATGGCCGGGTCCAGCGCGGGCTGGTGCCCAGATCACGGCAGGTGTTGCGCCAGGTGGCCGCTGCCTATCAAGCGCTCGGTGCCGGTCGAGTCGAAGTACAGGGTGAAGAACCAAGACCGGTCTGCTGCGGCAGTGTTGGCGGTAAGCGAGCGGCCCGGGCGTGCCGGTGCGGGTTCTCACCGTGCCCAAGGGCAAACGGGGCCAGGGCGATTCGTTCGAGGTGAGCGTCTGGCTCACCGACAGCGGCCGCCTGGTGGGCGATGCCGCGCTGCTACGCGTCGCGGAGACGGGCCTCCGCGCTGTCCCGGGGTGGCCCCCGGCCGGCTCGCGCGCCGGCGCGGGCCCGGTCGCCGGCCGGGGCCGGCGGCGGACCCGCGCCGTTGCTGTCAGCGGCCCGGGGCCGCGGGGGTCAGAGCATGTTCTTGTAGATGTTCCACCCGGTGCCGAACTTCACCCGGGGGGCGAAGGTCGCGGTGCCGGTCTTGCCCGTCGAGGTGTACGTGTACACGTCCCCGTTCGGGAGCCGGGCCATCAGGTCGCCCTTGCTGTCGCCGTTGATGTCACCCGGGACGAACAGCGTGTCGTACTGGTTGAAGCCGCTGCCGACCTGCTCCCGGGCGGCGAACGGCGCGCTGGCCGTGCCGGTGCCCTTGTAGAGGAACAGATTGCCTGCGGTGTCCCGGGCTAGCAGGTCGGGCCGGCCGTCCCCGGAGTAGTCGCCCGCCCCGACGAAGGTGTTGTAGGCGTTCCAGCCGGTGCCGACCTTGATGGGCGTGCCGAACTTCGTGTACTTCAGGCCGTCGCCGGGGTGCAGCCACAGGACGCCCGCGGAGTCACGGCTGACCAGGTCGCCCTTCCCGTCGCCGGTGAGGTCGCCGGGGCCGGCCATCATGGTGTAGTTCCACGACGTGGCGACCTTCACGCCGCGGATGTAGAGGTCGGTGCCGATGTTCTGCACGTACGTGGCGTGGTTGTGGCTGTTGAGGCCCGTGGCGTACGTGTTGCGGGAGCCGGGTGTCTCCTTGCCGGCGTCGTAGGGCGGCGACAAGTAGTCGCCGTTGGCCAGGGCGTAGTACTTGGCCAGGACGTTGTCGGCCTGGGTCATCACGTTCTGGCCCTTGCCGAAGAGCGATGTGGTGCCGGCACCGACGATGAACTTGTTGAGTTCGTAGCCGCTGCCGAAGTAGGCGGGTGCGGCGAACTTGCCGCCGCCGAGCGACTTGAACCAGTACTCCACGCCGTCGTGGTCGCGGGCGAGCAGGTCGCTCTTGCCGTCGCCGTCGCCGTCGTCCGAGCCGGTGATCACGTTGTACTTGTTCCAGCCGGTGCTTACCTTGACGCCGGGCTTGAGCGGGGCGGTGGCGCTGCCGGCTCCCTTGTGGAACCACAGCTCGCCGGCCAGGGTGCGGGTGAGGACGTCGCCGATGCCGTCGCCGTCGACGTCGTTGGCGCCCACGACCTGGTCGTAGATCCCCCAGCCGGAGCCGACCTTGACCCGGGCGTTGAAGGGCTTGCTGACCGTCCCGGTGCCGGTGTAAAGCCACAGGTCACCGGCGGGGTCCCGGGCCAGCAGATCGGGGCGGCGGTCGCCGGTGAGATCGCCGGTGGCGATGATGCGGTTGTAGATCTGCCAGCCGCGGCCCGACCACAGGGGCGCCGAGGTGCTCTTCACGCCCGCCTCGTAGAGCGTGAGTACGCCGTCGAAGGTGAGTGAGAGGAGTTCGGGCTGGCTGGTGCCACCGACGTCGCCCACCGGCAGCAGGTCCTTGAACGAGGCCTCGGGGTCGGGGTCGGTCCTGATGACCGTGTACTCGCTCCAGGCCTTGATCGACGACAGGTACACGGCCGTGACCTGGTCGTACTCCATGACGATCATGTCGCTGACGCCGTCGCCGTCGACGTCGTGCCGCGGCTTGGCGGCAGCGGCCGCCTCGGCCGGGGCTTCGACCCGGGCCGGCATGACGACGGTCGGGAGCCCTTGGCCGCGGGCCGTTCCGGTCACGGCCGACGGTCCCGGCGCCGGCACGGCCGGGCTCGGCACGGCCGTACCCGGCGCGGTGACGCTCGGTGCGGCCGGGCTCGGCGCGGCGACGCTCGGTGCGGCGGCCAGGGCGCCAGCGGCCAGGACGAGAACACTCCCGGCGGCCAGGGCGCGCAGCCGTCTGCGCTGCGGTGACGTGCGGTGCGATGTAGTCAAGATCCCCCCTGAGGATCGAGCCGTGGGGCTCTGCCCTGGCACACGTCAGGTGTGTGTCAGGCATCACGCGTCCGTACGTGAACGGCCCCCCGCTTCCGTCCGTGCACGCCGAGCCCCGTCACCGGCCTTCACGTCGGCACGATCCCTCCGGTTCCCGTTCCCGGCACATCAGTTGGGCTTCCTGCACCGGGCGCGTGAGGCGGGTGTGCCGGCGCGTCCCCTGCTCAGGGGCGGGCGGTCGGGTGCACGTGGACGGTCGTGCCGCGCTCGGGACCCGGCCGGACCTCGACCGCGTCGGCCAGCCGTGCCCCTTCCCGCCGTCAGTGCCGCCGTCGGCCGGCCGGCGCCGCGCCTCCGGATGCCGTGCGCGGGAGATGCCGGGAGCAACGCATCAGCCTTGTACGAGGTCAAGCGTGCCAACCCGAGCGATGCCGGGGTCGGCGCGCGTATCGAGGCGCCGGCCTGTCGTACCGGATCGCGGCAGCAGAGAGCGAGGAACTGCTCGCACCCAAGCCCGAGGAGCATGTCCCAGCGCTCCTGCGCCAATACTCGGGCGATGTGCATCACCAGCCGAGCGGCGAAGAGGTGATCCGGGACTCCGTCTCTACCGCGTCGACCTCGGCGACGCGGCTCGGCGCCCTCAGCCAGAACCCCGACAACTGGTCCACCGTCGTCATCGTGCCCACCTCCGCCAGGGCACAGGTTCGATCGCCATCTCCAGCGACCTGCACCCCTCCGGATTCGGGGAGACCATGCCCAAGACCTCGCGGCGACGCGGCCGTCAGCCAGAGCGAGGCCCCTCCGCGCCGGCAGGGGACTGCACCGTTGGCGAGCCGGCCGGATCCGCTGATCCCGCCTGCCGTTCCTCCGGCAGGCCGGCACCCTACCCTGCCGCATGCACGTTCGGTTAGGCTGGCCTTACCTCGCACTCGGCGTGCAGGTTCGGGTTCCTGCGTCGCAGGGGGAACCCGTGGGACGGAACGGGTAGAGGCAGGACACAGGTGAGAGACGTTGACCGGGCTTGCGCCCGCTGGGGTGGGACGCCCACGCGGGTGGCGGGCGTCCTGGCTTCCGGCCCTGAGCCCGGGACGAGGCGTCGTGGATAAGATCGCGCTCACGGCCGGAGCCCTGTATGCCCTCATCCTGCTCCGCGCCGGAGGAACGTTCGCCATTGGGTGGCTCGCCGGCGCCGGTGCCCGGCGCAGCAGGTTCGCCGGGCGGATCTCCTCGGCAAAGTTTCAGCGCGTTGAGCGGGCGATCCAGCGCTGGGGCGCGCCGGTGGTGGCCGTCTCCTTCCTGACCATCGGTTTCCAGAGCGCCGCCAACTTTCTCGCGGGCAGCATGCGCATGCCGTTGCCGCGCTATCTCCCCGCCCTGTTCCTGGGCGGAGCGGCCTGGGCGCTGATCTACGCGACCGCGGGGCTCGGCGTCCTCGAAGCGCTGGGAAGGCTCTTCGCCCAGCACACGGCCCTCGGGGTCTTCGCCGTGGCCGCCCTCCTCATGGTGTGCGGAGCGATGGTGTTCCGCAGGAGAAGGGCGGCCCTGCCCCCCGGTGACAGCGTGGCCGAGGAAGCGTAGGGCGGGCCGGCAGCAGCGGCCGCCGCGGCGCTGCGAGACGGACGCGCGGCTCAGCTCTCCCCACTGGGGGTACGTAGGGCGAGGTCGTACGCGAGGCCCCCGCCAGCCTGCCCGTCCTCCGTATGCGACCTACCGCGGCTTCCTCGCCGAGCTGCTAGTTCCTGCGGACCTTCGGCTTCGAGGCGAACCCGAATATCGACGCGGCCGTCATCCGTACCCTCGTCAGCTGCGAATGGTTCAAGAGAGGCCAGCCGATGTGCCTGATCGTCGACTCCGCGGCCGGCAAGTCCCGCATGCTGATCGTCCTGGGAACCGAGGCGGCTATGGCCGGCTAACGGGTCAAGTACGTGCCGGCGACGGAGCCGGTCAACGAGCTCGTCGAAGCCGCCGACGAGAAGCAGCCCTCCAAGACGATCGCGCGCTACGGCCGCGTCGACCTGCTCGCATCTGACGAACTCGGCTACATGGAACTCGACCGCGACCGGCGCCGAACTCTCTCCCAGGTCCTGACCGAACGCGAGGAAATGAGCAGCTTCGCCAGCGCCTCCAACGGGCGGCGGTGGCCTTAGAGGGCGATCAGCCCTGCTGGTGTCTCCCGGAAGCCACAGGCATCGACATAGAACGAACGCAGATGTTCCTCGAAGTCGACGTGAAGCCACTCGCACTTCGCGGCACGGGCTTCCTTGGCCGCAGCTGCGACAAGTGCGGTGCCGACCCCTCTCGACCGAAGATGCCGGGCTACCACCGTGTCCAGGATGAAGGCGTGCGCTCCGCCGTTCCAGACAACGTTGACGAATCCGACCAGAGAGCCGTCTTCCCGCGCGCAGACCCAGCCGAGGCTGTGGCGCTCAAGTCGTGCTCGCCAGTCGGTCTGAGTGGTCGGGGAGCCAAAGCCGTCGGTGTGCAATGCGGTGAGGGATGCGTTGTCGAAGTCAGCCCGCCACTCATACTTGATCGCCACGGCCGGATCATAGTGCGCCGTCGCGGTCGATGCCCGCGGCGAGGGCGGCCGCGCCATCACGGGACGTGGCGAGGTGCGTTTCAGGCAGGGGTAGCCACGAACGCGCTGTAGCCTGACGGGAATCGGTCGCCGTCTCGACCTGCCCGGACTGTGAAGCGCGCTTCTCAGTGGCTGCTCAGATCAGCCCCGGCTGGCCAGCCACGCTGGGATGGCTCAGGCACCGCTTAGATGGTTCGCGGCGCTCGTTCTCGACGCCGAGACCTGCGCCGACTCCTTCGCCGTGGACGGAAAGTCGACGACCTGTACTTCGTGGCCATCCGGGGGTGAGCCACGGGCACCGGGGATATCGCGCACCATCGCGTACTTCTCGGCCGGATCCACGCCAACGAACCGCAGGAGCCCAGGCTCAGCAACCCTCGATGCCGTTGGCGCAGCCGCGCACGTCGGAGGGCTGGAGTGTGCTGAGGTTCCAGGCGATCAGGCCCATAGGTGTCGGCTGCCCTGTCGTCGGTGTGACGGTCACGGTGACGGGCGGCCCTGCGGGGAAGTTGACGCGGAGGACGTCGCCGCCGGTGCAGGAAACGTCGAACTGTTGCTGCGACGAGCCTCGGACCAGGACGAGCTTGACCTGGGGAACGTCGTCGCTGTCGCACACGATGTCGAAGCGGTACGGGCTGCTCCCGCTGGTCTCCACGGTTTCGTTGATGCCTGAGGCCACATGGGGTGCGCCAGACCGGGTGCGGTGTGTCGGCGTGTCGTCGTCCTTCAAGGCCGCTTGCGCCCTTTGCAGGGCGTCGTCGGGCTCCCATTCGGTTCCCGGTTCGTAGGGTGGCGTCTGGGTGCTCGCGCAGCCGGTGAGAGCGGCGGCGACGGCTAAAGCCACAAGGGGCCTCGGTATGCGCATGACAGCGTCCTCGGGTTGTGCCTTGGGACCCGCAGGTCGGCGTGCCCCACGGCTGCTCGTTCTCAGTGGTTACCGCGGTACGGTTCCGGTCCACACACCTTCGCACGGCGGTCGTCCGGCCGGGGTGCTGGTGAGGGCGGTCGGCCGCGGCACAGGTTGCTGACGCCGCCAACGGCGCGTGGGCAACAATGACGCCGTGGACCCAACCGGTCGGATCATCGTTGCTTTGGATTTCGACAACCGCCGAGCGGCTGACGAGGTCGTCGACCGGCTTGGTGACGAGTGTCGTTTTTACAAGGTCGGGATGGAGCTGCTCACGGCGGCCGGGCCGGACGTGATCGAGCACCTCGTCGCCAAGGGCAAGGAGGTCTTCCTCGATCTGAAGCTCTTCGAGATCCCGAACTCTGTGGCCGCAGCGGTTCGCGCCGCCGGCGCTCTGGGTGTCTCGATGGTGACCGTCCACGGTATGGGCGGCACGGGCATCATGGCCGCCGCGGTCGCTGCCGCCCGCGACTTTCCACGTCTTCGCGTGCTTGCCTTGACGGTCGTCACGAGCATGACGAGCTCCGATCTCGCTGATGTCGGCGTCACCGGCTCACACTCGACCGAGGAGCAGGTGTTGCGGCTGGCCCGGCTGGCAGAAGGCGCCGGTTGCCATGGTGTGATCGCGTCGCCGCAGGAAGCCGGGCCGCTGCGTGGTGTGCTGGGCGCCAGTGCCCTGATCGTCACGCCGGGAGTCGCGCTTCCTGGCGAGTCCCCAGGGGAGCACGCCCGGTCTGACACCCCGCGTGCTGCCGTTGCCGCTGGTGCGTCGCATGTTGTCGTGGGCCGGACGGTCACCCGTGCCGCCGACCCGGCCGCCGCATTCCGGCGCGTCCGCGCCAGCCTGGAGCCGTGAGCGGAAACGACCGCCGGAGTGGATGATCAGGCCGGTGTCGGCGCGAGCGGCCGACCGCTCCAGCCGATCCCCACAGGTCGATACCCTGTACGTGCCGATGCCCAGGGCCTCTTCGAGGGCATTTTGGCGCGGTAGCCGAACCCCTGGAACCGGGCCGGCTCCCCCCACACGGCTACGACGCCCTGGCCCGCTCGGCCCGCGATCTTCGACCGGCTGTGGCGGAGTGTGCCGCGACGCTCGGCACAGATCGCGTACGGGACAGGGGGCCGGGCTGCGGACCGTCGTACCGGCCGAGGCCGCCTACCCGCTGGGCGCTGCAAGTCGGCTCGGCGGGGTGTGGCCGGGCGGCCACGAACGGGAGCTTTCGTCATCGGCGGTACTGAGGCGGCGGCGATGGGTCTCGGGGTTCCGCCCGTGCGCGGTGTTCCTGTGCCGGTGTGCCCGATCGGACTGGGAGGTGCATGGCGAGTTGCTCCCACTGGTGCGCCGGCGGGGAGTTGGGCGTGGCGGTCGTGAGGTGGAGGCTGACGTGGTCGGCTCCGGCGTCGAAGTGCTTCTGCAGGCGTTTCCGCGGGGCGGGCCGCGGGCGTCGCTATGGAGCGGGAGTCGCGGGTGCCCGGGGAGCAGAAGTCGGGGGGTCGTGCGGGAGCTACGGGTGGCGTGCGGCGCGGGTGTCTTCCTCCGCGCGCGGCCAGTACCGTCCTTCGAGGGCCTCGGCGCTGCGGTTGAGCCGGACCAGGGCGTCCTCCAGCTCTCGTACTTCCTCAGGGGACCAGTCGGCGACCACACGGGCCAGGCAGGACCGGTTGACCTCACGGTCTTCGGCGAGCCGGCGCCCGCCTTCCACGGTGATGCACAGCTTGCGGGCCATGCCACCGTCCGGGTCGGCGACGCGCTCAGCCAGCCCGCAGCGCAGCAGTGCGGCCGTCTGGCGGTTCACGGTGGAGGTGTCGAGCCCGAAGGCTTCTGCCAACTGCCCGATGGACATGGGGCCTTGTGTGTCGATCCGGCTGAGCAGCAGGTACGCGGACCGCTCCAGGCGTTCGGGGTCGCGCTCGCGCCGGGCAAGCACCTGGTGCCGCGAGAGCAGCATCAGCTCCCGCTCCAGTTTCTCCAGCACTGCGCCTCCCACTCCTTCCGGCGCTCCATTATCGCGGACACGCAAACCCGGCGGACCGGCGGACCCCTGCACGGCTCGACCCGCGGCGGGCTCCGCACGACGACACGCGCCGGACTATGCATGATACATATCGTGTGTACTATGCACTCCTCGTTGTCACTCCGACGAGACGAGCCACAGCCTCAACCCGGAGGACCCGCATGACCGTCACCACGTCCACCGCCTCCCGCGCGGCCGAGATCCTGTCCCGGCCCGTCACGCTGAACGGCCTGACCGTCCCCAACCGCATCGCGATGGCGCCGATGACGCGGATGTTCTCCCCCGGCGGCGTGCCCGGCGAGGACGTCCAGGCGTACTACGCCAGCCGGGCCGCCGGGGGTGTGGGCTTGATCGTCACCGAGGGCACCTACGTCGGTCACGAGTCCGCCGGGCAGAGCGACCGGGTGCCGCGGTTCCACGGCGAGGACCAGCTGGCGGGGTGGGCGAAGGTCGCCGCGGCCGTGCACGAGGCGGGCGGCACGATCGTGCCCCAGCTGTGGCACATAGGCATGGTGCGCAAGCAGGGCGAGGCACCGTACGCCGACGCGCCCGCCGTCGGCCCCTCCGGCATCCGCGTCGACGGCACCGAGGGGACCGGCAAGGCGATGACCCGCGCCGACCTCGACGACGTCATCGGCGCGTTCGCCGACGCCGCCGCGGAGGCCGAGCGGATCGGGTTCGACGGGGTCGAACTGCACGGCGCTCACGGCTACCTGCTCGACCAGTTCCTGTGGGAGCGGACCAACCGCCGCACCGACGCCTACGGCGGCAACGCGGCGGCCCGTACGAAGTTCGCCGCGGAGATCGTGGCCGCGGTCCGCGAGCGCGTCTCGGCCGGCTTCCCGGTGATCTTCCGCTACTCGCAGTGGAAGCAGGAGGCCTACGACGCCCGGCTGGCGCAGACCCCGCAGGAGCTGGAGGCGATCCTGGCCCCGCTGGCGGCGGCCGGCGTCGACGCGTTCCACGCCTCCACCCGGCGCTACTGGATCCCGGAGTTCGAGGGCTCGGACCTGAACCTGGCGGGCTGGACCAAGAAGCTCACCGGCCGGCCGACCATCACCGTCGGGTCGGTCGGCCTCGACGGTGACTTCCTGCGCGCCTTCGCCGGCGAGGGTGCGGCGCTGGGCGACATCGACAACCTCCTGGACCGCATGGAACGCGGCGAGTTCGACATGGTCGCCGTCGGCCGCGCGCTGCTTCAGGACCCGCAGTGGGCGGCGAAGGTCCTCGGCAACCGCTTCGACGAGCTGAAGCCGTACGACGCGGCGGCGCTCAGGTCGCTCAGCCGGTAGCCGGTAGCCGGAACCGTCCGGACGGCCGTCCGTCCGTCCGTCCGTCCGTCCGAGGACGCCCCGCGACCCCGGTCCGCCGAGGTCACGGGGCGTTCGCGGCAGTCCGGTCAAAAACCGCCGAGCGTCGCCAGCCGGTGCCACCCATCGCCGCTTGGGCCTCGGGGCGTTTGACGCCTTTGCCGGCCTCCGCCACCTCAACGGCCACCACGTGGACGTCGAACAGCTCCCACGCAACAAGTCTCCCGAGCGCTCCACCGCCTGGTGGTCCGCCTCAGTCCAGAGGCCTTTCGGTCAGTGGCAAGACGCCTGGCTCCCCTGACGGGTGAATGGCTGAACCGAGTGCTGGCTGCACCCGGCAGTGGCTCCTACGATTTCGCTGTCCGTCCCCCCGGATCGCCATGCTTGTCATGGTCATGGCATTCATTGCACCCGTCGCAGTCATGGAGAGCTCCACGACTGCCCGACACAGCTTCCGCCGGCTGTCACTCCCCCACCCCGCGTAACCCAGACCGCGGCCGCCCCCTGCGGCCCGGTTTTTCGAAGCAGCGGATTGGAGAAGTCATGGCCGGAGGTTTTCTGGTGAGCGGCGCGATCGGCCTGCTGCTCGCATCGGCCCTGCCCGCCCAGCACAGCCCCTCGGCGATCACGGACCCGCCGCCGGACCGGATCGTCATCGACGTCGCGACGGTCAACGGGTCCGGATGTCCGAAGGACACGGCAGCCGTCGCCGTGTCCCAGGACAACACCGCCTTCACCGTGACCTACAGCCAGTACGTCGCCCAGGTCGGCGGCGGCGCACCGCCCACCGCCGCGCGCAGGAACTGCCAGCTCAACCTGATCGTGCACGTGCCCCAGGGCTTCACCTACGCGATCGCCAGCGCGGACTACCGCGGCTACGCCGCTCTCGCGCCCGGCGCGAGCAGCACCACGAAGGCCTCGTACTACTTCCAGGGCTCGCCGCAGACCGCTGCCCGGGAACACGCGTTCAACGGCCCCTACGACGACAACTGGCAGGTCACCGACGAGACCGACTGGGCGCAGTGGGTGTGGGCACCGTGCGGCGTGCAGCGGAACTTCAACATCAACACCGAACTCCGCGTCCGCAAGGGCACGTCGGCTCCCGCGTCCAGCAGCTACATGACCATGGACTCCACTGACGGTGACATCAGCACCGTTTACCACCTGGCCTGGCGGGAGTGCCCCAAGACCTGACATCTACCGGGCGGGGGCGCGCCGAGCCCCCGCCCGTTCCGCGTGCGGGCAGGTCCGGCCTCGGTAACCCGAGTCGGGAGTTTGAGGCGTACTCGGCCCGTGCGTGGCACGTCGCGCACGGCTTCAGCCCATGGCCTCCAGCGCCTTGCCCTTGGTTTCCGGGATGAAGGCGAGGACGAAGGGGATCGCGAGGGCGGCGAAGGCGGCGTAGATCGCGTAGGTGGCGGACAGGTTCCAGGCGGAGAGGTCCGGGAAGCTCACCGTGATGGCCCAGTTGGTGATCCACTGAGCGGACGCCGCGACGCCGAGGGCCGCGGCGCGGATGCGGCCCGGGAACATCTCACCGAGCAGTACCCAGACCACCACGCCCCAGGACGCCGCGAAGGACAGGACGAAGAGGTTCGCGGCGATCAGGGCGACGGTGGCCTGGGTGGTGGGGAGGGCGAAGGCGCCACCGGTGTCCTGCCGGTAGGAGAAGGCCCAGGCACACGCGGCCAGCGCGAGGGTCATGCCCGCGGCGCCGGCGAGGATGAGCGGGCGGCGGCCGAGGCGGTCGACCAGGCTCATGGCGATCACGGTGCCGGCGATGTTCACGAGCGACGTCTCGAAGGAGTAGAAGAAGGAGCTGGTGGGGTCGATGCCGATCGACTCCCACAGTTGGTTGCTGTAGTAGAAGATCACGTTGATGCCGACGAGCTGCTGGAAGACCGACAGGCCGATGCCGGTCCAGACGATCGGCAGGACGCCGACGCGGCCGCCGAGGAGGTCGCGGAAGGTGCCCGCGCCGCGGTCGCTGTGCATGGCGCGGCGGATCTCGGCGATTCGCGCCGCGGTGTCCGTGCCAGGGCCTTCGAGCTCGGCGATGATCCGGTGGGCATCGGCCTCGCGACCGGTGGCGACGAGGTGGCGGGGGGATTCGGGGATGACCAGGCTCATGACGCCGTACAGGACGGCCGGGACGACCATCACGCCGAGCATCCACTGCCAGGCCTCGAGGCCGGCCAGCGGATCACTGGGGTTGCCGCCGGCCATGGTGAGGAGGGCCCAGTTGACGAGCTGGGACGTGGCGATGCCGGCCACGATGGCGGCCTGCTGGAAGGAGCCGAGGCGTCCTCGGTAGGCCGGCGGAGCGACTTCCGCGATGTAGGCGGGGCCGGTGACCGAGGCCATGCCGATGCCGAACCCGCCGATGGCCCGCCACGCTCCCAGCTCCCATAGGGCGAAGGGCAGTGCCGATCCGAGGGCGCTGGCGGTGAAGAGGACGGCGGAGATCCGCATGACGCGGATGCGGCCGAGCCGGTCGGCGAGGCGGCCGGCTGCGGCGGCGCCCGCGGCGCAGCCCAGCAGGGTGATGGCGACGACCGTGCCGAGTTCACCGTCGCTGATCCGGAACCGTTCCTGGATGGCTTCGCCGGCGCCGTTGATGACGGCGCTGTCGTAGCCGAACAGGAAGCCGCCGAGCGCTGCGACGGCGGCGATGAACACCACGCGCCCGAGGCCGACAGCCGTACCGGGCAGGTGGCCTGTGCCGGGATCCCGCTGCGAGGTGGTCATGCCACCCATCGTCCGCGCGGTACCGGCCGTGCACCTCCGCAGCGCGTGCACCCGAGTGGGCGTCCATGTACGACGCCGGGCCGTCGGGTCGCGGCGCGGCAAGGCAGCTGATCCACTGGGGGCCATGGACGGCACACGGTCGGGCACCGTGGTGGTGGCTGATGACGAACCGATGGTTCGCCGGGGGTTGCGGGCGTTCGTGGAGTCCACGGGCGAGTTCACGGTGGTGGCGGAGGCAGAGGACGGCGCACGTGCGGTGGAACTCGTACGGACGCACCGGCCGGACATCCTGCTGCTGGACATCCGGATGCCGGTGTTGAACGGACTCGAGACCACGGCCGCTCTGCGGGACGCCGGCACGGAGACGGCGATCGTGGTGATGACCACCTTCGGACTGGACGAGTACGTCGAGCAGGCACTGGCCCTCGGCGCGGACGGTTTCCTCCTCAAGGACACGCCGCCCGATGAGCTGCTGGCCGCGCTGCGGGCCGTACGGGAGGGGAACGCGGCGCTTTCTCCCCCGGTACTGCGGCAGGTGCTGGAGTCCTTCCGATCGCCGGCGGCGGGGCAGAACCGCCGTGCCCGGGCCCGGCTGGAGGCCTTGACCCCGCGGGAGGGGGAGGTTCTCGGACTGGTCGCGGAGGGGCTGTCCAACCAGGAGATCGCGGAGCGGCTGGCCATGGCCGAGGCCACGGTGAAGGCCCATGTCAGCCGCATGCTCACCAAGGTGGGCGCCGCCAACCGGGTGCAGCTGGCGCTGTTGGCCCACGAGGCCGGCCCGGGGGTGCCGGAACCCCCGTCATGACGGCCCCGGGCGCCCCACCCGGGGGCGGGGGGCGGCGGGCTACGGGCTACGGCCCGTGGGCGTTCGGCGAGCGCGGGACGGATGCGGCGGTGGCGCTGTTCACCGCGGCGTACGGCGTCCTGAACGCGTACGCGGGGCAGCGCCACGGACTGCTCGATGACCCCGATCCGTTGCCGTCGGTACTGCTGTCCCTGCTGGTCGGTGCGGTGCTCCTGGTCCGGCGGAGGTTTCCGCTGTGGGTGGTGGCGGTGGTGTACGCGACCGATCTGGTGCGGGCCGACCCGGTGGCGATGGGGGTGGTGGGCTTCACCCTCGGATCCTTGCCCGGCGGCCGCTACCGGTCTCTGCGACCCTTGGCGCTCGGCGTGGGCGTTCTCGTGCACACCTTCTCGCAGGTGTCGGGTCTGCAGCAGGTCGGCGTGGCGCGGGCGTTGGTGTACTCGGCGGGCATCGTCGGCGGTGGCGCGCTGGCCGGTCTGTACCTGGGAGCCCGTGAGGCGCTGCTGACGCGGGCCGTGCGGGAGGCGGCGCTGCAGCGGGAAGGAGCCCGGGCTGAGGAGCGGCGCCGCATCGCGTGGGAGATGCACGACGTGGTGAGCCATCGTGTGGTGCAGATCGTCATGGATGCCGATGTGCTGGCGCTCGGGCTGCGGCCCCGGGACCCGGAGCGGGCGGCGGAGGCCGGTGAGGTCGCGGCGTTGGGGCGTCAGGTGCTGGAGGAACTGCGGGAGACGTTGGGGGTGCTGCGGCGCGGCGACACCCCGGTGACGCCGCTGCCGACGCTGGCGGATCTGGCCGAGCTGGTCGAGCGGGCCCGTGAAACCGCGGGGACGCCGGTGCGGCTGCGGCAGGGGCCGGGGCTCGGGCAGGTGCCCGCCGGTGTGCAGCGTACGGCCTATCGGGTGGTGCAGGAGGCGTTGACGAACGCGCTCAAGCACGCGCCGGGCGCACCCGTGGAGGTGGAGCTGGCCCTCGCGTCCGACGGCGGTGCGGCGGGGGCGGGTGGGGTGTTGCGGGTGCACGTGGGCAACGGTCCTGCCGCTGGCGGGGCGCGGGTAGGCGTGCCTTCTGGCGGGAACGGCCTGGCCGGGATGGACGAGCGGGTCCGGGTGGCCGGGGGCCGTCTGGTGGCCGGGCCGCGGCCGGACGGCGCGGGTTTCGACGTACGGGCGGACCTTCCGCTGACGGGAGCGCGGTGAGCGGCGGGCGACGACGGGCTCCGTGGGCTGCCCGGTGGCTGTTTCCCGAGCACGGCGCGTACGCCCGGCTGGCACCGCTGCTGCTGGTGCTGACGTTCACGAGCGGGCTCGTGGACGCGGTCAGCTTCCTCTCTCTGGGCCGGGTGTTCGTGGCCAACATGACGGGCAACGTGGCCTTCCTCGGGTTCGCGCTGGCCGGGTTCGCCGAGCTGTCGGCGCCGGCGTCCGCGACGGCTCTGGGATCGTTCGTGGCCGGCGCGGTGGCCGCGGGCCGCTGGCCGAGAGCTGCCCGCGAGGGCGGGCTGCTCGCCCGGCTCGTCGCGGTGCAGGCGGCGCTCGTGGGGTCGGCGCTGATGTGCCTGGTGACCGGCGGCGGGCGGTACGCGGTACTGGTGCCGCTGGCGGTCGGGATGGGCCTGCAGAACGGCGTGGCGCGGCGGCTGGCCGTTCCGGACCTGACGACCACGGTGGTCACCCGGACCCTGACCGGCCTGGCCGCCGCCCGACGAGCACCGGAGGCGGTACGGCGGGCAGCCTCGGTCGGGTTGGTGTTGCTCGGCGCGTACACCGGGGGTCTCCTGCACGGCGGGCCAGGCCCGGGCTGGGCCCTGGGCGTGGTGCTCCTCCTGCTCGCCGGGGTCGCGCTCGCGGCGATGCGGGTGGACCCGCCTCCCGGGTGAACCGCGGGAGGCGGGCCGATGGACCGTGCGGGACCGGCGGGACGGGCGCCGGGGTGCTGGGTGCGGTCAGGTGAGTGCGGCCTGGATCTGGGCCGCGTTGCGCCCCTTGGTCTCGGGGACCCGGCGGCGGACGAAGACGAAGCCCAGTACGCAGGCCACCGCGAAGAGCCAGAACGTCTCACCTTGGCCAATACCGGCAGCGACCGACAGGAAGAATTGTCCGACGAGGAGGTTGCTGATCCAGACCACGGTCGTGGACAGGCCCATTCCGGTAGCGCGGACGCTCGGCGGGAAGATCTCGGAGGCCAGCAGCCAGAACACCGGCCCCATGCCGATCGCGAACGCGACCACGTAGCCCAGCAGGGCCACGAGGGCGATCACGTGCGAGGCGGGCAGGTGCCAGACGAACGTCGCACCGAGCGGCACCAGGGCGATGAACATCCCGGCCAGGGAGACCAGCAGCAGCGGACGGCGGCCCCAGCGGTCGACCAGGGTCATCGCGACCACCGTGGCGATGACGTTGATGACGCCGATCGCGACGGAGTAGGCGATGGAGTTGGAGGCGTTCAGGCCGGTTCCCTTCATGACCGTCGGCGCGAAGTACATGACGGCGTTGATGCCCACGAACTGCTGGAGGACGGCCAGTGCAACGCCTACGACCACGGCCCGCTTCACGGCCCGGCCGGTCAGGCTCCGCAGGCCCTTCGGGCCGTCGGCCCGTTCTGCGCGTGCGGCGTGGAGGCCGGTCAGCACGGCATCGGCCTGCTCGCGGCTCTGGATCCGCTCCAGCACGGCGCGGGCCGCGCTGGTCCGGCCGCGGGCAGCCAGCCAGGACGGGGATTCGGGCAGCCTGGCCAGTCCGAGCAGGAGCAGCAGGGCCGGAACGAGCGCTACGGCGAACATCAGCCGCCAGTCACCGGAGCCCGACAGGGCCCAGTCGACCAGGAACGCCGCCAGCAGGCCCAAGGTCAGGAGCAGTTGGTTGACGGAGACGAGGCGGCCGCGGATCCGGGCCGGGGCGAGTTCGGCCAGGTACATCGGCACCAGGGCGGAGCCGATGCCGGCCGCCGCGCCCTGGATGGATCGGCCGACCAGCAGAACGGTGAGTCCGGGAGCCGTGAAGGCCAGGACGGTGCCCGCCAGGAACAGCACGCCGACGGCCAGGAAGGTACGGCGCCGCCCGAGCCGGTCGGCGAGCCGGCCGGCGGTCAGCGCACCGGCGGCGGCACCGGCCAGGAACAGGGAGACCAGGGCGCTCTGGGCGACCGTGCCCAGGTGCAGGTCGTCCCGGATGAACAGGTTGGCTCCGGAGATGACGGCGCTGGTGTAGCCGAAGAGGAAGCTGGCGAGCGCGGCGGTGGCCGTCCACACCCACAACGTGCGGGGCGTACGGGTCACGAGGGCGGTGGCAGCGGCTGGGGCAGGGGTGGTACTCATGGCGGGACTCCTGGTCCGGCAGATGAGGGGTGGGGCTCAGAGGTCGAGCACGACCTTGATGTCGGAGCGGTCGCCGGGGGCGAAGGCATCGGTCGCGTCTTCGAGGGGCAGGCGGCGTGTGATGAGGCGCTCCAGCCATCCGCGGTCGGCGCGGGCGAGCTGTTCGGCGGCGAGCTCGTAGTGGCGGCGGTTTGCGTTGACGGAGCCGAAGATGACGTCGTTCTCCAGGACGAGGTTGCGGTTCAGGGCACCGGCGTCGATGGCGACGGGGCGGCGGCCGGTCGGGGAGACGCCGGTCAGGCAGACGATGCCCGCCGGGGTGGCGGTCTCCATGGCGCCCAGGGCGACCGCGGAGTTGCCGGTGGCTTCGATGACGATGTCGGGCGCGATGCGCTGGGCGATGTCGGTGACCTCACCGCTGTGGTAAGTGGCGCCGAGGGCCGCGACGAGGGCGGGCTTGAGTCCGTCGGTCATGCGGTCCATGACGTGGACGTCCAGGCCGCGCTGGGTGCCGAGCATCGTCGCGAGGAGGCCGATCGGGCCGGCTCCGGTGACCAGGACGGACTCGGGCTCCCACCAGGCGCGGGCGCTGATCCGCTCGATCTGGTCCCAGGCCTTGGCCACGACGGTCGTGGGTTCCATCAGCATGCCGACCGGCGCGAGTACGGGGTCGAGCCGGACCGCGTAGTCGGCTTCCACGGTCCAGCGCTGGGAGCCGTAGCCGTCGAGCTGCTTGATGCCGCGTTCGGTGTAGCGGCCGTTGCGGCACATGTCGAACTCGCCTCGGGCACAGGCTCCGCACGGTTCGGGGTCGGGGCGGCGGACGATGCCGACGACGAGATCGCCGGTGGTGAAGCCGCTGCCCTCGGGTGCGGTCAGTACCCGGCCGAGGGATTCGTGGCCCAGGACGAGCCGGTCGTGGCCTCGGGGGAGCCAGCCGTAGGCGCCGGAGGCGATCTCCCGGTCCGTTCCGCACACGCCGAGGGCCAGGGCGTCCACGAGCAGCTCGCCGGGGCCGGCGACGGGATCGGGGACATCGGTGACGGCCAGGGACCGGGCTTGCCCGGGAACAAGGGTCAGGGCACGCATGGCGCTCTCCTTCGGGAATATCAGGAATCAGGCGGCGTGGCGGTGGAGCCAGGGGAAGAAGTGCCGACGGGGCGACAGGGGGGCGAGATGGGCGGCGCCGTAGCCGTACTCGTCGCGGACGTCCGCACTGCCGCATTCGGGGCACATGGAGCGGGCCGGGGTGACCGGGACTCCGTGATCGGTGTAGACGTCGTGCTCGAGGGCCAGATAATCCAGCCGACAGGTGACGTCATATTCGTCACGCCAGGTGTTTGCACAGGTCAGACAGGTGTGACGGTCTGTTTCGTGGACGCTTTCGCCGGGTTCCAGTCGCGGCATGGTCTGCATGGCAGTCATGGTCTTTTCCTCGATTCAGGATGTAACTTGATAATCCGCCGGGAGATTTTCTGACCCGGTCGGCCTTCTCTTCCAGATAACACCCTGGCAATACCCCGAAACATCGGGCGATGGGCCTTTAAATAGCGGGACCGCCTACTACTTTCGTATCCGTACGAAAGCAGTAGGCGGTCCGAAACGGGTCCGCTATGGGTTTTCCGGAGGGTTCAGCGGTCGATGCGTTCCCAGCCCCGGCGTGGGATGCGGCCGGTCAGTTCTTCGGGGTCGCGCGTGCGGTAGAGGATGTAGGGGCGGAAGAAGTACTGCACGGGTGCGCTGAACATGTGCACCAAGCGGGTGAAGGGGAGCATCGCGAACAGCAGCATGCCGATGAGGGCGTGGACCTTGTAGCCGAGCGGGACGTGGTCCATCAAGGACACGTCCGGTTCCAGCCGGAAGAGGCTGCGGGCCCACGGGGCGATGGTGGTGCGGTAGTTGTAGCCGGACTGGAAGTCCGAGTGGATGAACTTGTTGGTCAGGCCCCAGACGATCGCGCCGACGAGCACCACGTACATGGCCTTGTCGTTTCGGGTGGTGGCACGGAATACGGGGGCCTTGGTGCGGCGGCGCCAGATCAGGGTCAGGATGCCGAGCACGGCGAGGGTGCCGGCCAGGCCGCCGCCGAGCAGCGAGAAGAGGTGGTAGGTGTGCTCGTCGATCCCGACGGCCGCCGTCCATGAGGAGGGGATGAAGAGGCCGATGAGGTGGCCGGCGAGGACGGAGAGGATGCCGTAGTGGAAGACCGGGGAGGCGATGTTGAGGATCCTCGACTCGTAGACCTCGGAGGAGCGGGTGGTCCAGCCGAACTTGTCGTAGCGGTAGCGCCAGAACAGTCCGGTGACCAGCACCCCGAAGACCAGGTACGGGAGGGCTCCCCACAGGAAGGTGTTCATCGGCTGTCTCCGGTGATGAGGGGCAGCTGGGTCAGGTGGGCGTACGGGGGCAGGTCGTCCAGCCCGACGCTCTCCTGGGGCGGGCCGGCCAGGGCCAGGGCGCGGGCCTCCGCCCGGTCCTTGGGGGTGGGGCCGGGCAGGGTCGCCGAGACCGCGGCCACCACCGCGGCGTACGGGGTGCCGTGTTCGGCGAGGGCCAGGCGCAGGAGTTCGAGGCCGGGTCGATGCCGGGCCAGCAGGCCGGCGTCGGCGGTCGCGGCGGTGAATTCGAGTACGGCGGGCAGGAAGTCGGGCAGCTCCTCGCCGCTGAAGAGGAGGCCCCGGGCCCGGTAGGCCTCCTTGAAGGCCAGGAGCGAGCGGCCCCGGCGGCGCGTGTCTCCGTCGGCCCACCAACTGAGGTACAGGCTGTGCCGGGTCTTGAAGTCGAAGACGGCGACGTAGTGTTCGCCGAGGGCGGCCGCGGGGGTGGCGGCGGCGTGTTCGAGGAAGGGCCCCAGGGCGGCGGCGGCCGGGTGGGGTTCCGCTTCGAGGGCCCGGCGCACCAGGTGCATCCGTTCGTGCCAGCCGTCCCCGCCAGGGTAGAGCAGGCAGTGTGCGGCGGCCTGGTGGAGGAGACGGGCCGGCCGGTCCAGCGGGATGTCCACGCCGTTCGGCGGCCGCGGCGACGATGCCGGCCCTGTCGGGGCCGTGGAGTTCGTGGAGGTCACTGCACGTCCTCCTCGCGGTCGGCGGTCTGCCGTTTGCGGGTGGCGTGGAAGTTCTCGATCGTGACCAGCGGCAGGGACTTGCGACCGGAGTCGTCGCCGAAGGGGCCGGACGCGCCCATGCCCGGGCCTCCGTCGTAGTCCAGCGAGCAGCCTTCCGCGAGGGCCGCTTCCTCCAGCGCCCGTGCCTGGCCGATGGCGGCCGTCGGGATGACGTAGCGCTCGTCGTACTTGGCCAGGGCCAGCAGCCGGTACATCTCCTCCAGTTCGGCCGCGGTCAGCCCGACGGCCTCGGCCGCCTCCCCGGACGGGGTGCGGCCCAGGTTGTGGTCGCGCATGTGGGAGCGCATCGCGGCGAGTTTGTCGAGGGAGGCGCGTACGGGGGCGGTGTCGCCCGCGGTGAACAGCTCGGCGAGGTACTCCAGCGGGATGCGCAGGGCGTCGATGGCGCCGAACAGGTTGCCGGCGTCCTCTCCGTCGTGGCCGGAGCGGGTGACGGCCTCCACGACCGGGGAGAGCGGGGGGATGTACCAGACCATGGGCAGGGTCCGGAACTCCGGGTGCAGGGGCAGGGCGACCTTGTAGGTGCTGATCAGGGCGTGGACCGGGGAGCGGCGGGCCGCCTCGTACCAGTCGTGCGGGATGCCGTCGCGTTCGGCCGCACGGCGTACCTCGGGATCCTCGGGGTCGAGGAACACGCCGAGTTGCGCCTGGTACAGGCCGTGGTCGTCGGGGGTGGAAGCGGCGGCGGTCACCTTGTCGGCGTCGTACAGCATCACGCCGAGGTAGCGCAGTCGGCCGACGCAGGTCTCGGAGCAGACGGTGGGCAGGCCGACCTCGATCCGCGGGTAGCAGAAGGTGCACTTCTCGGCCTTGCCGGTCTTGTGGTTGAAGTAGATCTTCTTGTACGGGCAGGCTGTCACGCACTGGCGCCAGCCGCGGCACTGGTCCTGATCGACCAGTACGATGCCGTCCTCGGCGCGCTTGTACAGGGCTCCGGAGGGGCAGGCGGCCACGCAGGCCGGGTTGAGGCAGTGCTCGCAGATCCGCGGCAGGTAGAACATGAAGGTCTGCTCGAACTCGAAGCGGATCTTCTCGCCGACCTGGTCGCGGATGCGGGCGACGACCGGGTCGTCGGGCCCGTGCTCGGCGGCCCCGCCGAGGTTGTCGTCCCAGTTGGCGCTCCACTCGATCTTCATCGGCTTGCCGGAGAGGAGTGAGCGGGGCTCGGCGACGGGGTAGTCCTCGCCGAGGGGGGCGTCGGTGAGGTTCTTGTAGTCGTAGGTCCAGGGCTCGTAGTAGTCCTTGATCTCCGGCAGTACGGGGTTGGCGAAGATCGATGCCATCTTGAACAGGCGGCTGCCCTGGCGGAGTTTGAGCCGGCCGCGCCGGTTGAGTTCCCAGCCGCCGCGGAACCGCTGCTGGTCGGACCAGCGGCGAGGGTACCCCTGGCCGGGCCGGGTCTCGACGTTGTTGAACCAGACGTACTCCATGCCCTGCCGGTTGGTCCACGTCTGCTTGCACGTCACCGAGCACGTGTGGCAGCCGATGCACTTGTCGAGGTTCATCACCATGGCGACCTGCGCCATGACGCGTCCGATGCCCGTCGCGTCGCGAGCCATCAGTACTGCACCTCCTGGTTGCTGCGGCGCCGGATGACGGTGACCTCGTCGCGCTGGTTGCCGGTCGGGCCCAGGTAGTTGAAGGCCCAGGTGAACTGGGCGTAGCCGCCGATCAGATGCGTGGGTTTGATCATCACGCGGGTCAGGGAGTTGTGGATGCCGCCCCGCTTGCCGGTGGTCTCGGACTTGGGCACGCCCACGGTCCGCTCCTGGGCGTGGTGCATGAAGACGGTGCCGGCGGGCATTCGGTGGGAGACCACCGCGCGCGCGGCGACGACGCCGTTGCGGTTGACGGCCTCGATCCAGTCGTTGTCCTTCACCCCGATCGCCTCCGCGTCCTGGACTGACATCCAGATCAGCTGCCCGCCGCGGGAGAGGGAGAGCATGAAGAGATTGTCCTGGTACTCGGAGTGGATGGACCACTTGTTGTGGGGGGTCAGGAACCGGACCGTGACCTCCCGCTGCCCGTCGGCGCCGAGCCTCGGTTCACCGAAGAGCCGGTGGATGTCCAGGGGCGGGCGGTAGACGGGCAGGGCTTCGCCGAGCTCGTGCATCCAGTCGTGGTCGACGAAGAAGTGCTGGCGGCCGGTCAGGGTGTGCCAGGGTTTGAGGTGTTCGGTGTTGAGGGTGAACGGACTGTAGCGGCGGCCGCCCGCCTCCGACCCGGACCATTCCGGCGAGGTGATCACCGGGACGGGGGCCGCCTGGGTGTCGCGGTAGGAGACGCGTTTGCCCTCGTGCTCGGCGGCCAGGTGGGCCATCTCCTGGCCGGTCCGTTCCTCCAGGGTGTGGAAGCCCTGGGTGGCCAGGCGGCCGTTGGTGGTGCCGGACAGGGCCAGGATGGTGTCGCAGACCTTGACCGCGGTGTCCAGGGCGGGCCGGCCGTCGGCCACGCCGCCGCGGACCACCCCGTTGAGGTGCCGCAGCTGGTCGACCTCCTCGTCGGGGCGGAGCGCGATCCCCTTGATCGGCAGCCCCAGCTCCTCGGCGAGCGGCCCGAGGGAGGCGAGCTTGGCGCTGGTCGCCGGATAGTCGCGCTCGACGACGGTGAGGTGGGGCATCGTCCGTCCCGGGACGGGCTCGCACTCCCCCTTCGCCCAGTCCAGCGCCACCCCGCCGGGCTGGGCGAGTTCCCCGCCGGCCGTGTCGTGCTGCAGTGGTGTGGCGACCAGGTCCTTGCGCACCCCGAGGTGCGTGGCGGCCATCTCGGAAAAGCGGGCGGCGATGTCGTGGAAGGCCTCGAAATCGGTGCGGGTCTGCCAGGGCGGGTCCACCGCGGGGGTGAAGGAGTGCACGAAGGGGTGCATGTCCGTGGAGGACAGGTCGTGCTTCTCGTACCAGGTCGCCGCCGGCAGGGTGATGTCGGACAGCAGGGTCGTCGACGTCATCCGGAAGTCCAGCGACAGCAGCAGGTCGAGCTTGCCCTCCGGAGCCTCCTCGTGCCAGCGCACGTCACGCGGGCGGACCTCCGGCCCGGCCTCCTCGGCGCGCAGCGTGTGGTGGGTCCCCAGCAGGTGTTTGGAGAAGTACTCCGCTCCCTTGGCGGATGACCCCAGCAGGTTCGCCCGCCATACGGTCATCACCCGCGGCCAGTTCTCCGGCGCGTCCGGGTCCTGACAGGCGAAGTTCAGGCTCCCTTCCTTCAGTTCGGCGACCGCCGAGGCGACCGGGTCCGCGGCCTCGCCCAGGGCGAGGGAGCTGCGGTCGAAGGTGGGGTAGGAGGGCATCCAGCCCATCCGGGTGGCCGCGGCCAGGCAGTCCGCGGCGGTCATCCCCGCAAGGCGGCCCTCCCCCAGTGGGGAGGCCAGCACGTCGGAGTGGAAGCGGTCGTAGCGCCACTGGTCGGTGTTCAGGAAGAAGAACCCGGCTCCGATGCCGAAACGGGGCGGGCGGGACCAGTCGGCGCCGGACGCCACCGTCGACCAGCCGGTGATCGGGCGGACCTTCTCCTGCCCGACGTAGTGCGCCCAGCCGCCGCCGTTGCGGCCCTGGCAGCCGGTCAGCTGCAGCAGCGCCAGGAACGAGCGGTAGATCGTCTCGGAGTGGAACCAGTGGTTGGTGCCCGCCCCCATGACGATCATGCAGCGTCCCTCGGTCTCCTCGGCCGTGGACGCGAATTCCCGGGCGATCCGCACGCATGCCGCGGCCGGGACCGAGGTGTGCTCCTCCTGCCAGGCCGGGGTCCCCGGGTGGGCCGCGTCCTCGTAGCCGGCCGGCCATGAGCCGGTCAGTCCCTCCCGCCCCACCCCGTACTGCGCGAGCAGCAGGTCGTACACCGTGGTGACCAGCGGGCCGCCCTCGCCCCCGATGCGGACCGCGGGTACACCGCGGCGCAGCACCTCGCCCCGGCCCTGCCCGTGCTCCCCGCCCTCGGTGTCGAAGCGGGGCAGCAGCACCGGGACGCCGACCGGGTCGTCCCCGTACAGCGACAGCTTGGGCTCGATGCCGTCCAGGTCGAGGTTCCACTTGCCCTTGCCGGACTCGGTCCAGCGGAAGCCGAGCGAGCCACCGGGCACCACCGGCGCGCCGGTGCGCCCGTCGAGCATGACCGTCTTCCACTCCGCGCCCTCCCCCGTGTCGCCGATGTCGGCGGCGCGCAGGAACTTGTGCGGGACGTACGCCCCGTCCCGCTCCGCCAGGGTCACCAGGAACGGCAGGTCGGTGAACTTCTTGACGTAGCCGAGGAAGTACGGGCTCTGCTTGTCGACGAAGAACTCCTTGAGGACCACGTGTCCCATGGCCTGTGCGAGGGCCGCGTCGGTCCCGGGGTGCGGGTGCAGCCATTCGTCGGCGAACTTGGCGTTGTCGGCGTAGTCGGGCGCCACGACGACCACCTTCTGGCCGCGGTAACGGGCCTCCGCCATCCAGTGCGCGTCGGGGGTCCGGGTCACCGGGACGTTCGACCCCCACATCATCAGGTACGCCGCGTCCCACCAGTCCCCCGACTCCGGCACATCCGTCTGGTCCCCGAACACCTGCGGCGAGGCCACCGGCAGGTCGGCGTACCAGTCGTAGAACGACAGCATGCTGCCGCCGATCAGCTCGATGAAGCGGGAGCCGATCGCGTACGACACCATCGAGAACGCCGGGATGGGAGTGAAGCCGACGATCCGGTCCGGGCCGTGCTCCTTGACGGTGTGCACGTGGGCGGCGGCCACCATCTCCACGGCCTCGTCCCAGCCCGCCCTCACCAGGCCGCCCTTGCCGCGGGCCCGCTGGTACGTGCTGCGGCGCTCGGGATCCTGCTGGATGTCGGCCCACGCCAGCACCGGATCGCCCAGGCGCTGCTTCGCCTCCCGGTACATCTCCAGCAGCACGCCGCGAACGTACGGGTAGCGGACGCGGGTCGGAGAGTACGTGTACCAGGAGAACGAGGCACCGCGCGGACAGCCGCGCGGCTCGTACTCCGGGCGGTCCGGGCCCACCGACGGATAGTCCGTGGCCTGGGTCTCCCAGGTGATGATGCCGTCCTTGACGTACACCTTCCACCGGCACGAACCCGTGCAGTTCACCCCATGGGTCGAGTGCACGACCTTGTCGTGGCTCCACCGGTCCCGGTAGAAGACGTCACCCTCACGGCCGCCGGTGATCGTCTCGCTGTGCCAGTCGGCCGCGTGCTCGCCTGGACGGAAGAACCGCCCGGTCCTCAGCAGCAGCTCCCCCGGCTCGGTCGTGGTCGGCTCCGGCACATCGGCCTCCTGGCCCCGGTCGTCGTTCCGACCAGCAAATCAGCTGGCCCGGACAACGGCCCGCCGGATGGTCGGGGACCAGGACCGAATGGAGTACGGGGGGGAGGTGGGCCGGCCCGGCTGCGCTACGGCAGGTCATAGCGGCGAGTCGCGAGAAGTGTCCGTCATGCGGCGCGGCAGGCGGGGCAGTGCGGCGAAGCCGGCGGGGAGGGCGGCACGGCTGCGACGATCTCCGCGCGGGCTGTGCCGACGTGATCCGGGACCGGGACGAGGAGGGCGCGCTCGCCCACGGAATCCTCCACCTCTTCTGCACGGCAGAGCATCCCGGCTGCGAGAGCGTCTTCAACCGCGCGGATGAGTACGCAGCAGCAACCGCCCCGTCCTGCGGTAAGCCACACGCGGTAAGCCACGCAGCACCAAGCACTCCGGCTCAGGGCCGGAATTGCCGACATGGCTCCGGCCCTTGAGTCGGGTGGGTCAGTGGGACGAGACGAAGCCGGCTGACTGGTCGAGGTGGAACGGCGAGCCGGGGCTCGCGGGTGTCCAGCCGTCGGCGAGAGCGGTGCGGATGCCGTCAGCCACCTGGGCGGGCAGGACCGGGCTGCCGGCCGTTCCGAACCAGTTGCTCGGGTGCGGCTGGTTGGTCGTGATCACCAGTGTGGTGCCGGAAGCCTGGGCGTGTTCGACCGCGTAGGTGAGGGGTGACATGACCAGGCTTTGGCCGTAGGTCGGCCGTCCGCGGAGCCGCCACCGGTAGGTGGTTCCATCCACGGCGATGAGCCGTGACCCCTTTCGGACCAGTGTCATTGTCCACGTCCTTTCCCACGTGACAGTAGTGAAGGGCAGCTGATCGTGTCACCCCGGTTGCCGGTCAAGCGCGGCAGCGCAGAGGTGCTCGTTGCGCGACTTGCGGCGAGCGGCCGTCCCGCGGCCGGATACCCTCGGGGCATGCGGATCTCCGTTTCCTCGGACATGGACGAACCCGTGGCTCGCGCACTCCTCCGGCAACTGCGCGACCGCGGACACGACGTGGTGGCCTACGGGGCGCTGAGCCCTGGCGACGATCCGCAGTGGGCAGCCTGCTCGGAGGCGGCAGCCCGTGAGGTCGCCGCCGGGAACGCCGACCAGGCCGTCGTGTGCTGCTGGACCGGTACCGGCGCATCGATCGCCGCGAACAAGGTTCCCGGCGTACGCGCGGCCCTGTGCACGGACGCCTACACGGCGGACGGTGCGCGCCGCTGGAACGACGCCAACGTGCTCGCGCTCAGCCTGCGCCTGACATCGGAACCGCTGCTCAAGGAAATCCTCGACGCCTGGTTCGCCGCCGAGGCGAGCGCGGACGCCGAAGACCGGCAGAACGTGGCGCGTCTCGAACGGCTCGACAACACCAGGACCACACCCATCGGCTGAGTGTTGTAGGGCGTAGGGGCCGGCACGACCGGACGGCCCGTGCCGGGCAGGGGTCGTCCTCAGTCACCGGTGGTCGGGGCTCAGCAGCGCGGCGGCCGCGGCGATGAAGGCTACGGATGCTTCCTTGGCCGCGTGCCGCCGGGCGTCCAACTCGGCCCGGTCGATGGCTTTGCGCAGCGCGTACGTGGCGTCTGCGGCCTGCTGGGCGGGGCCGGCCAGTTCGGGGACCAGGACCTGAAGGCGGATGTGGGGCGCGGTGATCGCCGCCCGGGTGTCGTGGGACCTCGTCTGGGACTCCAGCTGGTGCTCGGTGCCCGCCTCGGTCAGTGTCAGACGCTCCCGATGGAACATCGCCGAGCGGTGCGCGTCCAGGGCGGCCGCGAAGTCGGTGACGGCGCCGAGCTGGTCCTGGCGGTGGCTTTGGGCGCGCTCCTCGGCGCGTGCGGTGCGTGCCGAACGGTGCTGGAGGAGTCCGGCGGTCAGGGCACCGGCAAGGGTCCCGAGTACCGCAACGATCGAAGGCCATATCGACATCAGGTGTGGGTCCTCTCGGGTGGTCGGTTGGGGGGTGAGGTCGACGGACCGCCGGCGCGACGTCTCGTCCCCCAACGCTGATCAGCGCGGCATTGAAGGTGCTCGACCTCGTCGACGGCCCTCTGCACGAGGAATACCGCAGGACCCGACACGGCTTCATCGACTCGGTTGCCGCGGCGCGCTGACACCGGGTGCCCCACACCCGACCATCCGGGGCAGTGGGGCCCACTGAACGTCGGTCACGCCGGGCTCGTGGGGAAACCGTCACGGCACCGTGAACCAGCAGATGTCGCCGGAGTCGGGCAACCGGGAATGCGCGTCAACCTCTGCCTCGATTCGCGCCAAAGCCGCGGCCTTGTCCGCATTCCAGGGCAGGAAGTGATCCTGATCCGACTCCGTCAGGTCGCCTGGTCGCACCCCGGCGTCGTGCAGCTCGGCGACGATCCGCAGGAGCAATGCCAGCTGTTCCTGGAATGAGGCGCCTCGTCCGAGCAGGCCGCCCACGGCTCCGCTGACGACCGAGAAGCCGAGCCAGTCGTGGTGTGCGTATTGGCTGAGGTAGTCCAGCTCTCGGCGGTACGCCTCGTCGTTCACCATGGCTCAGTTCCCGTGCTGTGGGATGTGAATCGCTCCTCGCCCCTCGTCTTGCCGTCGCTGTCGACCGCGGTCTCGCGTGCGGAATCATGCCGGAACTGGTCGTCGGGGTCGAGGCACTTCAGTCCCAGCGGGTCCAACCGGACGAAGGGGTTGGGGGTCCGCCGATCGGGAGCAGCCGCGAGGCCCTGCTTTGCTTGCTGACTCGCGGCGGGATCTCCTTCCAGCACACGGGGGCCTGGAAGGAGTTTCCCGGACCAGTGCCCGGACCCGAACTTCGACGCCAAGCCGGAGCGGCTCGAGTACGCGATCCACGTGGGGCCCAACCGCACGTGCACGTTCGAATTCGTGTTCGACGAGTTCGGCACGCTGGGCATCCGCCCGACCGTCGGCTCCTGCTGGGCAGAAGAAGACCGTCCCGACCGGCTGTCGGCAGATGTTGGGGCGTCAACCCGCCCGCATGCGACTGCTCATGCGCTTGCGGGCGGATGCGGTCAACTCGTCAGACGGAAGTGAACGATGGTGGCCTCATCGGTCGACTTGATGTCGGGGTAGTGGAACCGCAGCCTGTCCTGCAGCTCGGCAAGGTCGCGGAACCCGTCGGCGATGGCGTCCGCCTCGGTCAACTCGGCAACGCTTTTGGAAGTGATCTGAGTGATCACACCCGGCAGCACCACCTCCTCGTCCAACTCGAACACCATGTTCACCGGGCCCGTCTCCACTGGGTCTCGGAACCGCACCGTGGTCATCTTCCGCCCGGTGCGTACAGCATCGAGATAGGCGCGATGGAAATGCAGGGCCTGTATCGCGGGCGAGCGCAGCGCGCTGTCGGACCCTGCGGACTGCTCCCCCCAGACATAGGCATGCGGCAGAAGGTCGGAGACCGCGACACTTCGAATGCCGCCGGCTACCGGCACGAGGACGCGGATGCCCGGGTGATAGTCCAACAGGACCTGCCGGTCCCGGCCACACGGCGCGAGCACGCCGCGCCCCGTGTCGCCGACGGCGACGATCGCCGTCAGGTCACGTGCTCCCGCAGCGCGCGCATTCCCGAGCGCCACCAACTCCGCGCAGGGTCCGCCCGTGAAGTGATAGAGGTTGATGCCACCGAACATCCGGCCCTGCGCGTCTCGCACGGCTGCCCCGACGGTGTGCACCTCCCCGTCGCCGTTGGCCTCAACAATGCGCTGGGCGAACTCGACCAGCTCCAGATCTTCTTCCGTCGGCATATGCATCGTGCTGTCCATCCAACAGACACTACTCATGCACGCCCCCGAGCCATGCAACCCGGTGAACGTTCACGGTCACAGCACCAGCCGAAGTCCAGGTCATGGGCGCGGTGTCCCCAACCTCGACGACGGGGCGTGCGAGCATCGGGGGCATGCTCTCAGGCGCACACGTGATCCTCTACTCCCAGGATGCCGAAGCCGACCGGGCCTTCATCAGGGACGTCCTCGGCTTCGCCCACGTCGACGCGGGACACGGCTGGCTGATCTTCAAGCTGCCGCCCGCCGAGGTCGCCGTGCATCCCACCGACGGCGCGCCTAAGCACGAGTTCTACCTGATGTGCGACGACCTCGACGCCGTACTCGTCCAGCTGGCGGAGCGGGGCGCGGAGCTCACCGGCGAGGTGACCGAGGAGCGGTGGGGACGCCTTACCGCCGTACGCCTCCCCAGCGGCAGTGAACTGCCCCTGTACCAGCCGCTGCACCCCGTCGCGCACAGCCTCGACTGAACCTTCGCCGCCACCACGTCACCGCGGGGACTGCCCCGGCCCGTCCGCCTTGGAGGTTTGATGCGTGCAGGCGTCGTTGTCGCCGCGCAGCCCGGTGTGGAGGACCTCGCCGCGCGGGCCGAGGAGTTGGGCTTGCACAGCTTCTGGGTCAACGACACCCCCATGGTCCACGGCGATCCCTTCGTCGCCTTGAGCCTCTGCGCGAGGGCCACCAGCCGCATCAGGCTCGGCATCGGCGTGACCTCACCGGCGCTGCGCTCGGCCCCGGCCGCCGCGAGCGGGCTCGCCAGCCTCAACGCCCTGGCCCCGGGCCGGATCATCTGCGGAGTCGGCACGGGAAACACCGCCCGGCGCACGCTGGGCATGCGGCCGACCACGGCGGCGAGGCTGGAGGACTTCACCGTCGCACTGCAGGACCTGTGCGCAGGGCGTTCGACCCGGTACCGCGAAGGCGACCGGGTCCGCGACATCCGGTTCCTGCACGAAGGGACGCACGTGAACACCGCCGACCCGATCGAGTTCGTCGTGGCCGCGCTCCTCGGACCGAAGGCCGCCACCGTCGCCGGCCGCCGCGGCACCGGTCTCATCTCCTTCGGCCTGCTGGACCCCACCGCCTGGCACGGGCTGCACGACACCCGCCGCCACGCCGCCCAGGACACACCGCACGTCCCCGACTCCCCCACGGACTCCCGGGCGAACTCCTACGTGGTCACCTCGCTCCACCTACTCGACGAGGACGAGGACCCCCACGGCGACGCGGCCCGGGACGCGACGGGCCACCTCGTCCTGTCACTGCTGGCCTTCGCCGCCGACACGGCCGCCGACACACGCGCCCTCGCCGAGCAACTCGGCCCCGAGGAACGCGAGGCGGTGCGACGGCTCCTCGACCGGCGCGGCACTACCGCCACCGCCCCGGACCGGCACACCAAGCTCTACCCCAACTACCTCGGACGCATCGCACCGCAGGAGCGGGACCTGGTTCTGCCGTCGCTGATGAACACCCTGGCCCTGGTCGGCACCCGCGACGACCTCCTGGCCCGTATCACCACCCTGGAACGGGCCGGCGTCGACGAACTCCTCATCCAGCCGGTGGTCGACCCGCCCGCCGAGATGGCCCGGCTCGCGAAACTCCTCGCCTGAGCGGACCCCGGCAGTCAAGCGCCGTTCCAGGGGGTGTGTGGCGTGAGCATTTCGTGGAGGCAGCGGCGCAGTCCGCTGCTGGAGTCGACCGGTGGGAGCCACGGCACCCGCTGAAGCAGGTCGCCGAGTTGATCGGTGCTCGGGTCGGACAGCAAGGCGCGGAGCTCGTCCGGGACAGGGTCGCCAACCAGGCACAGCCAGGCACAACCAGGCGAGGCCGGCGCCGACGCGAACCTCGGGCGGCCGGCCGGGGTCCGACCACAGGTCGCGGGCCCACACTGGAGCGTGCTCATCCCGGTGTTCGCGGGCGAGTTGGGCGATCGCCAGGATCAGGCTCACCCGGACCACCGGATCCGTTTCCACCGCCAGACTGCGGTGCAGCGCTGAGGAAACGCGTGGGACCTCGCTGGTCGTCGCCGCCAGGACGAAGGCGCTCGCGGAGCGCACGTCGGGCTCGGGGTCGGGGAGAAGAGGAAACAGGAGGTCCAGGTCGCCGGTGGTGGCCTCGCAAGCGGCCTGAACCGTCCAGTCCACCGGGCACTCCGTGGTGCCCTCCATCAGGAATGGGTCCTCGGAGACTTTGAGCAGGCCTTCGCGTGCTCCGTCCCCGTGGTGCTGTCCTCGTCCGATCTCGGCGACCAGGCGAAGGGTTTCCGCCCGGAGCCCGGGGGAGCCAGTAGCCGCGATCCGGAGCAGGAAAGGTACCGCCAGTGCTCCCACCGCGATCGTGCTGCCCTGATGGTGAAGATCTATCCGCAGCTGCCGCAAAGCCTCACGGGCGGCTTCAGCTTCTCCGAAGGCGAGCGTCGCAAGGAGTCCGGGAATCTCCTCGCCAGGGCCATAAAAGTGCGGAAAGCGCTGCCATGGGATCGCGTCGTACTTGAACTCGTCCTTGATCTCTCGCGGGATCGCGCTCACGACCGTACGCATGTCGCAATCCGTGCCTGCCCACGGCTCCGGCCACCTGGACCAACGGTGGTAGCCGCCAGCTACCTTGTCCTCTCTGCCTGTTCCGGTGGTCCGGCAACCGCGTCTGCCGACCACGCACCGGCAGGGACGCCTCCCTCGTAGCGGCCGGGGACCAGGGGGCTGCGGTCAGTGTGCCCGCACCGTGACCCCGAGCATCCGTGCTCCCACCTCCGTGCGGGGTCGGTGCCGGCTGCCGGGGGCGAACACCACGTAGGTGCCCGGGCCATGACGTTCCTCTCCCTCGATCACCTCGCCGCTCAGGACGTAGTACCGCTCCTCGGTCGCGTGGACGTCGACATCGGGCCACCGGGTGCCGGGGGCGAAGTCGATCAGCCAGCCGGAGGCGAACTCGGTCGCCGGGAGCCGGCGGCGGACGATGCCGGGGGCGACGTCGGCCGGCTCGATGTCGTCGATGTGGACGGTGGTCTTCAACGGACCCGTACGTGTCGTTTCGCTCATGCGCCCACGATCGCGCGGAGCGGGTACCGGAGCCCAGAGTCTGGAATGACACCAGCAGGTACATTCCTGCCATGAGCCGTCATCGCGTGGTCGCGCTGCTGAACGCGCCGCAGTCACCGTTCGAACTCGCCTGCACCGCCGAGGTGTTCGGAACGGTACGGCCGGACCTGCCGGTGTACTACGACTTCACGGTCTGCGCCGAGCTTCCCGGAGTACTCCCGGCCACAACGGGGCCCGCGATGTACGTCGGGGCGGGGCTGGAGGCGCTGGCCGACGCGGACACCATCGTCATCCCGGGCTGGCAGCCGACCGGGGCAACCGTGTCACCCGGCGTCCTGAGCGCCCTGCGCGCGGCGCACCGCCGCGGGGCCCGGGTGGTGTCCATCTGTACGGGGGCGTTCGTGCTGGCACAGGCCGGGTTGCTGGACGGGCGCCGGGCGACAACGCACTGGCGGCGCGCAGGGCAGTTCGCCGCCGCGTTTCCGCAGGTGGAGGTCGACGCGGACGTGCTGTACGTCGACCATGGCGACGTGGCCACCAGCGCCGGGTCCGGGGCGGGCATCGACCTGGCCCTGCACCTGGTCCGCCGCGATCACGGCGCCGCCTACGCGGCCCAGGTCGCCCGGAGCATGGTGCTGCCGCCGCACCGGGAAGGCGGCCAACTGCAGTACGCCGCCCAGCCTGTGCCCAGGACCGAGGAGTCGCTCGCGCCGCTGCTGGAGTGGGCCCTGTCCCGGCTCGGCACCGAACTGACCGTGACGCGCCTCGCCGAGCGGGCGGGTGTGTCCAGCCGCACCCTCGCCCGGCGATTCGCCGAACAGCTCGGACACAGCCCCGGCCAGTGGCTGCTCACCCAGCGCCTTGGCGCCGCTCGGGTCCTGCTAGAGCAGACGCAACTGCCGGTCGAGGCCATCGCGATACGGGTCGGCCTGTCCTCCGCCGTCAACCTGCGGCGCCGCTTCCGGACCGCGCTGGGCACGACGCCCGGCGCGTACCGGAGAACCTTCAGCGGCCAGAGTCCTCGGATGCGCCCTGAGGGGCTGCGGTAAGGGTGAGGCGGACTGCCGCGAGCAGCTGTTCGTCGCCGGCGCCCATTTGGCGTGCGGCCGTGACGTAGGTGAGGGCAGCCTGGGCGAGTTGGCTGTCGATGGCGGGACGCGGGGGTGCCGGTGGAGTGGATGCTGTCGCTGGCCTACGACTCCCCGCCTCCGGGTTCGCCAGGGCTGTCCGGCATCCGCTGCCCGGAGGTGCTGGGGTACGTCGTTTTCGGCATCCACACGTACGGGCCGAAACGATCACCCGCCCGGATCGTTGGCGGAACATGAATCACACCACGCGTGGTCTCGCCCTCGGCACGCTGATGGCGACAGCCGCCCTGCTCACGGTCCCCTCCGCGAACGCCGTCGACCACAATATGGAGAGCGCGGGAGTCGTCGACACCTGCGGTGGCCGGCTCGCCGACTACCTCGCCACAGCCGAAGGCACTGCTGACACTGCTTTCGCCGGCACGCTGACCGTGGCCGGCGGCGCCTCGCCCATCGCCATGACACTCGCTCCGCAGACCTTCGGAGAGGCGATCCCCAACGGTTTCGTCCGTGCCGAGTTCTCCCACCCGGCCATCTCGGATGACGCCGTAACCTCCGCCCCGACCCTGCTGGAAGACCAGTACGGCAGGAGTCTGATCAGGTTCGTGACCCCGTGGGGTTCGACCCTCGCCACGGCTGGATGCGGCGATGCCATGTCCCGGGTCACCGAGCTGACCGGCGACGTCACCTCTCGCGGGGTCACCTACCAGTACACCCTCACCCGCCCGTGATGACCTGTTCCTGGCAGACACCGGGCCGGTGACGGCCCGGGCGCAGACGGCGTCGGGGTCCCGGGCGTCCTGATCGCCGAAGGGGCCCGCGCGACGCGACCGGCTGACGATGCCGGCCGGCCGCATGAAGGAGAAGGAGAAACCGGCATGGCGATTCAGCGGATGGACAACGTCGGCATCGTCGTCGAGGACTTGGATGCCGCCATCGCGTTCTTCGTGGAACTCGGTATGGAGCTGGAGGGCAGGGCGGAGGTGGAGGGCCCCTTCGCCGACCAGTGCACGGGACTCGACGGCGTCCACTGTGACATCGCAATGGTGCGGACCCCGGACGGTCTCAGCCGGCTCGAGCTGGCGAAGTACCGCAGCCCCGCGGCGATCAGTGCCGGGCCGCGCAACCGACCGCACAACATTCTGGGCACGCACCGCGTCATGTTCGCCGTCGACGACATCGAGGACACCGTTGCCCGCCTGCGCCCTCACGGCGCCGAACTCGTCGGCGAGATCGCCCGGTTCGAGGAGAGCCATCTCCTCTGCTACCTCCGCGGCCCGGAGGGCATCATCGTCGGGCTGGCCGAGCAACTGCGCTGAGAAGAGAGACCGGACCATGCGGCCGAACGAGATCATCGAGGCTCTGAGCCGCCTGATAAGCCACCCCGCGCGATGTACCGATCGCCTTCACCTGGAACCGTCGAACGTGTGGTCTCACGCTGCATCCTGCAGCACACCCGGTACATCACCGCTTCCCGGTCTCACAGGGAGATCAGAGTCGGCGCCAACCCCGCTGAACTCCACCGACAAGACGCCGCAGATGACCGCCCCGAGCCGTAGCATCGACCGATGCGGAAGATCGACACGCTGATACCGGAGCGGGGGCAGCCTGACACCGTTGCCCTGCACGCCCACGACCCCGACGCCCTCGCCCTCTACGTCCTGGACACCGGCAACGCCTGGTGGCGCCGGCGGATCTGCGTCCACGCGCTCGTCGGTCGGGTCCCGGAGGCCCGGGTCCCCGGCCTCGTCGACCGGATCCGGGACGAGGACGAGACGGCCGAGGTACGCATCGCGCTCCTCGACCTCCTTGCCGGCCGGGCGCAGCTCCTGCCCTGGCTGCGCGACCAGGAGCTGCGGGGGAACGGTTCGTACGGCGTCGCCGAGGCGGCCCTGAAGGCCCGTGGCCTGCTCGGCGATCGAACCGCCGCCCCCGGCCTGCGCACCCTCGCGGCCTCGCCTTGGCAGCGGTGGCGGGAGATCGGGGAGGCGGGCCTGGACGGTCTGGTGGAGCACCACGGCGCCGACGCGGTCCTGGCCGAACTCGGCGAGGGCGAGGAACGGCCCGAGGACCGCCGCTTCAGGCTCCGGATGTTGCACCACGCGGGGCAGGACGTGACGGCGCACCTGGCCGATCCCGACCGCGGCATCGCGTCTCTCGCCGAGTCGCTCGTCGCGGACGTGGACCGGCTGCGCGCCTTCCTGGACGAGGCGCCCGCCCCCGAGGCTGCCGTGAGGGCCGCCTGCGCCATGCATCGGCTCACCGCGGACGCTGCGGAGACCCGTCGGATCGACGAGCGGCTCGGCAGGCCGCGGACCGAGGTCGACGGCCTGGACGAGCAATTGCGCCGGGTGATCGTCCACGAGTACGCCGCGTGGTGCGAGCCGCAGAGCGACCCCCGATGGCGCCTCGAAGCCGTGTGCACCGAGCCGCCCGGTCGCCCAGACCTGTTCGACCAGCTCGCGCGTGCGACCGCCGCGTTGACCGCGGCCGGCCTGGCCCCGGACCCGCCGGTCTCCGCAGGGGACCACCACCAGCAGGGCGACGGCACCTATCACGTGATCTCGTGCGGCGACGAGGACCTCTACATCAGCGCCCTCGGGCGCTTCGTCACGGGCCACGACGACCGGCACCCGGCCCGGCGGATCCTGGAGGAGGCCGGCTTCCGCTGGATCGACGGGGCCACCGGCGGCATCCGGGTCACCGGCCTGTGCGTGTATTACTTCGGCAAACGCGAGCCCCTCGACGTCGACACCCTGCTGTTCTACTGGCAGGACTGAGCAGACAACACCGAGGAGGCCCCGCGCGCCGAATCCGGTGTGCGGGGCCTGCTCGGACGTCGCACCCGTCAGGACCCACCACCCGGCCCGGGGCCCGGCGGCCTTCAGAGGCCCGGATCCGGATGGGGCCAGGTTTATCGCCCCGGTCAAGCCGTTGCAGGACTTGGAGCTCACACTGGCTCCGGTTGACGGTCGGCAGCATCCGTTGCAGCTCTTCAAGAACTGCATGGTGCGTATCGATGGGTCCGAGGCTCGCCTCCGCTACTGACCGTGCGTCTGGCCGTTCACTGGAGACGGCGTAGATCGGCGTGTCGTTCGTAGCGGGTGCGGAGCCGTTGGAGGCGGTGCAGCCAGGCGAAGGCGCGCTTGAGTACTTAGCGCACCGTGCCAAGTCCGGAGCCGTGGGCGACGCGGGCGACACCGCGCCGTGCGATTTGCGCTTCTTGTATCCGTCCTCATCGAAGCCCGGTGGCCAGCCGCCTCGCGATCCTTCGCGTAGGCGGGCGGCCTGGCTGCCGACCCCACTCCGCTCCCGACAGATCACCGCGTTCACCCCGCCCCATGCACGGGACAAGGATCTGACCAGGCGACAGTCACATGATCGGCCGGGCAGCTCCTGGAAGGGCACTACTGGGGCGCGCCCAGGACGCTCTGGCGGTGTTCGGTGGGGGTGGTTCCGTAAGCCTCGCGGAACGCCCGGCTGAACGCCGTGGCGGTGCGAAAGCCCCAGCGGGCCGCGATCGTCTGCACGGGCTGGCCTCTCAAATCCGGGCGCGCGAGGTCGGCGTGCGCTCGTTGCAGTCGGCCTTGCCGGATCCGTGCCGCCACGCTCATGGGCTGGTCGCGGAAGAGGACGTAGAGGCTGGACAGTGAGATGCAGTGTCGATCGGCGATCACCTGTGGGGTCAACTCCGGATCACCCAGGTTGTTCTCGATGAAGCGGCTTATCCGTTGCAGCATCTCCTGGGCACGGGCCTCCGCGGGTGCCAGTTCAGGGGTTCCAAGCTGTCGCGCCAGGCAGGCGGTGGCCAGGTCGAGAGCGACGGAGCCCATGCCGAGCAGCTCCTCGGGCTGGCAGCTCGGCCCGTGGGCGAGCAGCGTGCGCAGGAACCCGGCGAGGATCGCTGCCGATCCCTCGCCGGCGCGGATCTCCCGAGCGAGGAGACGGTCCGCCCGATCCGGACTCAACAACAGGTGTGAGCGCGGAATCTGCAGTACCAGCGCCTCGGCCAGCCCCGCGGCGCCGACTGACTGGCTCTCCATCGCACGGGATGTGTCGGTCAGCACCAGGCTGTCGCCCGTCGCTATCGATTCGGTGCCCCGCTGCGAGGTCCTGATAGCACCTCGTGTGATGAGCGCCAACTGGAACTGCTCGGGATCACCCCGTCGGACATGAGCCGACGTACGGCGTGCGAGCACCGGTGAGTAGGCGAACGCCGTCAGCCTCACGGCTCCGAGGTCCAGGTCCGTGATCTTCGCTCGAAAGTCGGCCGTGTGCCGCGGGCTGAGCGCAAGGGGCATCAGATCGCTGGTCAGCGCCTCGTAGAACCACTCGAACCTGTCCCCACACGGCACAGCGGCAGCCGACACCACAGAAGACCCCACCCAGACCCCCACACCCTGAATGTGGCGGCGAACCGGTCTCTCACCGGCAGGTTGCACCACCACATGATCAATTATCAGCCACTGACCGCCGCCCCGGGTCCGAGTGAAGCGCCGTACCGCGGGGGCGCATCAGGCCCTTTCCGAGGCCGAGCACCGGCGAAACCGGCCCCCGGCGAACCCGGCAGATGGTGCTGCAAGAGCCGATCTCCGGATGTCGCCGACGATCGCTGGGCACGTTCGGCCCGGCCCCGGCGGAGGGTGGCGGCCTCGGTGGCCGCCGCCTGCAGGCGGCGCCGCGCGCGGGCGTCGTGGATCGGCGTCGGCGCGGACTGCCGGACGGCCCCCGGGACGGGGTACGCACCGCCGGGTCTGCCGCACCGACGCATCCGCGATGGCAGCGTCCACCGCCGCCGGGCGGAGCGGCGCGCGGCGGTAGCCGTCCGGTGCTGGCCCTTCGTACCCGGTCAGCGGGATCGGATGGGGCTGCCGCAGCATGGGGGCCGCCACGACGCGGGCCGGCTCCAGGCGTGCCTTCGTCGCCCGAGCTGATGAGCGGGTCCCGCACGGTCGGGCGGACTCCGGGGCGAAGTCGACGGCTGCCGGGCTCCCAGGGCCGCCCGATCGCGCCGTGCGGCCGGTGAGCTTCCTGCTCGGGCGGGCGGATCAGCGCAGGCCGGCGAAGAGGTCGTTCTCGGGTACGGCCGCGTCGGTGACGTCCTTGACGCGTACGAAGGTCTCCATGCCCATCAACTCGCCGAACCGCTCCTTGCCCATCCTGAGGAAGAAGATGTTCTCGCCCTGGCTGGCGTGGGCGGCCAACGCGTCGAACTTCTGACCGCTGAACGCGGTGGTGTCCACCCACGTGGTGATCTCGTCGTCGGGGAGGCCGATCTCGGCCATCGCAGCGGCTTCGGCGGGATCCGGCTCCGGCATGTCCTCATGAAACTCACGCATGATCTCCCCGAACCGCCGCATCCCCGAGCGGGGCATCGTCGTCCAGTACACCTTCGGTGTCAGCTCGGTCATCTCCAGCGCCGCCATCGTGATGCGGTGGGCCTGGATGTGGTCGGGGTGGCCGTAGAAGCCGTTCTCGTCGTAGGTGACGACCACATCGGGGCGGTAGTGCCGCATGAGTTCCGCAAGTCGGGCGGCGCCCTCCTCCACGGGGGTCTGCCAGAAGGATCCGGGGGCGTCATTGCTCGGCCAGCCCATCATCCCGGAGTCGGCGTAGTCCAGCATTTCCAGATCGCTGATCTTCAGGACGTCACAACTCGCTTCGAGTTCTTGACGTCGCATCAAGGCGACGGCCGCCGGATCGTGCCCGGGATCACCCGGCTTGACGCCCCCCGGGCCGTCACCGCAACGACCGTCGGTACACGTCACGAGAACGGTCCGGATGCCTTCCGCCGCGTACCGCGCGAGGATGCCTCCGGTTCCGGTGGCCTCGTCGTCGGGGTGGGCGTGCACTGCCATGAGTGTCAAAGGCCGGTCAGTCATGAAGAGTCCTCCTGAAGAAATGCGTCGTGGTCCGAGTGCACGGCGGGCGTACCGCGATCCGGGGGCCGGATCGCAGTGGGGCGGAGGACCTGGTGGTCTCCGTGCTCCTCGCCCGTCGCTCCGGCCCCTCGGTCCATGCAACCGCGCCGGCCGGCCCGGCTGTTCCCGGCATGGCTGCTCGGCCTTCCAGGACGTACGCGTTGTGATCCTCGACGCATCAACAAGGGCTGCCTGCCCCGCTTTGCGTGACGATCACGGGCTACGTAGGTACGAGCGAGCAGCGATGCTGCTGACTCCGGACATCGGTTAACCCCTGAGAGGGCGCGCAACGCACTCAGATCACTGGAGCTCGACGATGCCGGAGTCGATTGGCCGGGCATGGAGCGGAGTTGAGCCCTGAACTCGCCCGGTGACCGGCGAGGCATGAACACGCCCAGGTCGGAGAACGGTAGGGCCGCCGCGGGCACGGTCGGTCAGATCCGCGACGCACTCGACGGCCGGACCCGGCACGAGAGGGGCAAAGGTCCCCGAACTCCGTCACCGTCATGGACGCGTCTCATTGAACCCCTTGCTGCCGGTTCCACGATCCAGGCTTTCGTTCCGCAGCGGCCCTGCAAATAGGATCAGGCCCCGGCCGCGTCCGGGACTGCGGATGGCCTCGGCCAGGTCGGATCCGTAGGAGGCCCAGCAGATCACTGAGCCGTCAGCGTCAAGCTGACCCAGAACCACTCGTCGTCGTCTCTCACGAGGCACAGTTCGTGGAACGCAAGAATCACATCGGGTTGGAGCAGCTCGTAGTCGTCCTGACCGGCAACCTCGAGGACTACGCGCCGATCGAAGGAGAGCGGGGCGGCGCTCGGGTCTCCGGAAAGAACGCGCAAGCGTTCGATCGTCCATCCGGCGGGAAGTACTGAGTTCACCGCCCCATGGTCGCAACCGGGTGCCCGTCACAGCCACTCGTTAAGTACTGCGACCAGCACGGTCGCTTCGTAGCGGACACCGGCCGAGCCCATGGTCGGCCGGCTCGAGGAAGATGCCGCCGGGTGGTTCCTTCTGGAGATCCCCCCTTTTTTTCGCCGCCCCGGCGGCGTGCTGGTGAGATCGGCAGACCGTGGAGTCAACGCACGTCCCAGGTGATCAGACCCTTCGCGTCTGCCTCGGCCTGGAGCCGGGCGACGATCCGGACCCAGGTGCCGTCCCGCTGCCGGCGCCGGAACACGTCATAGACCCGGTCCCACGGGCCATAACGTTCCGGCACGTCACCCCCCCCCACGGCAGCAGCGGCTCAAGCCGGGCCCACTGGCCGTTCGTCAGATCCCCACGCCCCCCAGCGGACGATCATCAACGAACAAGATCGGCTTTCGCAACAGACCCTAGCGCTCGTACGTCCCGACCAACGTGCCGGAGGCCAGCTCCCTGCCCTTCAGGGCGCGGTGGACGTCCTCGACGCCCGGCCGGTCGTGCAGCGGCAGCGGCTCGGACAGGGCGTACAGGTGGAAGAAGTAGCGGTGCGGGCCATGTCCCGGGGGAGGCATCGGCCCTCCCCAGCCCATGCGCCCGAAGCCGTTGGGCCACGGCAGGCCGCCCGGGGGCTTCTGGTCCTCCGCCACCCCGGTCGTCCCCGGGTCGATGCCCGTCACCAGCCAGTGCAGGAAGGTCGGCCCCGGGGCGTCCGGGTCCTCGCACAGGAGGACCAGCTCTGTCGTCCCGTCCGGCACCCCCGACCAGGTCAGGGGCGGTGAGATGTTCTCCCCCTCCCCGCTGTACCGACGGGGGATCACCGTGTTGTCGCCGAACGCGGTACTGCTGAGTTCGATTCCGCTCATGCGCGCGCCATACCCGCGCACGGGGGCGCCGGCACCGGCCCGCACGCCAAACCCCCCGTACGGCCGAGCCCGCGCCGCCAGCCGCCGGGAGCGGGGGTGAGGATGGCAGTGTGCCGACAAGGATCCTGCTCGAAGGCCGCCCCGGCTCGGGCAAGACGACCGCTCTCCGCCGGCTGGCCGGGCTGCTGCCCGCCCGCGTGGCCACCGGCTTCACCACGGAGGAGATCCGGCAGTCCGGCCACCGCGTCGGCTTTGCCCTGGAGACCATGGCGGGCCGGCGGGAGGTGCTCGCCCATGTCGACCTCCCCGGTCCGCCGCGGGTGGGGAAATACGGGGTCGACCTGGGCGTCATGGAACGCCTGGCGCTGCCGTCACTCCGGCCGGCCACAAGCACCGAGGTGACGGGGCGGCTGGTGCTCATCGACGAGCTGGGGCGGATGGAACTGGCGTACGGGGCGTTCCGGGACGCGGTCATCACCCTGTTCTCCGCGGACGTCGACGTCGTGGCCACGGTCCACGCGCAACGCGATACGTTCACCGACGCCCTCAAGCGGCGCGCCGACATCGAGGTCGTCCACCTCACCCCGGCAAACCGAGACTCCCTGCCCGAGGAGCTCGCCGCCCGACTGCGGCGAGGGAAACCTGACCGGTGAGGAACCGGTGCAGATTCCTTCCGCCTGCGCCCCTGATCGAGCCGCCGCTCTGCGCTGCGCACGTTTGAGGGGGCGAAACGCGTGAAGACGAGACTTGACACTGGCTATATCTCACGAAACAGGAGAAACCCCATGGGCATCATCGCTTGGATCCTCATCGGTCTGTTTGCCGGCCTCATCGCCAAAGCGATCATGCCGGGCAAGGACCCGGGCGGCATCATCATCACCACGCTCATCGGCATAGCCGGCGGTCTCCTCGGAGGATGGCTCGGCAAGGTCATCTTGGGGGTCGACTCCATCGACGGCTTCTTCGACCTGTCCACCTGGATCGCCGCCATCGTCGGCTCCGTCATCCTCCTTTCCTTCTACCGCCTGGCAATCGGCGGCGGACGCTCCCACCGGCATGTCTGATCGCGGCTGCGATCCGTACGGTCCGCAGGGAGGGGGATGTCCGGCGCCGGCGAGGCAGTGCGCCCGTCTTGCTCGCTGGAGCCACGTCAGGCCTGCTCGAACTCCAGGGCTTCCGCCAGAGCGTCTTCAAGTTCGCGCACACCGCTCTCGCGCGCGGCGACCACCGCGTAGCGCCAGGAGTGTCCGTCCGGCGGCGCGTCCGCGTAGAGGACCACTCCTTCGCCACGTTCCGGGTCGAAGGCGACACGGTGTTCGCGCAACTGGGCATGGGCTTCTTCGAAGCCGACGGAGCGTCGAGTCCGCCTCTTCGACACCGCCCAGGCCGGCCGCGCAAGACCGGCCGCCGCTGTCAGTCGGGTGACCATGGCGTGCGGTGTGGTGGTGGCGGTACGGCGCACGTTGCTCTCACTGGCGTACGTTACGCCGTCCGCGCTGATGAGAGCGTCCAGGCCGAACGGGCCGAGATATCCGCGGCCGGCCAGGTGGCGGCCGAGCCTCCTCCCCCACTCCTCCAGTTCGGCTGCCGCGTCCGCGCAAGACGGTGGTAGCGGCGAGACGTATCCCGTGAAGGATCCCTGCTCCGTTCGCATCGCACCGCTGAACAGGGCCCGCGTTCCTGAATGGGTGTTCTCCATCTGAATGCTGACCGATTCGGCCACCGGTACGCACTCCTCGACCACCCACGTCCCCTGTGGGCCGCCGACCGTGTCCAGGGCCAGGCCGCCGCCGCCCTGCACGTCGCGTCGCGAAAGGAAGCGCAGACCGTGGCCCCCTGCGGAACGGTCGGGCTTGACCACCACCCGCTCGTGCTGCGTGAGCAGCTGCCGCACCACCTCCTCCACCTCCGGACGACGACACACCCGCCCCGCCGGCAGACGCATGCCCGCCCGCTCGGCGGCTTGGCGGAAGCCGGCCTTCGTGTTCAGGAGCATGGTCGTCGGCAGGGCGGCCATCGCGTCGTCAACCGTCGCGTAGGGGTGGACGGTCAGCCCGAGTTCTCGGGCGAACGCCAGGGCGGACGCGTCCTGGGCCGTAGGCAGCAGGGCCATACCCGGTCGAGCCGCGTGAGCCCGTACGCGCGCGAGGAGCCCGGCCCGGCGGACCGCTTGCGCGAGTGGGACCGCGTCGAACGACGGCACCTCGATGAGCGTTGTCCGCTCGCTCGGCACCCCCGTCAACTCGCTCACGTAGCGCCGGAACTCTTCGCTCAGCCGGCCGGGAGTCACCAGTACGTCGCCGTCCCGCAACAGCCATGCCTTTCGTGGCGCCTGCTGTGCCCACTGCGCCAGAACCCGGGCCTCTTCAAGATCTACTGCCAAGTCCGAAAGGAAGTTGGCGAAGACCATCAAGGGACCTGCGTCTGGTTCGCTCACCGCTGGTCCTCCCACCTCTTCCGGCGTGTCGGCGCCTTCGGCGGAGCTGCCGGCCGTGGGGGTCCGCGTCACGCGGGATCCGGCCGAGCCGGACGTACGGGACTCGAAGGCGGCGTCGTCCCACGGCCCGGGCTGCGCCCCGTCCCGGCAGCCGAACCGTCCGGCAAGGTGGCCGCCGCGTTCTCACACTATCTTCGGCGCGCGCCCGCGGGCGCGCGCCCGGCCCGTCGGCGTGAGATGCGGGCAGATGCGGGCATATGCGGGTACGCGCACCATGGCCTTGACGCCACGACCCTGATCCGCCCGAGAAGGGCGACGACGGAGATCCCATGCCCCAGGAAGCGCCCCGGGCCCCCGACCCGGTGACACTCCACCCCAGCCCGCCCTTTCCCGACCAGGACCAGGACCATCCCGGCTCCACGGAGCAGATGCGGCCACGACCGGACCACGGCGAGGACTCCTACCAAGGTCACGACGTCCTGCTCGACCGGGTGGCGGTCGTCACCGGTGGCGATTCGGGAATCGGCAGGGCCGTCTGCCTGGCGTTCGCCCGCGAAGGGGCGGACGTCGTCTTCACCCACCTACCCGAAGAGGCGGACGAGGCAGCCGAGACGGCGCGCCTGATCCGCGCCGCGGGCCGCAAGGCCGTACCGGTCGCGTGTGACATCCGTGACGAGGAGCAGTGCGTGGCCCTGATCGACCGGGCCGTGGACGAACTCGGGCGCGTCGACCTCCTCGTGAACAACGCCGCCTACCAGATGTCCCAGCCCGACGGCATCGAGGCGATCACCACGGAGCAGTTCGACCGCGTGATGAAGACCAACCTGTACGGGATGTTCTGGCTCTCCCGGAAGGCCCTGGCCCACATGCCGCGCGGCGGGACGATCATCAACACCACCTCCGTGCAGGGCTACCAGCCGAGCCCGCACCTGCTCGACTACGCGATGACGAAGTCGGCGATCATCTCCTTCACCCACGGGCTGGCGCAGATGCTCGCCGAGCGCGGCATCCGCGTCAACGGAGTCGCACCCGGGCCGGTGTGGACCCCGCTGATCCCCGCGACCATGCCCGACGCGACGAAGTTCGGCGAACAGTCACCCCTCGGCCGACCCGCCCAGCCCGCCGAGATGGCACCCGCCTACGTGTTCCTGGCCTCGCCCCAGGCGAGCTACATCACCGGGGAGATCGTCAACGCCACCGGCGGCACACCTCTGCCCTGACCCCGGGCAGGACCGGGCGGGCCGGTCCTTCGACGGCTCGGTGCCCGCGCGCGTAATCGGCCGCCCTCTGGACAGAAGCGGGCACGAGGCCGCGAGGAGGCGACGTGGGCGATCCAGCCGATGACCTGTACGCGCGACTGCGACGCGAGTGCCGCCGCCGGGCGGACGATCTGTGGGCGGTCAGCCGCGCCCTGCACGCGGATCCCGAGCTCGCCTACGAGGAGCACCGTGCAGCCCGGCTGCTCACCGGCGAACTCCGGCGGGCGGGGTTCGCCGTCGAGCCGGGGGTCGCCGGACTCGACACGGCTTTCGTGGCCCGTGCGGGAAGGGGACGGGGGCGATGCGCGGCGCTGCTGCTGGAGTACGACGCGCTGCCGGACCTGGGACACGCATGCGGACACAACCTGATCGCCGCGGCCGGACTGGGGGCCGCACTGGCGCTGCGCAGCGTTCTGGGGGAGGAGTTCGACGGCACGGTGCTCACCGTGGGGACACCGGCGGAGGAGCGGGGCGGGGGCAAGGTCACCCTGGCCGAAGCCGGCGTGTTCGACAGTGTGGACGCCGCGTTGATGTTCCATCCCGGCGTGCACGACTGGTCATGGGCGCCGCTGACCGCGCAGACCCAGGTCCGTGTGGGGTTTCACGGCCGGGCAGCGCATCCGACGGGCGATCCCACCCGCGGGATCGATGCCCTGGCCGCCCTCATCCAGCTGTTCAACACTGCGGCCGTGATGAGCAGGCGGTTGCCGTACGGCTCGCACGTCCAGGGAATCGTGACCGAGGGTGGCAGCGCGACCAACATCGTGCCGGCCTTCGCCGAAGGGCTGTTCGGGCTGCGCGCGGCCACGAGCACCGCGCTGGATGCGCTGGTCGCCGACGTACGCGGCTGGGCCGAAGGCGTGTCGGCCGCGACCGGCACCAAGGTGGAGGTGACGAGGATGGGCAGGGGTTACGCCCACTTCCGGGACAACGACGTCCTCTCGGACCGGTTCAGTCTCCACATCGCCCACTCGGGCATCCGACTCACGCAGCCCGTCGCCGGGGTGTTCCTGGGGTCGTCCGACATCGGCGACGTCAGCAGCCGGGTCCCCGCCATCCATCCGTTCGTCGCAATCCTGGGCGACGAGGACTCCGACCACACCGCCGCCTTCGCGCGGGCCGCCGCCTCGGAGCGGGGGCGCGGGGTGATGCTGGCGGCAGCCGAAGCCCTGGCCTGCACGGCGGCCGACGTCCTCACCGACCCCGAAGTCGCCGCCAGGGCGTGGGCCCGCCAGCGGGAGAAGGCGGCGGCCGGCCTGTGATTCCGCACCAGCGCGGCCGGTCCGAATTGCGTGAGATGCGGCGTGATCGGGGTACCCGCACCATGACCAGGAACACCCCGTCGATGAAGGGTTTACGTCATGCCCCGAGGATCCAGCCCCAAACGCGAGCGTCAGTACGAGCACATCAAGGAGTCGGGTGAGAAGCGCGGCATGTCGGAAGGCCGGGCAAAGGAGATGGCCTCCCGCACGGTGAACAAGGAACGCGCACGTTCGGGCGAGAGCAAGACGGCGAGCCGCAGTTCCACCCAGGGCAAGTCCGCCTCTCAGCGCGGCGGCGAGAAGTCCCGTGGCGGCGGCTCCTCGGAACGCACCAAGGACGACCTGTACCAGGAGGCGAAGAAGCGCAACATCGAGGGCCGCTCCACGATGACCAAGCAGCAGCTCAAGAACGCCCTCGGCCACTGACCGCGCGAGGTACGTACCGCTTCGGCGGGGCCGGTCCCTCCTGGACCCGCGAGCGCCGGAGCGGGGCACGGATTCAGCCCGGGCGAATGTTCGTGACCGGCATGCCGTGCTCGGTCCGGAGGCGTTCGGCGACGAGTGAGCGGTGACATGCCTCCGGATCCCGCTCGACGCAGAAGAGGGCGGTCACCGAGCGGCTCGGAAGGTCGGCCACGAGCGCGCCGAGGTCGAACGGGTCGAGGATCTCGCGGGTGTAGCGCTCGGCGTACTCGGCCGCCAGCGTGATGCGGTTGCGTTTGCCCACGCCCTGGCGGTCATCCTCGCGGTACTGGAGGTGCCGCAGTTCCGTTGTCGGCGCCAGCCCCTTCACGTGCCGGTAGCCTACGCCCGCGGCGGCGAGCGAGCGCTGGAGTCGCGCCGAGTTCGCCCAGGAGTAGTCGGAGCCCCGAACACCGCGGAGCTGGCGGAGGTCGAGCAGCAGACCCACCCGCCCGTCGGCGAGCTTCTCGAGGAAGGCGCCGGCCGTGAAGCCGTAGACGCCGATCGTCGCGATGCGCTTCATCGCAGCACCCCTCGGTGCCTTCAGCCGCCTGCGAGGAGGTCGGCGAGGTTCGCTACCGAGAGGACGGCGTCCGCTGGTCGATGACCCTCGTCATAGCGTGCCACGACGATGTAGGGCGGGCTGTTCACGGCCACTACACCGCCGTGCCCGCCACGCCTGCCGTGCAGGAGTCGTCGGTCGGCTTCCGCTGCCACGTAGGTGAGCCCGCCGACGGTGATGCCCTCGGCGATCGTGTCCGTGGGCGCCTGGAACTGGCTCACCAAACGTCGGCCCTCCGCCACCGTCGTCAACGGTCGGCCCGTCGCGGCACGCAGGGATCCGTCCATGCGCAGGACCTCGATGTCAGCCAGCCCCACGGCTGTGAGCATCTGCTTGAGGTCCGCCGCCTCATCCACGTCAATCACCTCCACCGGGCGGGCGGTCAGGTGTTGAGCACGATGGCGTAGACGAGGAAGAACAGTGCACACAACACCGCCAGCACAACGATGATGACGAGCGGGCTCTTCGCCCAGCCCCGCTTCAGGGGCCGGTACGGGCCCGCGCCGGAAGCGGTGCTCGCCTCGGCCGGTGGGGTCTCACCGGGCGGGACTCCTCCGCCGACATCGAGTCCGGGTGTGTTGCGCGGATCCGGGTCCGGGTTGGATGTGGTCATGGTTCTCAGTCCTCTGGCTCGACGGCCAGGCCTTCCGCGCGACAGGACGGCGGTCCGAACGACACCGGCCCGGATCCTGGTGCGGCGGGGGCTCTCTGGCTTCGTCCTTTAAGCCCATCGGCAGGCCCCTACCCAGGACCTGCCCCCGGACTCACCGGGACGAGGAAGTAATCCGCCCGGCCCGAGGCAAAGGGAATGCGCGCCGCCGTTCTCCCGCGTGCTGAGGGGACGAGATCGTTCACCGCCCCAGTCGATTACTCAAATGATGCGCAACGTTTCTTTACGTATCAGGCCATCAGGCCTGGGCCGGCACGAACGAAGGCGCCATTCGGACCGGCAGCGGTCTTCGATCGGGTGGGGCTGCACACATCAGGTGCTCGTGCGCTGCCGGCGGGGGATCACTGAGTGCCGAGCGGGATGCATCCGGTCCCGGCAGCAACGAGTGAGAGGCGGACGAATAGTGGGACACGGCGGGAATGTGCTCGAGGAACTGATGGCGGACCACCGGGAGGTCGAGGAGATCTTCGCCCGGATCCGGGCCATGAGCGGCCGGGGGCAGGAACTGCGTGACCTGGTCGACGAGGTCACCATCGAGCTGGTGCGGCACTCGGTTGCCGAGGAGGAATACCTGTATCCGGCGGTCCGCGAGCACATCGAAGGCGGTGACCGGCTGGCCGACAAGGAGATCGCCGACCACAGCCGCGTCGAGAAGATCCTCAAGCAGCTGGAAAAGACGAACGCCGACGACGCGCAGATGAGCCCACTGCTGCGGGAGCTCATGGACGAGGTCGCAGCGCACGTCCAGGACGAGGAGAACAGCCTCTTCCCGATGCTGCAGCGCACCTGTTCCGCCGAGGCGCTGGCTGAGCTCGGGGACAAGGTGCGGCGGGCGAAGGCCATGGCCCCCACCCGCCCGCACCCCTCCGCGCCGTCCACCCCACCGGCGAACAAGCTCCTCGCCCCAGGGGTCGGTCTGGTCGACCGAGCCCGTGACTTCGTGACCGGCCGCGGAAAGTCCTGACCCCCTGTCAGCGGTCATGTAATTCCCCACGCACGGAAGGGGGCTCGTGTAGCGCCAGGAGCCACGGGCTGTGGGGCAGGCTCAAGTCGGCCGCGGGCTCAGTCCATCCATCACCAGACGGAAGAGATGTTCCCGGCGCTCGGCAAGCGTCGGGGCCTGGTCGGCGATCCAGCTGAGGGCGTTGGCCAGTGCGAACAGGTCGATGGGCGCCACGTCCGGCCGGATGCTCCCTGTTCGCTGGGCCGCATCGAGCAGTCGGCCACCGGCCTGGCGCATCGCCAGGCAGCTGTCGTGCAGTGGTGATTGTGGGTCGTTCAGCGTGGCCATCAGGGTTGCCGGCAGGCCCTGGTAGGCACCGGCGCCGAGGGTGAACTCGTAGAGCCACTCGCCCAGTGCCTGCTCGGGCGGCGCGGTGGCGGCGAGTGCGTCCGCTCGTTCGGCGAGCTGGATGAAGCGCTGGTGCAGTAGGGCCTCCAGCAGGGCGTCCCGCTTGGGGAAGTGCCGGTAGAGCGTGCCGAGGCCGATCCCGGCGCGCCGGGCGATGTCCCGCAGGGAGGCCAGGGTGCCCTGTGCTGCGACTGCCTCTGCGGCCACTTCCAGGATGCGGTCGCGGTTGCGCTGCGCGTCGGTGCGCGGTGCGCGCGCGTTTCCCGGGCTCGATTCGATGGACATGAGGATCCCTGCCGTTGACAACCGGAGCACTGCTCCGGTTATCTGTTCCGGAGCAGTGCTCCGCATCCTATCCGGGGTGCTCAGTACTGGGACTTCGGGGAGGTAGTCATGGGCACGGCAACGATGCGAGCTGTCCGCCTGCACGCGTTCGGCGAGCCGGAGCAACTGGTCTATGAGGAGGTGGCCCGGCCCCGGCCCGGCCCGGGTGAGGTGCTCGTGCGGGTCCACGCGGCGGGCGTCAACCCGCCGGACTGGTACGCGCGGCGAGGCTTCGAGAACATCCCGGCCGAGTTCCGGCCGAACTGGACGCCGCCGCTCATCCTGGGCAGCGACATTTCTGGCGTGGTCACGGCCCTCGGCCCGGGTGTCACCGAGTGGCGGCCCGGCGACGAGGTCTTCGGCCTGGTCAACTTCCCCGGCCGTGCCTCCGGGTACGCCGAGTACGCGGTCTCACCCGCCGCCCACCTGGCCCGCAAGCCATCGGCCTTCGGGCATGTAGAGGCCGCCGCCGTGCCGATGGCCGGGCTCACCGCCTACCAGTACCTCTTCACCCACCTGCGTGGTGCCGCCGGCTCCACCGTCCTGGTCAACGGAGCGGCGGGCGGAGTCGGCCACTTCGCCGCGCAACTCGCCCGGGTGGCCGGTGCGAAGGAGGTCATCGGTGTCGCCTCCGGGCGACACGAGGAGTTTCTGCTGGGCCTGGGTGTGGACCGGTTCGTCGACTACACCCGGACGCCCGCCGAGGAGGCCGTCCACGATGTCGACCTGCTGATCGACACGGTCGGCGGCCCCGACGCACACCGCCTGCTGCCCGCCGTACGACGCGGCGGCCGGATCGCACCCGTCTTCCTGGGGGACTACCGCCCCGAGCGCGCGATCGAACTTGGGATCACCGTCGCGACATGGCAGGTACGTTCGAGTGGTTCGGATCTCGCCGAGCTGGCCGCTCTCATCGACGCCGGCCAGGTGCGCGTCGGCATCGACAGTGTCTTCCCCCTGAGCAACGCGGCCGCTGCCCACACCCGCGCCGAGCAGGGACACCTCCAGGGCAAGATCGTCCTGAAGATCGCGGACTAGGGTTACGTGACGTGTGCCCTGGGGAATTACGGGACCGTCGACACCCCGGCAACCCCGTATCCCCGGCGCGTGGGGCCGGCCGCTGCCGGCGGTCGGTCCACAGGCGCCCCGCGGGGGTGTGACGCGGGTCACTTCGCGGGGCGGGGCGGCCACCTACACTGGTCGGTCACGAGCGGGGCAGCGCGGCTCCGTACACCACAGCCCGCCCCGGCGACCGACCCTGGGTGAGCCCCGCCACGCGAAGGCCGATCGCCCATGCCCGCCGACCTGACTGCGCTCACAGCCGCCTGCACCCGCTGGCTCCTGGCCGCCTACCCTCCCCCGTCGGGCGCGCTGAGCCGCGCGCTGGCCGAGGCCCAGGCCCGGCAGGCCACCGTGCTCGCGGCATCCCTGTGCTACCCCACCAGCATGGACGTGGAGCTGCTCCACCTGCTCGCCCCCAGCGGGTCCCACCGGCTGGACTGGCTCACCGGAAGCGAGCCCCACCCCGACGACCCCGACACCGCCTGGCGTACCTGGGTCGACGAAACCGTCGTCAGCTGGGCAGCCTGCCTCCTGGCCGAGCCCGCCCTCGCCACACGCGCCCGGCAGGCCATGGCCGCGACCGAGCACCACGCCGAAACCGGCAGCCTGCAACGCCTGACGAGCCCCGGCGCACGCGACAGCGAAGCCGCCGCCCTGCTGCGCCACCCCGACCTCCTCGAAGACATAGCCGGGCTGCACCGCTCCCAGCTCCTCCAACGACTGAACGTCCAGGGAGCCACACCGTCGTAATACCGCCGACCGGAGGAAGTAGCGGCGAAGAGCACCGCCCGGCTGACGCCGGAACCCGGCCTGCCGCATAGTGAGCGCCATGGGAGATCAAGAAGACGGCAGCTCCGGCGTGTGGGTGAACGACAGCGGCGACGGGCGGCTCGTCGTGTTCGTCGGCGGTGAGATGGACATCGAGCGGGCCCCCATGTTGCGCGACGCCCTGCACACGGCGATCACCCAGCCCGGCGGCCCCGGCGAGATCGTCGTCGACCTGGCCGAATTGTCCTTCTGCGACTCCGCCGGCCTCAACGCCCTCATCCAGGCCCGCCACACCGCGCAGGAACACGGCAAACACATCAGCCTGCGCGCCCCACGGCCGCAGTTCCTGCGCCTGCTGGCCATGACCGGCACCGACACCCTCTTCCCCATCACCGACACCTGACGCCGGCGACATGGGGCAGGGCTCAAGAAGCCACCCCGGCCGAGCACTGCGGCGCACCGCGCGTCGGTCCGTCGTTCGACATCGGCGGTGGCCACGGTCAGACCGGCATGGAAGCCCTCACCTGATCCAACTGACGCCTAGACGTTGTTTCATTTGGTTTAAGTCCGTGCCGTTGACGGGCGCAGACGAGTGTCAGTGCTGTGTGGGAGCCTCCGGGCATGAGCTACGACTTGGCTGTGTGGGAAGGCGAGAGGCCGGCGGATGACAAGACCGCTGGCCGGGCCTTCAGAGACCTGTACGACCGCTATGTCAACAGCGAGGTCGAGGAGCCTCCATCCGAACGCATAGCGGCCTACGTCGCGGCGCTTCTTGAGCGGTGGTGCGACCTCACCGAGGACGAGGAGGACACTTCACCCTGGTCGACCGGCCCGTTGATCGGCGAGGCCAGTGGTCCGTTGATCTACTTCCCGATGCGGTGGAGCATGGCCGAAGAGGCGTCGGCCTACGCGGCAGCCGTGGCGGAATCCATGGGGCTGGTCTGTTTCGACGTGCAGCAGGACCGGCTCAGGCCTTGAGCAGGGCCGCCCATCGGCGATAGCCGATGAAGGATGCGGCTATGCCGACCAAAGCAGGGAAGTGTTCGGCCTTGCGTTCGTGGCGTCCACAACTGGCGCAGGCAACCCTCCCGCTCGACGAGGCGGAGGACGGTCACCGTTGTGCCAGCCGAGAGGCGACCGGCCGAGCGCTGCGGCGCAGCGCCGGCGAGCGGGCCGCGGCCAGCCGATCCCTTGACGTTGCGTGTTCACGGTGGGAGCTCTCTTGCTACTCCTCGTCGTCCTCGTCCGTGGCCGTGTCCCAGGTTGGTAGTGACGTTCCGGCAGCGGTCGTGATCCCTAGAACCTCGCATCCCATGCGGTGAACGGCGGCAAAGAGCCGCTGCTGGACCTGCCCGCTGTCTTCGGGTGGGAAGTCGATGCGGATTTGGTGGGGGCGGGAGGCGTCGTAGGTGAGCAGCCAGTCGGCATCGACGGTCGCGAAGTGGTCCTGTCCCATGTCGTCGTGCGTAGAGCGCCACGAGCCGCGGTCGGTGGTGGGAGCCAGTGCCTCGCGCAGGAGCTCCAGGCGCTCGGGATGACGGAAGGGGCCTTCGGACAGGAGCAGGCACCGGTGGGTGCGGGAACGGAAGGTGTTAAACCACGGTGCCAGGTCCGGCTCCATGTCTGTGAGCAGTTCGGAGCCTGCCTGTCCGCAGGCCCAGCTCTCGATGAACTCGGCCGCGCCCATGGCGTGCGTCTCGTACCAGCCCTCGCTGCTCCACACCACGACGGGCCAGTGCTCTGGTGTCCTGTCGGTGAGCCAGCACAGCCGGTCGGCGTTCATGGTGGTGCCCCAGATCAACAGCGCGCCGGGAGCCGGGTGCAGAGGGTACGGGTAGCGCTCACGGTCCCGTTCGGCAGATTCCGTGGGGCGGGCGCTCTGCCACGCGATGCCGTTGTGCTTGCTCGTACCGAACGGCGTCTGGAGGTAGAGGAAGTCGCAGAACTCTCCCCAGCCGTAGGTTTCGACGAGTCGCTTGTAGTCGTCGGGCAGCGGGGTACCGATCGCTGCCTCCACGGCGGCCCAGTCCCCCTGGGCGTCCACGGGTCCGGCCGGCGGTGGCACGAGCCGAACCAGCCTGTCGCAGTCGGTCGCGGCGGTGTTCGTATCAGCCATGGAGGCAGCGTAGTCATCTCCCCGCAGTCTGAGCCCCTTTGCGTACCGGAGGTCAGGTGGGGCAGGCGCAAGGGGAACAGTCAACTGCGGCAACGTGAGAGAGGAGCATCATGACGACTGCACGCGAGATCATGACTCCGGACGCGACCTGTGTCGGCGCTCAGGAGACGGTGCTGGAAGCAGCGAAGAAGATGACCGCGCTGGGGGTGGGGGCGCTGCCGATTTGCGGTGAGGACAACAGGCTCAAGGGCATGCTCACCGACCGGGACATCGTGGTGAAGGTCCTGGGCGCCGGAAAGGACGCCGGACAGACAAAGGCTGGCGATCTGGCCCAAGGAGAAGCCGTCACCATCGGCGCCGACGACGACGCGGAGGAGATCCTGCGCACCATGAGCGAACACAAGGTTCGCCGCCTGCCGGTCATTGACGGCCATACCCTCGTCGGAATCGTCGCCCAGGCGGACGTGGCGCGCTCGCTGCCTGACCCGCAGGTCGGGGACCTTCTCCAGGCCCTTTCCTCCTGACCCTTGGGGCGAGAAACGGCCCACCGGCTCCCGGGGGTGGGCCCGTTTCTCGGCGTCCTGACGCCTGTCGAGGTGTCCGCGCCGCCCTCCGGTCGAAGGCTGTCACCGGCCGACGGGAGCGCATGCCCGGCATGGTCTGCCCAGGGCGGGTAGGCGCGGTACATGAGCCAGAACCGAGCGCGCGAGCGTGCAGCCCGTGCGGGCGGACCTGCGCAGCTACCGGCGCTCAACGCCGGAAAACGGAGCCCGGATCCGCCGACCGCCCCCGCTGAGACCCCGCCCCTGAGCACCGTGCCGGAAGGAGCCTGCGATGACGGCCCGTAAGCAAGCCCTCCTCATCGATCCTGTGGGGCTCTCGACCGAGGCGACGTACCCCCGCCCCGGCCACGGCGAAGTCACCTGCCGGGGCCACGGCCCCCTGCACGGGCCATGACCCCCGACGAAGCTCTGCGCCGGATCGCCTTCCTCCTCGAATGGCGTGGGGCGTCCCCGTACCGGGTGCGGGCCTTCCACACGGCGGCCGACGCCGTCCGCGGCCTGCCGCCCGGGCCGGTGGACGCCGCGCAGGTGGGACGCCTGCGCGGGGTGGGCCCGGTCACCGCCGAGGTGATCTCCCAGGCTTCCACCGGCGCGATGCCGAGGTACCTCGCCCGGCTGCAGGCCGAAGCCGAGCCGGGCGCCCGAGCGGGCTGGGACCTCGCGGCTGCGAGCACCGGGGACTGCCACCTCCACTCCGACTGGTCGGACGGTGGCAGCCCGCTCGAGGAGATGGCCGGTGCGGCCCGCGCCCTGGGGCACCAGTGGGCCGTGCTGACCGATCACTCGCCACGGCTGACGATCGCCCACGGACTGAGCGCCGAGCGGCTCGAAAGCCAACTGGAAGCCGTGGCCGCCGTGAACTCCGAGATGGGTCCAGGGTTCCGGCTGCTGACCGGCATCGAGTGCGACATCCTCGACGACGGCTCACTCGATCAGGACGAGGGCCTGCTGGGCCGGCTCGACGTCGTCGTGGCGTCCGTGCACTCCAAGCTCCGCTCGGATCCCGGACCGATGACCGCCCGCCTGCTGGCTGCGGTGCGCAACCCGCACGTCGACGTGCTGGGGCACTGCACGGGACGGATCATCACCGGTCGGGGTCGCCCGCAGTCACGCTTCGACGCCGAGGCCGTGTTCGGCGCGTGCGCGGAGTCCGGCACGGCGGTGGAGATCAACTGCCGGCCCGAACGGCGCGACCCGCCGGACGACCTGCTCGTGCAGGCCGCCGCCGCGGGCTGCCGGTTCGCCGTGGACACAGACGCCCACGCCCCCGAACAGCTGCACTGGCAGAGCACGGGCTACGCGCGCGCGGCACGGATCGGCCTGGGAGCGGACCGGCTGATCACGAGCTGGCCCCTGGCACGGTTGCTGACCAGCAGAAGCGGCCGGCAGTAACGGCCTACCCGGTTCGGAACCGCTTCGCTCGGTCCGGCTCGACGGCCACAGGCTGCACGGCGGCTACTGGCTGCTGGTCAAGCACGCCGACGAGCACACCTCCTCCACCGGTACGTCAAACCCCCGGCTGGCGCGCTCGGTCCGTACCGGCCGGCCCCTGAACCAGGTAGCCGCCGCCCCGACCCCGGACCGGCTGGCCAGGAGCGCCCGTCGCGGCGGGTGCCGGCCGCAGCAGACGCCGCCGCCCCTGCGGAGGAGCAGCACGCGGCGGGCACTGGCCCGTCAGGCAGGGAGCCCGACGGGGCGCGACGTGCCACCGTCAACCGTGCGCGAGCCCGTCAGCGGAGCTGGGTCGCCGCCCAGTCGGCCCACTCGCGGCTCATCGCGTTGAAGCGGAGCCCGTACTCCAGGACGATCCGGCCGTACACCGACAGCTGGTCGTCGCCCCAGTCGATGGACTGCTCCAGCCGGCGCAGCTCCTCGTACTCCCGCTCGGACGTTTCCATCAGCTCGGTCAGGTAGCCGCGCGCCTGCTCCGGGGTGAGCACCCCGAGGAAGAAGACCCTCAGCAGGGTGTCGCTGCGGGGGTTGCGCTGAGGCTTGGGCTCCGTCAGCCAGTGGCGCAGCTCCGTCAGCCCCTCGTCGGTGACGGTGTACTCCTTGCGGCCGCGCGGACCCTCCGCCGAGACGCTGATCAGCCCGGCGGCGGCGAGTTTGGTCAGCTCGCCGTACATCTGGCTCTGCGTGGCGGGCCAGACGTTGGCCAGCGAGGTCTCGAAGCGCTTCAGCAGGTCGTAGCCGCTGGCCGGGCGCTCGGCGAGGAGTCCGAGGAGGGCGTGTCGAAGGCTCATGATCCCCACTCTACCTTCCTCCCTTGACATGTCAGTTCTGGACGGTCTACTTTCGACATGTCAGAACAGGAATGTCAGAGCAACGAGCAGCCGGGGGCCTTCGATGTCGTACGTACGCACCTTCCTCCCATGGATCGTCTTCGCGGTGATCCCCTCCGCCCAGTGGCAGTGGGGCGCGCTCGCCGCGCTGGTCGCCGCGGTCGCGGTGGCCGTCCAGCAGCGCCGCGAAGGGGCCGGCTTCGACGCGCTGATCATCGAGATCGGCTCGGCGGTGTTCTTCGCGGCCCTGGCGGCCATCGCCTTCGCCGACCCGCAGTCGGCCGTGCACGGCTACTCGGCGGCCCTGTCCTCGGCCACCCTGGCCCTGATCGCCGGGGTCTCGCTGCTCATCCGCAAGCCCTTCACCCTCGGCATCGCCAAGCGCACCACGCCCCGCGAGGTCTGGGGGCTGCGCCCCTTCGTGCGGGCCAACACCGTCATCACCGCCGGCTGGACCGTGGCCTTCGCCCTGACCGCCGGCGCGCTCGCACTCCTCGCCCACGCGGGCCAGGGTCACTCGACGACCGCGACGCTCGTTCAGGTCGCCGGTTTCGTCCTCCCCATGCTGTTCACCTCCCGCTACGTCGCCTCCCTCCAGACCAAGGCCGGTGTCCGATGAACCCCTCCCCCACTCCCCGCCACCTCTCCGGCAACTACGCCCCGGTGATGGAAGAGGTGACCGCACACGACCTGCCCGTCACCGGGCGGATCCCCGACGGGCTCACCGGCTGGTACCTGCGCAACGGCCCGAACCCGGCCGACGCCGCCTCCGGCCACTGGTTCTTCGGCGACGGCATGGTCCACGGCGTACGGCTGGAGGGCGGCCGGGCCGTCGCGTACCGCAACCGCTGGGTGCGTACGAGCAAGCTGACCGACGGGGCCCGGATGTACGACGAGCAGGGCCGGCGCGACCTCACCGCCGGACCGGCCAACACCCACGTCGTCCGCCACGCCGGCCGCACCCTCGCCCTCGTCGAGACGGCCCTGCCCTACGAGCTCACCCCCGCACTGGACACCGTCGGCCCGTACGACTTCGGCGGCCGGCTGACGACCGCGATGACCGCACACCCCAAGACCTGCCCGGTCACCGGAGAGCTGCACTTCTTCGGCTACGGGATCGCCGAGGCGCCGTACCTCACCTACCACCGGGCCGACGCCTCCGGGGAGCTGACGGTCAGCCGGCCGGTGGAGGTGCCCGGGGCGACGATGATGCACGACTTCGCCCTCACCGCCGGGCACGTCGTCTTCCTGGACCTGCCGGTCGTCTTCGACTTCGGCCTCGTCGGCACCGGCACGATGCCGTACCGCTGGGACGACGGGTACGGGGCCCGGCTGGGCGTGCTGCGCCGTGACGACCCGTACGGCAGGGTGCGCTGGTTCGGCGTCGACCCCTGCTACGTGTTCCACGTGCTCAACGCGTACGACGCGCCGGACGGGACGATCGTCGTGCACGTCATGCGCTACCCCGAGCTGGGGCGGCGCGCCGCGGACGGGACGGTCGACCAGGACCGGAAGGCCGTGCTGTGGAAGTGGACGGTCGACCCCGCCACCGGGACGGTCCGGGAGGAACAGTGCGACGACCGGCCCGGTGAGTTCCCCCGGGTCGACGACCGGCTGGCCGGCCTGCACGCCACGCACGGGTACGTGACCTGTGGGAACTCGCTGGTGCGGTACGACCTGGGCACCGGGTCCTCCACCGCCCACGACTTCGGGCCGGCGCGCACGCCGGGTGAGGCCGCCTTCGCCCCGGCTGACGACGGCCCATCCGGCCCGTCCGGCTGGCTCATGACGTACGTCCACGACGCCGGCACCGGGCGCAGTGACCTGGTCGTCCTCGACGCCGCCGACCTCGCGGCCGAGCCGGTCGCCACGATCCACCTGCCGGCCCGGGTCCCGCAGGGATTCCACGGCAACTGGCTGCCGGACCTGCCGTAGGGAGCCGCCCGCCCTTTCGGCCGGGAGCCGGTGTCGGGCAGGATGCCCGTCGCACCGGAAAGTCCGCCGGGCGCCACCCGCGTACGGTGGCGCCGACCCCGAGAGGGAGGCCGTGTGTCAGCAGGGGACCAGCAGGCAGCGCGGGACGCGTTCTACCGCGATCCCTATCCGCGCTACGCCATCGCCCGCCGGGCCGGCGGGCTGACCTGGGTGCCGGAGGTCGAGGCCTGGCTGGTCGCGCGGGACGCCGACGTACGGGAAGTACTGCGGCGCGCCGAGGACTTCTCCTCCGCCAACGCGCTGCTGCCGGACATCCCCTTATCGGAGGGCGCGCTCGGCGTCCTTCCCCGCGGGTTCGGGCCGCGGCCGACCGTGGTGTCCTCGGACGGCGCGCCCCACCGCCGCTACCGGATGCCGCTGAACCGCGGACTGTCCTCCGGCCGCGTCGAGGCAGTACTGCCGTACGCCCGCGAGCAGGCGCGCGAGCTGGTGGAGGCCTTCGCCGCCGACGGCTCCGCCGAGCTGGTGGAAGCGTACGCCCGGCGGCTGCCCGGGCTGGTCATCGGGCGGCTCATCGGGCTGGATCCCGCCGATGTCCCCGCGGCCGTGCACGGCGGCTACCGGGCCGAGGAGCTGTTGTTCCGGCCCCTGTCCCCGGCGGGGCAAGTGGCCGCCGCCGAGGATGTCGTGGCGCTCCAGCACCTGTTGGACGGCTACGTCCGCGACCGCCGGGCCCGCCCCCGCGAAGACCTGTGTTCGGACCTCGTGGCGGCCCTCGCTCCCGGGGACGGCGAGTTGAGCCTCGAACAGCGCCACGAGCTGGTGGCCAACCTGCAGAACCTGCTGATCGCCGGCTTCCTGACGACGAGCGCGCTGATCTCCACCGCCGTGATGCATCTGCTCGCGGACCGGGAGCAGTGGTCCCTGCTGTGTTCCGATCCGGCGCTGATCGGGGCTGCCGTGGAGGAGTCCACCCGCTTCGATCCGGCGATCCAGGGCTTTCGGCGGGTGACCACGCGGCCGGTGACCCTGGGCGGTACGCGGCTTCCCGCAGGAGCGACCGTTCTCGTGGCCTACGCCTCGGCCAATCGGGACGAGCGCCGGCACGCGGATGCCGACCGGTTCGACATCCGGCGCCCCGAGGACCGGCGCCACCTCGGCTTCGGGCACGGGCCGCACAACTGCCCGGGCTCCCGCCTGGCGCGTGCGCAACTCCACCTGACGCTCGAGCTGTTCTCCCGCACCCTGCCCGGTCTCCGGCTGGACGGACGGCGGCCGGCGGCGTCGATGCGCCCGACCCTCATCCACCGCTCCCCCGAGACCCTGTACGTGACCTGGTGAGCCGTCGGCAGGGCCTGCGGCGCGGGGTGCCGCCGCAGGCCCGGGCCTCAGTGGGCGGCTGCCGGCCGGTGATGGCCTGGCTTGTGCGGCTTGTGCGGCTTGTGGTGCTTACCGGGCTTGTGGTGCTTGCCCGGCTTGTGAGGCTTGTGGGGCTTGTGGGGCTTCTGCTCTTCGCAGTGCTTGCCGCCCTTGATCGTGGTGGGGTCCGTGGCGGTGTGCGTCGCGCTGTCGCCGCCGCCGGTGACCGTCACCGTGTCGATCCCCTCCTCCGTCTTGCGCAAGCACGGCACGTTGACGGTGAGCGTGATCACCGGGTAGCTGGCCCCGGCGGCCAGAACGTCGCTGCGCGTGCAGGTCAGCGTGGCCACGGAGCAGGTCCATCCGGTGCCGGACAGGCTCACGGCGGTCAGCCCCTGCGGGAGGACGTCACGGACGGTGACCGTGCTGCCGTCCGTGGCGCCCGGCCCGGTGTTGCGGACCGTGATCGTGTACGTGCCCTTGCTGCCCCCGGTGAAGTCGCCCTTGTGCGTCTTCCTGACGGTCAGGGAGGGTCGTGCGGGGCACAGGGCTGCCGGGTTGCTCGTCGCGGCCTGGTTGTCCGTCCAGGTGTTCGCCGTCCCGGCCGTGCCGGTACCCGTGGTGAGGTCTTCGCAGTCGTACTGGCCGCTGTTCCGCAGCACGTTGCGGGTGACGACGTTGTCGCCGTTGCCGCCGTTGTCCTCGATGAGGGCGCCGTCGCGCCCGCTGCCGGTCACGCTGTTGTCCGAGACGGTGGAGCGCGTCAGCGAATTCGGACCGGCGGAAATACCGTCGCGCGTGACGTTCCGGATGGTGTTCTGGTCGATCAGTACCTGATCGCTCCCCGCGGGCGAGAAGGTCTGTGAGCGGATTCCGTCGCGGCTGCCCCGGATGTCGTTCCGCAGGACCTGGAGCCCGTGGTTGTCGTCGCCGATGAAGATGCCGGCTCCGGTGTTGTCCACGGCCTGGTTGTCGGCCACCACGCTGTCGTCCGAGCGGAAGATGTTCAGGAGCGAGGCGTCCTGGTGCGAGACGTTGTGGTTGATGTCGACCCGCACGGTGTTCTGGTACTTGTCGAGGGTGATGGCTCCGTTCTTGTTCTGGAAGAACGCGTTGTTGTCGATCAGCGCGTTGTCCAGGCCCTGGTCGGAGTAGATGCCGTTTCCGGCGGCCGGCTGTTGCTGGAATCCGGTGTTGTTCAGGCGGATGCAGTTGCGCGTGACCCGGGACTGCGTCGTGCCGCTCGAGTTGTAGTACATCCCCGCCGGGTTGCCCTGGATCACGTTGTTGGTGACCAGGTAGCCGGAGTGCGTGACGGCCGTGTTGATGCCGTAGCCGCCGAAGGCGAGGGAGCCCTGGTTGTTCTGGACCGTGAAGCCCCGGACCGTGATGCCGTCCTCGCGGAGGTTCACGATCCCCTCACCGACGTTGTGCGTGGCCTCGATGATGGAATCGACCGTCGGGTCGGGCGCCGCGAACTGGTCACAGTCCGCCGGAAGGGTGGTCTCGCCCTCCAGGGTGAGATTCGCCTTGGTGACCTCGACGATCTCGTTGTAGGTGCCGGGGCACACGTGGATGGTGTCACCTGCCGCCGCCGCTGTGATGGCGGCCCCGATCGTCGTGAACGTGGCGTTCGGGCAGTGCGCCGTGACTCCGGTGGCGGAGACGACGAGCGTGGAGGCGGCATAACTGGGTGTGGCCGGGAATGCCGTGGCCGCCACCGCCACCACCGGCAAAAAGGCGTAGAGCTTTCGCATTACCTCACCTGTTGATCATCGCGGCAGAACGGCGCGGGTTCGGTCTCGCCGCCCGGACCGCACTGTGTGATCACGAAAGCCCCCGGGGCAAGCTGCCCCGCTGGGATGGGAGGAGGATCTACCAGTACGGTGGTATTCCCCCGCAGCCCGCCGCACCCAAAGGGTCGATTAAAGCGATGAGATGACCGTCGCCCCCGTTCACAGCCAGCCGTGGCGCTGCGCCTGGAGGCCCATCTGGAAGCGGTTCTCGGCGCCCAGGCGGGCCATCAGGATCTGGAGACGGCGGAAGAACGTACGGCGGCTGACGCCCAGTTCGCGGGCGATGACCTCGTCGCTCGCGCCTCCGGCGAGCAGGCGCAGCAGTCGACGGTCGGCCGGCGGCAGGCCGGCCGGGCGGGTGGAGCGGCCGTGCAGGGGCAGGGCCGCCTGCCAGGTCTGCTCGAACAGGGCGACCAGTGCGGAGAGCAGACCGCACGGCTGGACCACCAGCATCGTGTTGTGCACGTCCGCCTCCCTGATCGACAGGGACACCAGCGCGTACGCCTCGTCGATGATCACCAGCTTGACCGGCACCGCCGGCGCCACCTTGGCCTGCTCGCCCGCCTCGATGCACGGTTCGATGGCCGTCTCCAGCTGCCCGGGCACCTCCAGCGACGCCTTCGAGTAGACGACGCGCTGCGTCACGCCGCGGGCGAGCGTCGCCAGTGCGTCGTCGGTGGCGCCCGTCAGCGGGAAGTACGGCGGCGAGTCCAGCTGCCGGATCTGCTCGCGGGCGCTGGCCCACGCGTGGCGCATCCGCGGGCCGATGGCGTCGCCGGTCACCACCTCGACGAGGTTGTCGTTGTACGCCGCGAGCCGCTGGCGCCGGAACGACTCGAACGCACCGCCCACGGTGATGCGCGACTCCTCCAGCTCCGCCGCCCGGTGCCGGGCGAGGATCTCCAGGCCCGCGGCGGGCGGCACCGGCGCCACGACGTCCGCGCCCTCCCCGGCGGCGCTCGCCAGCCCGGCGTCGACCAACTCGCCGTACGCCGCGGCGAGCCCGGCGCCGTCCAGTCCGGCCGCCGCCCCGATCGCGCCGAGCGGAGCGGGGGCCAGTTCCAGGAGTGCCAGGTACACGCGGGCCGCCACCGGATCGACCCCCAGCAGACGCAGGGCCTCGCCCAGCTTCGTGTTCGCCATGTACCGCATTATCGACGCCCGCCGGGCAGGAGTGGCCGATCAGTGCCACCGGCACCGCCGGCCCTCCTCGGCGCGCCGTGCCGCAGTACCGTCCGGGAGTCGCCGAGCCTCGCGCGGCAGTCGAACCCACACCCATCCGGAAGAAGGTGCACGACGTGGCGAAGGGTCGGAAGAACGGCCTCTACTCGGGGATCTCCGAGGAACTGTCCGCTCTGATGAAGACGGGCTGGGCGGACACCGAACGGCGCGACCTCCCGCTCGACGAACAGGCTCCGTACGCGGCCCGCCGCCGCGCCGCGCTCTCCGCGCGCTTCCCCGGCGAGCGGCTGGTGATCCCCTCCGGCAACCTCAAGGCCCGCTCGAACGACGACACCTACCCGTTCCGCCCGTACTCCGGCTACGTCCACATGACCGGGGACCAGGCCCGCGACGGTGCGCTCGTCCTCGAACCCCGCCCGGACGGCGGCCACGACGCGTACTGCTACCTGCTGCCGCGGGACGGCCGGGACACGGACGAGTTCTGGCTCGGCTACACCGCCGAGCTGTGGATGGGCCGGCGCCCCTCCCTCGCCGAGTCCGAGCACCTGCTCGGGCTGTCCTGCCGCGACGTCCGCACCGCGGCGAGCGACCTGTCCGCCGCCCCTGACGCGCCCACCCGCATCGTGCGCGGCGTCGACCCGGCGCTGGAGGCCGCCGTCACCACCGACGCGGAGCGCGACGCCGAACTCGAGGAGGCCCTGAGCGAGCTCCGCCTGGTCAAGGACGACTGGGAGATCGGTGAGCTGCGCAAGGCGGTGGACTCCACCGTTCGCGGTTTCACCGACTGCACGGGCGAGCTCTCGCGGGCGGTCGCATCCTCCGAGCGGTGGATCGAGGGCACCTTCTTCCGCCGCGCACGGCTGGAGGGCAACTCGGTCGGCTACGGCTCGATCTGCGCCGCGGGCGACCACGCCACGATCATGCACTGGACCGAAAACGACGGGCCGGTCCGCCCCGGCGAGCTGCTCCTGCTCGACGCCGGTGTGGAGACGCACACCCTCTACACCGCCGACGTCACCCGCACCCTGCCGATCAGCGGCACGTTCACGCCCGTGCAGCGCACGGTGTACGACGCGGTGTACGAGGCCCAGGAGGCGGGCATGGCCGCCGTGAAGCCGGGGGCCGCCTACCGCGACTTCCACGTGGCGGCGCAGCGGTACCTGGCGGAGAAGCTGGTCGAGTGGGGCTTCATCGAGGGCCCGGCGGACCGCGCGTACGAACTCGGTCTGCAGCGCCGCTTCACCATGGCCGGCACCGGGCACATGCTGGGCCTGGACGTCCACGACTGCGCCCAGGCCCGCACCGAGGAGTACGTCGACGGCGTGCTGGAGCCGGGCATGGTGCTCACGGTGGAGCCCGGCCTGTACTTCCAGCCGGACGACCTCACGGTGCCCGAGGAGTGGCGCGGCATCGGGGTCCGGATCGAGGACGACCTGCTGGTGACGGCCGACGGCCACGAGAACCTGTCGGCGGGTCTGCCGCGCTCGTCGGACGAGGTCGAGGCGTGGATGGCCCGCGTCGCGGGCTGACCGGTATCCCGGAAGCCCCGGTAGCGGAAATTGCTCCATGCCCTTGCCGGGGCAGTCGAACTCGTCGACGATGCTCTCCGACCCCGGCCGCCGCGGCGTCCCACCCGCCGGCCGGGCATCGGAGAACAGGAGAGACAGTGACCAGGAACAGCAGTCCCAGCAAGCGCTCCGCAGCAGCGGCAGCGCTCGTACCGCTCTTCGTGCTCGCCGGGCTGTTGCTGGGCCCCGCGGCGACCACCGCGGCAGCCGCACCCGCCGCACGACAGGCCCCCGCCGCGGCGGCGCTCGCGCACGACACGCTCGCGGTCGGTGCCGAGGCGGCAACCGGCCTGCGCGCGCCGGTGTCGTCCCCGGTGCGGGCGACCACCGGCAACAAGAAGGGCAAGAAGAAGAGCAAGAAGAAGGGCGGCTTCTTCGGGAAGCTCGTGATCATCGTGCTCGTCGTGATCGTGCTGCTCGTGGTCCTGTACGTGGTCCGCCGGGCCCTGCGGCGCAGGTCCGCCTAGATCCGTCACCTCCGGGTGAATCGCGCACCCAGTCGGGTGATCCGGAGCCCCCCGCCCTGTCGCGCGCGGGGCTCCGGCGGCTAGACAGCATGCCTGTGATCAAGGAATTGCCCGCAGCCCGGACGCGCCCCCGCTCGCGCCGGGCCGGCGGGCTGCCGGCCGCCGCCGCTCTGGCCTGCGCGCTCCTGACGGGCTGCGCCGCCGGAGGCGCGGAGCCGGTCGGCGCCCCGGACGAGCTGATCAAGGCCGCCGCGCAACGCCTCACCGATGCCTGCCTGATCCGCCAGGGCCTTGTTCCGCCCCGCAGAGTCCCGGGCCGGCAGCCCGGCAAGGACGACGAGCGGGTCAGTGCGGCCCTCTTCGGGTCGGGTCCCGCCGAACTGTCCGTCGCCCTGCCCACCGGCTACGTCGTACGCGCCCACACCGACGGGTGCCTGGCCGCCGCCCAGCAGCGGCTGTACGGGGACCAGCCCGGCTGGTTCCGCGCCTCGGTCGTCGTCAACAACCTCCGGCCCGAGGCCGCCCACACCCACCGGGACGTCGCCGAGGTCCGTGCCCGCCATCACGCCGAGATCGCCGATTGGCAGCGGCTGCGCGCGCACGCCCTCACGGAAGCCACCGCCGTTCTCAAGTCCCCACCACCGAAGGGAAACCCGCCCGTATGAAGCGCTTCACCACCCTCCTCGCGACCGCCGTGGTAGCCGCCGCCGCGATCCTCTCCACCTCGGCCGCCGCCGAGGCGGCGGACTGCCGGAGCGGCTACTTCTGCGTCTGGACGGACGCCAACTTCGACGGGATGAAGATCGAGCACAGCGGCGACGACCGGTGGTGGGAGGGCGACATGTCCAATCAAGACTCCTCCTGGGCGAACCACGGCGTCTCCGGCCCCGGCGTGCCCGATCACGTGAAGGTGTACGACGGCCGTGAGCTGACCGGCGCCGTCACCCTCTGCCTGGCGCCCGGGCAGGAGGTCGGTTACGACGCGGGCGCCAACGACCGGGGCAGTTCCCACACCTGGTCCACCGGCTGCTGAAGGCTTCCCCGTCAGACCTGTTGGGCGCCGCCGTCCACGAAGAGTTCGATGCCCGTGATGTAGCTGCTCTCGTGTGAGGCGAGGAACAGTGCGGCGGCGGCGACCTCTTCGGGGCGGCCGGGGCGGCCGAGGGGAACGCGGCCCGTAGCCTCCTCGACGACCTCGGCGGGAGCCTGCGCCAGGGACGCGGTGGCGATCGGGCCGGGGCTGAGGGTGTTGACGCGGATTCCGCGGCCGGCCAGTTCCAGGGCCATACTGCGGGCCATCGAGCGGACGGCGGCCTTCGTCGCGGCGTACACGCCGAAGCGCCTCGACGCGGCGGAGCCGGCAGCCGAGCCGAGCAGGATGATCGAGCCGCCGTCCTTGAAGAGGGGCAGTGCGCGCTGGACGGTGAAGAAGGTCGCCTTGAAGTTGAGGTCCGATGTCACGTCGAACTGGTCCTGCGTGAGATCGGCGAGTCCGGTCGGCCGGCCGCCTCCGGCATTGGCCACCAGGACGTCCACGGGGCTGCCTTCCGCCTCCACCGCCGTGTAGAGGCGGGCGAGGTCGGCCTCGCGGGTGACGTCGCTCGGGACGGCGATCGCCGCGCTGCCCAACGCGTCGGCGGCCGCGGCGAGTTCCGCCTCCCGTCGGCCGTTGAGGAAGACCCGGGCGCCCTCCTGGACGAAGCGGGCGGCTATCGCCAGGCCGATGCCGGACGATGCGCCCGTGACCACCGCGACCCTGCCGTCGAGCTGTCCCATACGGTCCTCCGCGCTGTGGGCCCCCGAGGAAGCGGGCGGGGGGTGCGCCGAGGGTCGAGCAGAGGCCGGCCAAAGTCAAGGAATCCGTCGCGATGGCCCGGTACGGACGCGGCCCCGCGAGCCGGTGGGCTTGCGGGGCCGCGGGTGCTGTCCGGGGATCAGGGACAGGTGGCCAGGAGGACGGAGACGACCGTGCAGGTGGCGGTCGCGCTGTCGTTGAGCGTGTTGGGGTCGACCGGAGCGGACACCGTCCGGGTGGCGGTGACCGAGACCCGGCCGAGCGAGAGCAGGCCCAGCGGTACCCGGAACGTCTTGGCGGAAGCGGTGCCGGCGGCGATGGTGCCGTAGACGCAGGTCACGGTGGCCCCCATCGCGGTGCACCCCGGGGACAGCGCCGAGGCGGACGAGCCCGGCGGCAGCGTCGCGGTGAGCGTGGCCGAAGTGACCGTACCGGGACCGGTGTTGTGGGCGGTCAGGGTGTAGGTGAGGTACGGGACGAGGAGGCTCAGGCCGGGCTGCGCGGTCAGGTCCACGTCGATGTCGGCGGGCGGGAGCTGGTACGTGTACCGGCCCGCGGCGGCCACGGCGCTGGTGCCGCCGGGCGTGGTGACCTGCACGTCGACGGGGCCCGCGGCGTGCGCGGGTGCGGTGGCCGTGCACGTGGTGGCGGTGCAGGACAGGCCGCCGGCCGGGTTGCCGTGTCCGAAGGTGAGCGCGGTGGCGCCGCTCAGGCCGGTGCCGCCCACCGTGACGACGGTACCGCCGTCGGTCGTGCCCGTGGACGGGCTGAGCGAGGTCACCACGGGTACGGGAACGTAGGTGAAGCGGGCGGCGGGGGACGGCGCACTGGTGCCGCCGGGCGTCGTGGCCTGTACGTCGACCGTCCCGGTCCCGGCCGGTGCGGTGGCGGTGCAGGAGGTCGGGGTACAGGAGACGCCGGTGGCGGGGTTGCCCGCGCCGAAGGTGAGGGCGGCGCCCGCCAGGTTGGTGCCGGTGACCGTCACCGCCGTGCCGCCTGCCGCGAGTCCGGTGTCGGGGCTGATGGCGGTGACCGTGGGCGCGTCCCGGTGGAAGGCGAACACGATCCGGCCGTCTCCGGCGTTGGCCCCGTTGGTCAGGGTGACCGGGGAGCCGGGGACGGTACCGGAGGCCAGGCTGGATCCGCCGCCGCCTCCACCGCCTCCGCCACCGGTGGTTCCGTACCGGCCGCCGGCCCCGCCCCGGCCGCCGCCGCCGTACCCGGCTCCGCCGCGCCCGCCGGCGCCGGTCGGGCTGAACACTCCCTGCGCGGCGGAGCCGCCGGAACCGTTCGGGTAGGCGCCGGGGGAACCGTTCGCGCCCTCGTTGTCCGCGCCGGGCCCTCCGGTCCCTGCCGTCCCGCCGGCGGTGTCGGTGCCCGGGCCTCCGCCCGTACCGCCCTGCGCGTCGGGGACCAGACCGTTGCCGTCGGCGCCCGCGCTGCCGCTGTCACCGCCGGCTGCTCCCGGGTAGGCCGGGGAGCCGATGCCCGGTCCGCCCGCGCCGCCGCCCGAACCGGCGGTGAGCAACGGCGTGTTGGTGCCAGTGGTCACCGCGACGAGCGCGCCGCCGGACCCGGGCGCGCCGAACTGCGGGTTCGCGGCGGCGTTGGCGCCGCGTTTGCCGACGGTGACGTTGAACGTCTGCCCGGGAGTCGCGGGGACGGTCGCCACGAGGTGCGCGCCCTTGCCGCCCGGCGTGCCGTCGTAGGCGTTCCCGCCTCCGGCCCCGTCGAGGGTGACCACAGCGCTGGACACGCCGTCGGGCACGGTGAGGCTTCCGGAACCACCCGCCGCGCAGGTGATCGTGGTGACGGCATCCGCCACGACCGGGGCGGCGCACACCCCTTCCGCCGCCGCCGGAACCGCAAGCACCGTCAGGCCGCCCGCGGCCAGTACGGACGACGCGGCCACCGCCAGCAGGCGGTTGTGCCACCAGGGTCTTGGTCCGCGTAACACGGCAGTCGATGACATCGAAGTCTCCCCCTCTCAGCTCCGCCCGGCGGCTGGAGCGACGGCCAGATACCGGCGGAAGCATCGCAGCGGCGGAGGCGCGGCGCGCGCGAAATGCCGGATCGTTGCGGACGGGGCGGAGTTTCGCGGTCGCCTACCCCGGGGCGCTCACGGCGGGGTCATGGGCTTCGGATCGCCCGCCAGGCGGACCGTGCTCAGGATCCGCATGACCAGCTCGTCGCTGATGGCGCCCGGCACGCCCGTGCGTCCGTGGAAGTCCCAGGCGACGAGGTCCCCCTTGGAGTTCTTGAAGCCGAAGGAGACGGCTTTGCCGTCACCGTCGCATCGGGTGGACTGCTGGGCGCCTTCCGAATGGGCCTTGATGTAGGTCCCCTTCACTCCGTACTTCGTGGTGTACTCCACCGGCTCGTCCCACTTGACGACGCGCTTGTCCGGCTGGGTGAAGGCGGCGTACACCCAGGTCGGTGCGGTCTTCTCGGCCACGTCCTCGGTGGATCTGGCGCCGTCGGCGCCTTTGGTTCCGACGGTGGCGAGGGCGTGGTCGTTGACCACGCCGTCGCCGTTTCCGTCGATGCTGCACCACTTGTGCTTGTAGAACGCGGGCGCCGAGTGTCCGATGAGGACCTTGTCCGGGTCCTTGCTGTCCGGGTAGGCCGCCACCACGCTGGACTCGGCGACCTCCCAGCCCGGGGGGACGTCGAAGGCGGTGCCGTGTTCGGGATTGACCACCGTCTTCCACCCCTCGGTCGAGGCGGCTCTGGCGGCGTCCTCAGCCCGGTGGTACATGGCAACGGCCCCGGCGGCGGCCGCGGTCGCGGCCAGCGCCGACACGGCGTAGATCCCGATGACGATCCTCCACCTCGCGGCGTCCTGCGGATTGCGCACCCTGCCCCTCCTCCTTGCCTGACTGGTCGTGTACGTGGGTACGTGGCTACTTGCCGAAGGACAGGAACGCGCGGCTGGCCTTCCTGGGCTCCGAGGTGTAGACCCTGCCGTTGAGCAGGAACAGCCGTCCGCCCGCCCAGGCGACGCGCAGGCTGGTGCTGTAGAAGACGCTCTCGGCGCCGGCGGCCGCGGCCGGGCTCTGCAGGACGGGCTGTGCGGTGCCGTCGGCCGGGGCGAGGGAGACGACCGAGGCCGCTTCCCCGCTGCCGGGCGAGACGTACACGACGACCCTGCCGTTCTCGATGGCGAGCGGCCATACCGTGCGGCCCTTGGGCTGCCCGGCGGTGCGCCACTTCTCCTTGCCGGTGTTCAGGTCGATGGCGACGACCTGGTCGGTCGCGTCGATGCCGAGTTCCTTGCCCTGCTTGCCCGCGCCGATGTACAGCGTGTCGGCATCGGCCACGGCGGAGTAGCAGTCCTGGAAGCCGCCGGAGTTGCCCCAGCCGTTGCAGCGGCCGCTCACCCCGAACGTCGCTTCGCCCTGGGAGCGGACCTTGCCGTCCGGGGTGAAGGCGATGATGTGCCAGATGTTGCGCTCCTTGTGGTACGCGGCCACCACGATCGGCTCCGCGGACAGTACCCGGCCGAGCTTCCATCCCTTGTCGAACATGTGGCTCCACTTGACGGTGCCCGTCGCCGGGTCCAGTTCCTGGAGCACGACCTGGTCCTGGTTGAGGCAGGTGCGGGCGGCGAGCAGGCGCGGGCCGCCGGCGAACATGGTCACGTGGCAGCCGCTCTCGGTCGGCGTGGCGAAGAGCTTGTGACCGTCGGCGACCGAGAAGGCGCTCCCGTTGCCCGTCCGGCCGACGGCGACGGTGTCACCGGTGATCGCCATCTCGAACGTCCCCGTGGTGTCGAACCGGTTCTCCTGGGGTACCGGCGCCTTCCACCCGGCCTTGCCCGTGGTCAGGTCGATCTGCTGGAGATCCGTGCAGGTCGAGGTGCCCGAGTCCTTCTCCTGGAGACCGAGGACCAGCTTGCCGTCAGCGGACGGGGCCCTCGGAGCTCCACAGATCGGCGTCGGGAGCGGGATCTTCCACTTCTCCTGGCCGTCGGCCACCGCGTAGCCGGCGACCTCCTTGAACGTCGCCCTGACCACCACGTCGCCCACCCACCACGGGCCGAACTGCGAGACTCCCGAGCCCGCCACGTCGATCTGGTTGTCGCGGAGCCAGACACGGGCCTCACCTGGCTTGATATCGACGTTGGGATCGTAGACGTCCCGCCCGACACCGGGGCCCTTGCCGTCGCCCTGATCGACCGAGGCCGAACCGGACGGCGCGGGCGCCGTCCCGCCCTGCTGCGCGAGCCGGTGGTCGCGGTCGGTGCGGACGGTGACGAACACGCCGCCTCCGATGGCGAGCAGGACCGCGACCAGCACCGCGAGCACCACCGTGCCCGGCCGGTCGGCGAGCCAGTCGCGGGCCGGGGCGGGGGTCCCGGGGGCCTCCGGCTGCGGCTGTGGCTGCGGCTGCGGCGCGAAGGCGCCGTGGACGGCGGGGTCGATCGGGGGCCCGAATCCGACGGGCGTCGTCGGAAACGGCCCGCCAGGGTTCGGCTGTTCGCCAGAGGTGCGACCGGTCATGGGAAGAGTGTGTCCCGGACGCCGAAATTCTAGAATAGATTTTTAGACTACTTAGCGATCTACGTAATTTTCACGCCGCGGCGACCATCATGCCGCCAGGCGAGGCCCCGTCGTACGAAACCCAGTTCGTCAGCGGCATGGGGCGCGGGCCGCACGTCCGGGTGGATCTTTCCCGCCCGGACGCTTTTCGGCGCTGCCCGCCGACACCGGCCGCGAGAGTTGCCGCATGATCACCAACTCGCCTTCCACGCCCGGTTCCTCCGACGAGCCCGCTGCGGCACCCGCGCGCCGCAGGCCTTCCCGTCGTACCGTCATCGCCGGTGCGGCCGCCGTCGCGGGGGCCGGTGCGCTGACCGTCGCGGCCGCGTCCGCGGAGACCCCGCGGACGTCGGCCGGCACCGCTCGCCCCGATTGGGACACCTGCCTCACCATCGCCCGCGCCATCCTCGTACGGGATGACGACGATCAGCCCCTGGTGCCCCGCTACACGGACGTCCTTCTGAAGAGCGGTCTGCCCCGTTCCCGCGCCCGCAAGAAGGTGCTGATCGTCGGCGCCGGGCCCGCCGGGCTCACCGCCGCACACCTGTTGCACGAAGCCGGGCACCAGGTCACCGTCATCGAGGCGAACGGCAACCGCGTGGGCGGCCGCATCAAGACCTTCCGTGCCGGCGGCCACGAGAACTCCCCCGCACCCTTCGCCGACCCGAAGCAGTACGCCGAGGCCGGGGCCATGCGCATCCCCGACAGCCACCCGCTGGTGACCGGACTGATCGACAGCCTCGGCCTGAAGCGCAGGCGCTTCCACCTGGTCGACGTCGACGGGGCCGGGCGCCCCGCCTACCGTACGTGGATCTACGTCAACGGCATCCGCGTACGCCGGGCCGACTACGCGCGCAGCCCGCAGGAGCTCAACCGCTCCTTCGGAGTCCCGGCGGCCTACGAGCCCCTGCCCGCCGCGCAGATCGTGCGGGGAGCCTTCGCTCCCGTACGCAAGGAGATCGAGGGCAAGAAGGACAAGGAACTCGTAGAGGGCTGGGCGCGGGTGATCCAGCGCTACGGCCACATGTCGATGTACCGCTTCCTGACCGAGGAGGCGCAGCTCGACGAGCGCACCATCGACCTCATCGGAACCGTCGAGAACCTCACCTCCCGCCTGCACCTGGCTTTCGTCCACAGCTTCATCGGGGCTTCGCTCATCAGCCCCGACACGGCCTTCTTCGAACTCCCCGGCGGCACCGCCACCCTGGCCGACGCGCTCTACGCACGGGTCAAGGACCTGGTCAGGCTCGACCGCCGCGCCACCCGCATTACGCACGGCGAGGGCAAGGTCACCGTGGAAACCGTCTCCGAGGGCCGCGACGGCGGCGCCGTGCGGCGCGAGACCTTCACCGGCGACGCCGCGATCATCACCGTGCCCTTCTCCGGTCTGCGCCACATCCCGGTGTCCCCCGCCCTCTCCTACGGCAAGCGGCGCGCGGTCACCGAACTGCACTACGACGCCGCCACCAAGGTGCTGCTGGAGTTCAGCCGCCGCTGGTGGGAGTTCGACGAGGCCGACTGGAAGCGCGAGCTGGAAGCCGTACAGTCCGGCCTGTACCGGAAGTACCAGCTCGGCCAGACTCCGGGGGACGGGGCCCTGCTGGGCGCCCACTCCTCCGTACCGAGGGGTCACGTCTCCGGCGCGCAGCGCTCGCACTACGCAGCCTGCCGCGTCGTCACCCGCGATCAGCCCGAGGCGGCCGACGTCATCGGCGGCGGTTCGGCGACCGACAACCCCAACCGCTTCATGTTCCAGCCCTCGTACCCCGTCGAGGGCAGCCCGGGCGGGGTGGTCCTCGCCTCCTACAGCTGGTCGGACGACGCCCTGAAGTGGGATTCCCTCGACGACGCGGAGCGCTATCCGCGCGCCCTCGCCGGAGTGCAGGAAGTGTTCGGGCAGCGGATCGAGGTGTTCTACACGGGCGTGGGACGGACCCAGTCCTGGATGCGTGACCCGTACGCCTACGGCGAGGCCTCCGTACTGCTTCCCGGCCAGCACACCGAGCTCTTCCCGCACGTCCGCAAGGCCGAGGGGAACCTGCACTTCGCCGGGTGCCACACCTCCGTCAAGCCCGCCTGGATCGAGGGGGCCCTGGAATCCGCGGTGCGCACGGCGCTGGAGGTCAACTCGGCGCCGTAGGCGGGGCCGTACGGGGGCCGGCCGGGGCCGCGAGGCCGCCGCGTCCGGCCTCCCGGCGTCAGCCTGCGGCGAGCACGATGAGCCAGTCGCCTTCGGTGAACCGGATCCGTTCCCGCTTGTCGGGATTGATCCGCACACCGTAGGCGGGGGCGGTGGCGGCCTCCGCGCGCAGCCGGTATCCGATCGCGCACTCGCGGCGCCGCCGCGCCGACTCGACGGCGGTGGCGAACGTGACGTCGCGGCCGGCCGCGACGTAGTGCGTGACGGGCTTCAGGTAGAGCTCGCTCCCCTCCGCCCGGAACAGCTCCTCGAAGAGGGCGGCGAGGTAGGGGCTCTCCGAGATCTGGGTCATGAGGAGGCTGATGAGCCGACCGCTGACGATGAAGTCGGCCCCCTCCCGGGCGGGCGCGAGCAGCCGGTTCCCGTCGTCCGCCATCTCGGTGGTGAGCGCGAGTTCCCGGTGCGCGGCCTGCCCGATCGCCCGTAGGTGCAGCAGGGTGACGAGCGTGCGGTCGTCCGCCTCCGCCTCCAGTTCGGCCTCCGTCCGCGGGGCGAGCGCGTCGGAGGGCGTGCGGCGGCCCGTCTCGCCGATGACGATCACACCGTCGTACGACGGCACGTCCAGCTTGGCCAGGACGCCGGGGTCGGTGATGTCCCCGCTGTGGAACGCGACTTCGAGATGGCGCCGGCCCATCGCGACGGCCGAGTCCCTGTGAGCCGTCGCCTCGTCGCCGAGGGCCACGACGTCCAGGGTGGTTCCCGGAGCCACGTACTCGTCGAGCTGCTCCACGACGAGGGGAGCACGGCGGTTCCAGCCGAGGAGCAGCAGGCGTTCGGCGCCGGGCGGCTGTGCGTCCTTCCTCACGATCGCGCCCTCGTCGACCCAGGGGGCCGCGTCCGCCGGTACGGCCGTGTCGTCGTCCTGGCAGACCACGATGATCCCGTCTCCCGTACGGATGACGGTGCCGGGATCCGGGTTGAGCACGACGCTTCCGTCGGCGCCGAGCAGACCGACCACCGAGGACGTGGCGAACGACAGCAGGGCGTCACCGAAGGTCCGCCCTGCGAGGTCCAGGGCGGGCGTGGTGTAGAACTCGTCGCCCTTGAAGGCGAGCAGTTCCTGGTACACGAGGGAGAGGCCGGGCCGGCGGGCGGTCTGGACGAGGAGCCGGGCGACGATGTCGTCGACGCACAGGACCTGCCCTCCCGGCCCGGCTGCCAGCCGCGCTGTGACGAGGTTGCGGGTGTCGCGGACCGCGGCGACGACCACCACCGCGTTCCCGGCGTCCGGCACCGCCGCGCCGAGTGCCAGCAGGGTCTTCACCACGTGGGCGTCACCGGTTTCCCCGTCGGGCGGCAGGACGAGTACGGCCTTCGCCGTCCGCGGACTGACCCTGGCCAGCTCCGTGGGGTCGGTGGTGCGGCCGCTGCGGCAGACGATGCGGGTCCTGGCGGTGCCGGTGACGTGGGTGGAGATCTCCTCCTCCATCTCCGTCTTGTCCTTCGGAGCGAGGACGGCGAGGGCGGACCGGCGTTGGTTGGCGTTGGCCTCGACCAACTCCCCGATCACGGGGAAGATCTGGTCGGACCAGCCCAGGATGACGGTGTGCCGCGTCTCGAGCACCGTGGAGTGGCCCAGGCGAAGGGCCATGATGCGCCGGTTGATGCCGGTGGTGATCAGACTGACCAGCGTCGACACGAACAGCAGGGCCACCAGGGCGAGGGCCACGGAGGCGAGTACGTACAGGGGAGGTCCGACCGCGCCTCCGATCTTGAGGGTCTGGCCCACGCTGACCCACACTGCCGTGAGCCGACCGGAGAGGGTCGTCGGCGCCGTACGGTCGGCCCAGACGAGCACCATGCTCGCCGGGACCACGACGCTCAGGCAGGCCACTGCCAGCCAGCCGACCAGCGCGGTGGTTCCTCCGGCCACCAGGTGGTCGAACCTGTACCGCAGGCGCAGCCGGAGGGACGTCCTGTGCTGCCCCGCCATTGAAAGCTCCCGAGCCTGAGACCACGCGCCCACGGCAGCGGCTCCCCGCGGCCTCGGGCTCACGTTAGACAATTCCGGCCGCCCCATCCCACCCAGGCTCCCTGCCCTCACCCGGAGGAATGAACGTGCGGGTACACCGACTTCGTGGCGCGGGGGCGGGAGCGGGAGCGGGAGCGGCTCCAGGCCGCGCCCGCCCGGCGTCCTGCTGTGCCCCCTCAGCCACTACGCCGAAGACCACGCCCCCCCTTATGGGTGATTCCAACGGCCCACGCCGTGAACCGCAGGTCCGGGTGGCGAAGTGGGGAAGTCTCGGCCGTCGCCATGGGTGTGGGGCAATCCGGTGCCACGTACTCCATCGTGGTGTGCAACGCCGGGGACGATTCGGCGAGGGGCAGGTCAGGGTTCTCGAGCAGTTGCCGGCCGGACTCACCGAGACGGGGCTGAGCGGAGAGGGATGGCAGTGCAAATGCTGCAAATGCTGCCACTCAGGGCGAGACGGACTACACCGTCATCACCGGTGGCCCCTGTGGCGGTAACGGCGGAGGCGGAGGAGGCGGGGGCGGGGATGGCGACGGAGGCGACGGTGTGTCCCTCCTCGGCATCAACCTCAGCGGGCTCATCTCGCAGAACTTCAGCAACGTCAACACGGGCACCATCAAGACCCCCAACCCCTACGCCATCCCCCACCGCTGAGAAATCCAGTCGACGGGCGAGCGCGCGACGCAGTGTGATGGGCCGGACTGTCCGCCGCACGCAGCGGGCCGACTCCAGGAGTTGCTCTTGGCAACCGGGACCCCGGCCACCCGCCCCGCGATCGATACCTCACTGGTCAGACGCCTGGTCGATACCCAGTTCCCGCAGTGGGCCGAGCTGCCCCTGCAGCCGCTCGAACCAGCCGGATCGGACCACGTGATCCACCGGCTGGGCGAGGAGCTGACCGTCCGACTGCCCTGCCATGCCGGCGCCATTGGGCAGGCCGGGAAGGAGTTCGAGTGGCTGCCCCGGCTCGCCCCGCACCTGCCCCTGCCCGTTCCGGTCCCGGTAGAGGTGGGGGAACCCGACTTCGGCTATCCGTGGCCGTGGGCGGTCTCCCGCTGGCTGGACGGCGAGGTAGCCACTGCCGGGGCACTTGCCGACTCGTCCGAGGCAGCCGTCGAACTGGCCCGGTTCCTGAGGGCACTTCAGCGGTTCGCACCCGAGGAGGTTGCGGCCGGAATCTCCCGCGCAGACCTCACCGCCCAGCCGCTGGCCGCGCGCGACGGGGCGACGCGCGCCGCCATCGCGGAAGTCGCCGGCACGTTCGACGCCGTGGCCATGACCGAGCTGTGGGACGCGGCACTCAATGCCCCCGGATGGGATCGCCCCCCGGTCTGGTTCCACGGCGACTTCCACACCGGCAACCTGCTGACCGTCGACGGCCGCCTCAGCGCGGTCATCGACTTCGGCGAGCTGGGCATCGGCGACCCGGCCCGTGACCTGACCATCGGCTTCACCCTGATGTCGGCCGAACCCCGGGCGGCCTTCCGCGCCGCGCTCGGTGTGGACGACGCCACCTGGACCCGAGGCCGCGGCTGGGCCTTGGCCACGGCCCTGAACGCCCACTCGCGTATGCCGCCGTCAACCTGAGAGTCGCCGCGCAGACCACCCGTCAGATCACCCAGGCCCTCATCGGCTAGGCAACCCGCGGATCCAGTGCGGCCTTGACGGCCGCCTCCACTGCCGCGCACCACGCAGCAGATCCTGAGTGGCCAGCCGGGTCAGGACAGGCCGATCTGGCCCGAGCGGGCTGGTCCTGCGCTAGCCTCGTGGCAGAACTATTCCCGGGAGGGCCCGATGCGGATCGTCTTCGACGAGGCGGAGCAGGACGCGCTGCGCGCTGACGCGCGGGACCTGGCAGGTGATGATCCGCAGATCGCCTACGTGCTTGAGCGCCTGGCCGGCGAGGGCATCGATCTGGACCGGATCACCCCTTGGGAAGACCTGCGGGAGAACCTCGGGCAGCCCCCGCTGGATGACAGCGGTTCCTCTGCGAACGTCGCCTGATGGGCAAGCACGGCCCGCGGCGCGCCCGCGTCGTCTTCTACGACGTGGCGCAGGAGCAGATCGAGCGGATGTCCGAGATGGAGCGCGCACGTCTTGATCCAGTGCTCGTCTCCGTCTCCCGGAATCCGGAAGTCGGCGTGCTGTCGAAGCACGGGTCCGTCCGCGAGCACCGGGAGGACGGGGTCCGCATTCTGTACGTGCCGACCGCGTTGGGCACGCTGGTCCTCGTCGCGTACGTCGAGGCCTGACCGCAGCTGGTCCGGGGGCCGGGTCGGGCGTGGACTGCGGGGAACGGAGGGGCGGTGCGCGTCGACGGGTGACGGAGTTCCCTGGATTCGATGTGCTGTTGAGCCGGTTGGCGGAGCAACGCGGGCTGTGCGTTGACGACCTGTCGCGCTTGGCCGATGTCCCGGAGGCCGAGGTGCGGGCGCTGTTGGACGGTGCACGCCCGGCTCGTCGCTGCTGCGGCGGCTCGCCCCGCTGTTCCCGCTGGAGGCCGAGGACCTGTTCGTCATTGCCGAGGTGGCTTTGCCGCCGGGGATGACGCCCCTTGACCCTCGGGCCGGAACGGCTCTAGCTCACCTCGCTCGGCACGCAGCCCAGTTGCCGCGGGTTCAACGGGACCAATTGCGTCGGCTCGCGCAGTCGCTGCCGCAGGAGCACCGCACCCAGCCGGTCCCGCCCGGTCCTGGTGCACTGCTCCTGCGCTTGCTCGCCAACCGGAACCTGGGATGGGTGGCGGGGGCACAGACATTCCTGGCCCTGACCGGCCGGTATTGGTCTGCGGCAACGTACGGACAAGTCGGCCACGGCCGCGTCGAACTCACACCCGATCTCGTGGCCGACTTCGCCACCGTGCTCGGCATCCGCGCCGACGACCTGGCCGCACTGACCGGCATCGCCCTGTAGGACGGGACGGTGCCCCCGTCAGAAGCCGCCGTCGAGTGTGACACCGCGGAGAGCCTGCGTTGAGAAGCGAGCGCAGAAGGTAGTCACGCAGTTGCCGGCAGCCCGACCGCCCGTGCTGCGCCGCCGGGGCTGGCGCTGGCTCCCCCACCTCCATTCACGAGGGTTACGACGCCATGCACCTCTTGTGCCGCAGTACGTGCCGTGCGGATCCGACGGAAGCCGGGTGCGAGGCTCACACGAGCCGGATGAACGCCTGTGCGTCGGCCACCGCCGCTCCGCCGGGGTCGTTGTTGAAGTAGGCGAAGACGTCCGCGTCGCGGGGCCAGGTGTCGGCGATCCGTTCCGCCCAGCTGCGCAGGGCGGTACGGCCGTACCGCGGCCAGGGGTGGGCGCGGCCCTCGTGGAAGCGGACGTAGCCCCAGTCGGCCGTGCGCCAGAGTGGGGTCACGGGCCGCGATCCCCGGTCCGCCCAGCACAGGGCCGCGCCCCGGTCAGTCAGCACCGATCGCACCTCCGGACTCCACCACGACTCGTGACGGGGCTCGACGGCAACACGTACACCGGCGGGGAAACAGGCCAGGCAGCGGTCGAGCGCGTCGGGATCGCCGCGCAGCGTGGGCGGGAGTTGCAGCAGGACCGGGCCGAGCCGGTCCGCGAGGGAGGCGGCGTGCTCCATGAGCCTGTGGACCGGTTCGGCCGGGTCGCGCAGGCGCTTGATGTGAGTGAGGAACCGGCTCGCCTTCACGGCCATCACGAAGCCGGGCGGAGTCCGCTCGCGCCATTGGGCGAACGTCTCGGGTGACGGCAGGCGGTAGAAGGCGTTGTTGCTCTCCACGGTCCGGAAATGCCGCGCGTACTCCTCCAGCCACAGCCGCTGTGGCCGGTCCGGGGGGTAGAAGACGCCTGACCAGTCCCGATACTGCCAGCCGGAGGTGCCGACGATCACGGCCATACCGTTCGCCTGCCCCTGGGTGGCCCGTCCACACCTGGCGGGGCTTGTCGAGCTGCATGCGCAAAAACGCTCGGCCCGGTTTCCCGGCCGAGCGTTTCCCTGCCTGTTGGCGGTTTAGTACCAGTGGTTGGCGGACCAGAAGTTCCAGGCGTCGACGGGGCTGCCGTAGCGCTCGTTCATGTAGTCCAGGCCCCACTTGATCTGGGTGGCCGGGTTGGTCTTCCAGTCGGCGCCCGCGGAGGACATCTTCGACGCGGGCAGGGCCTGGACCAGGCCGTAGGCGCCGGAGGAGGCGTTGGTCGCGGTGTAGTCCCAGCCACTCTCGTGGGAGACGATCTTGTCGAACGCAGCGAACTGGGCCGGGTCCTTGATCATCTGCTGGGCGATCGCCTTCGCACCCATCGGGGCAGCCTGCGCGGGAACCGCGGCAAGCATGGAACCGGCGACGCCCAGGGCGAGGACGGTACCCGCGAGGGTCTTCTTCGAAGCGGCGATGCGGCGGATGACGGCGTTGGACACGGATTGACCTTCCGAAGGGGACAAGGACGGTCGCGGGCACGCCGGAGCATGCGTGAGCCACTCACGCGAAGGAGAGGGATTCGTCGGCGGCGGGTGAAGCACCCGGGCCGCCCTGCGACTCATCCAGTTCTACAGACGCCCCCACCCCCTGGCAACGACCCCGCCTACTAGCCGCCCTCGCAGCCAAGGCGCAACGACCCCCCGCCACGGTGGCGCGAAAGGCCGCATAAGGGGTGATTGAGGTCTACTGTCCCGGTTCGTATGTGACCTGGGTCCTGTGGGGCGGCTCACCGCCCAGGGCCCCGGATCTCACCGTCCGTACCCGTCCGTACCCCTTTGGAGTGTGCTCCGGCCCACCACTGACCCCCCGAATCCAAGGAAATGGGAGCGACGGGGAGCCATTTCCCGTGGGTCGGCGCAGCGGGCGGGGGTCAGGGCTTCGGGACGGTGTTGACGTGGTGGGTGCCGGCGCCGTAGAAGCCGTCCACCGTTTTCTGGACGTCCGCCAGGGAAACGGCCTCGTCGGCCTTGTAGTAGAACCAGTTGACCTTCATGTCCCACGTGCGCGGACCACCCGTGAAGGGGAGGTCCACGAACCAGTTGCTGAAGTGGACGTCCATCTTCTCGCGCGCGACGTACTTGCCGGAGCTGGTGAACAGGTCCTTGCCGTCCAGGGAGTAGGTGACCTTCCCGTTCATGGCGGTGATCATCATGGTGTGCCAGCCCTCAAGGCGCTGCTTGAGCGTGTGGTTGACCCGGTCCGGCGGATCGGCCTTGTACCAGCTGACGTTGTCGAGTTCCGGACCCACCGAACCCCAGCCGCCGTTCGGCAGGTACTCGTGGTCGAGTTCGCTGTAGTTGGGCGAGGCGTCCTCGGGGGAAATCGGGAAGAAGGTCTGGACGACGTGGTCGCCGTTGCGGCCGCTCGTGGGCTTGTCGCGGAGGTAGATCCGAGCGGCGAAGGTCCCCGTGAAGAGGTTCCGGCCGGTGCTCTGCACCTCGACCTGCCTGGTGCCCTGCTTGGTGCCGTCGGTGGAGGACTGCAGCTGCAGGACCCTGCCGCCCTGGGCGGTCGTGTCGGCGGGGAAGCCGGCGCCGGCCGCGGACCAGGTGTCCTTGATCCCCGGGCCACCCCCGTCGGTACGGACCTGCCAGCCGTGGGCGGCGAGCGAGGGGTCGTCGGGGCCGCTGTAGTGGAAGTCGTCGAACAGGGTTCCCGGCGGTCCGGACGGGGTCGGCGAGGCGCTCGGGGCGTCATCGGCACCGCCGGCCGACGTGGAGCCGCCGCCGGAGCACGCGGCGAGCACGCACAAGAGGGCGGGCAGCGTGAGCGCGGCCCACGCGCGGTGACGAGAGGTGCGGCGAGGCTGGCTCACGCGGGCTCCTTGGGGCGTAGAGGCGGTATCTGGACACGCCCTTTGCATGAGGATCAATGGCTGATCACACGAGGGGGGTCATCCTAGCCACGGCTCGGACGGGGTCGCGCAGGTGGTCACGGGCGGCTGTGATGCCGGAGCCGCCAGCCTTACCGGCCAGTACCGTCAATTGGTATTTCGATCCGATTACGACGCCCGAGCAGACCGATCCAAATGCATACATCGAGCCAAATTCGATTCAGGCCGGTGCACTAGCGTTCGCCCTGCGATCCCGCGCTCTACGTACCCTGCACTGAAAGGCCTCGCAAGGTGCGCCCAGTCATCACTTCCATGGAACGCGGATCGGCACACCCGGAACCGCCCTACACCTCCACCTCGAGCTTCGAGGAGCCCGCGCCCGCACCGGTGTTCGTCGACCAGTCGGGTCTGCGCGGCCGTCTCCTGCGGGGCCTCGGCTGGCCGGTCTCCGTGGTCGGCGCGATCCTGGCGGTCGCGATGGGCAGCAGCCTGGTCGGCGGGCAGGCGGACGCCCCGGCGATGGGCATACCCGCGCAGCCCTCGGGGTCGCCCGCCCCGCCGCCGGCGCCCTCACCCGCGCCGTCGCTGTCGGCCACCTCCACGCGCTTGCCCATCCCGTCACGCTCGTCGCCCACGTCGGCTTCTGTGGCCTCGTCGTCCTCGCCCCGGGCGGGCACGCCGGCTGTGACACCCCAGGCGAAGACCTCCGCCATCGCGTCGAAGCCCGCGACCACCGCGCCGCGCGGGTCAAAACCTTCGGTCCAACCGACCAAGCACCGCTGATCGTCCGCACCACCCATTTCCAGGAGCGTCATTGTCCCGCCACCAGCGCCGCCGACAGTCCCTGTCAAGGCCGCGCCGACTGGCCGCGCCGCCTCTGCGCTTCTTCATGCCGCTGTCCCTGCTGGCCTGCCTGCTCTCGCTCATCGTCCTGCGCGGCCTCGCGACCAACGAGGCGTTCCACGACTCCCGGGTCGCGGAGTCGGTCGACAAGCACACCGTGCCGGAGAACCTGCTCAAGGGTGGCCCGGTCATCGATGCGCGCGGCGCCAAGAACGAGCACCCCGTGAGCTACCGCATCCCCGACCGCACCGTGGTGCTGAGCTTCGACGACGGCCCCTCGCCGGAGTGGACCCCGAAGATCCTGGAGCTGCTCAAGGCCCGCGACATCCACGCGTCCTTCTTCATCACCGGCGGCATGACCGCGCGCCATCCCGAGCTGATCCGGCAGATCGTCGCGGACGGCCACGAACTCGGCGTGCACACCTTCACACACCCCGATCTGGTGTACCAGTCCCACGCCCGGACCAGCTGGGAGCTCGCGCAGACGCAGCTGGCGCTGGCCGGCGCCGCGGGCGTGCACAGCACGCTGTTCCGCCCGCCGTACTCCTCCAACGCCGCGGCGCTGGACGACTGGACCTACCCGGTGATCAAGTACGTCGGCGCGCGCGGCTACGTCACCGCGTTCATCGACAAGGACACCGACGACTGGAAGCGTCCCGGCGTCGAGGAGATCGTCAAGGCGGCGATGCCGTCCCAGCCCGGTGCGGGCGAGATGATCCTGCTGCACGACGCGGGTGGCGACCGCAGCCAGACCCTCACCGCGCTCGTGCAGATCATCGACAAGCTGCAGGCCCAGGGCTACCGCTTCGCCACCATCTCCGAGGCGCTCGGTGCCTCCAGCGCCACCACGCCGGTGCACGGTTTCCAGCTGTGGGCGGGCAAGGGATACATCTGGGCCACCCAGTTCGCCGTGGTCACCCTGCCGGTGCTGATCGGGCTGCTGGCCGTCGTCGGCTTCCTCAACTTCGGCCGGTTCGCGCTGATGCTCGTCCTCGCACCGATGCACGCCCGCCGCGCCAAGCGGCGGGACGCCTGGGGACCGCCCATCACCGAGCCGGTCACCGTACTGGTCCCGGCCTACAACGAGCGCGAGTGCATCGCCAACACCCTCAACTCCCTCGCCGCGAGTGACCATCCGATCGAGGTGATCGTCATCGACGACGGCTCCACGGACGGCACCGCGGACATCGTCGAGGAGATGGGCCTGCCGTTCGTCCGGCTGATCCGCCAGGTCAACGGCGGCAAGCCCAGCGCGCTGAACACCGGCGTCGCGGCCGCCTCGCACGACATCATCGTGATGATGGACGGCGACACCGTCTTCGAGCCGTCCACCGTGCGCGAGCTCGTGCAGCCCTTCGGCGACCCGGGGATCGGGGCGGTCGCGGGCAACGCCAAGGTCGGCAACCGCGACAGCCTGATCGGCGCCTGGCAGCACATCGAGTACGTCCTCGGCCACAACCTGGACCGCCGGATGTACGACATGCTGGGCGTCATCCCGACCATCCCCGGCGCGGTCGGCGCCTTCCGCAAGGCGGCCCTGCAGCAGGTCGGCGGGATGAGCGACGACACCCTCGCCGAGGACACCGACATCACCATCGCGGTGCTCTGCGAGGGCTGGCGGATCGTCTACGCCGAGCACGCCCGCGCCTGGACCGAGGCCCCCGCGAGCCTCCAGCAGCTCTGGTCCCAGCGGTACCGCTGGAGCTACGGCAGCATGCAGGCGATGTGGAAGCACCGCGGCGCCGTGACCTCGCGCGGGCCGGCCGGGCGTTTCGGCCGAATCGGACTGCCGCTCGTCGTGCTGTTCGGTGTGGTCGCCCCGCTGCTGGCGCCGCTGGTCGACATATTCCTGCTGTACGGGGTGCTGTTCGCGGACGCCTCGATCACCCTCACCAGCTGGGGCGGCTTCATCCTGCTCCAGGCCGCTCTGTCCTGGTACGCCTTCCGGCTCGACCGAGAGAAGCCCTGGCACCTGATCAGCCTGCCGATCCAGCAACTGGTCTACCGGCAGCTGATGTACATCGTCCTGTTGCAGTCCGCGATCACGGCGATGACCGGTGGCCGACTGCGCTGGCAGAAGCTCCGGCGCACCGGCGAGGTCGCTGCACCGGTGGAGGCCTGACCGTGACTGCATCCATCGACCTCGGGCGCACCCAGGACACCCTCCGGCTGCGCATTCCCGCCGCCCTGCGACCGGGGCCGGAGGCAGAGGCGGGGGCGGAGGCACCGCCCCAGCGCAAGGGCGGGCGGGACCGCTACCTCGACCTGCTGCGCGCGCTGGCGCTGGGCCGCGTGGTGCTCTACCACAACTTCGGCTGGTTCTGGCTGCCCCTCGTCTTCCCGTCGATGGGCGTGATGTTCGCGCTGGCAGGCTCTCTGATGGCCCGCTCGCTCAGCCGTCCCGCTCTCGGCGTGATCCGCGGCCGGCTGCGCCGCCTGCTGCCGCCGATGTGGCTGTTCGGCGCCATCATGATCACCCTCCAGATCCTCGACGGCTGGGGCCCCGGCTCCGAGGGCCGGCCCGCCTGGTGGTGGGCCAAGCTGGCGTTCTGGATCCTGCCGCTGAGCACTCCGCCGTACGCGGAAGAGCTGGCCGGCTTCCAGCACCACGTGGAACTCACCTGGGCCGCGCAGGTCATCGTCCCGCTCTGGTACCTCCGGGCCTACCTCTGGTACGTCCTGCTCTCACCGCTGCTGCTCCGGGCACTGCGGAGGTTTCCGGTGGTGACGCTGTCGGCGCCGCTGGCGCTGGTGATCGTCATGAACGCGTTCTTCGCCGACCAGGAGTTCATCTACAGCCGGGTCTGGGAGACCGCCAACGACTTCGCGACCTTCGGCGCCTGCTGGATCCTCGGCATGGCCCACCAGGAGGGGCTGCTCAAGAAGATCCCGCAGTACGTGGTGCCGTCCATCGCGCCGCTGGTCATGGTGGCCGGCCTCTGGTATCTGCAGACCCGGCCGGTCGATCCGACCGAAGCGACCGACATCGAGTCCTGGCCGATCGCCCAGGCCCTGTGGTCCCTCGGCTTCGTCGCCCTCCTGCTCCACGTCAGCCCGTCATGGGAGGTGTGGCCCAAGCCGCTGGAACGCTGGAACGGGCTGGTCAGCCTGCTCAACGCACGCGCCGTCAGCGTCTACCTCTGGCACGAGGTCGCGCTGGTGCTCGCCGTCCCGCTGATCGACCCCCTCTGGACCGTCCACTTCATCTCCACGCACTTCCGGTGGCTGCTGGCCAGCCCGTGGTTCACGCTGCTGGCGGCGATCCCGTTGATCGGCCTGCTGGTGCTGACCTTCGGCTGGATCGAGGACGTGGCCGCCAAGCGCTCGCCACGGCTCTTCCCGTACCCGCGCCGCCAACGGGGCAGGCGCCGGGCCGCCTGATGCCGACGACGGCCCGGCCCCGCTGGTGGGCCGTTGAGGGCCCGGCTACCGGGCCGCGCGTACGCTCGTCCCGCGCGCGGACCTGCGGTGCTCGGTCGGGGTGATCCCGTACACCTCGCGGAACGCCCGGCCGAACGCGGCGGTGTTGCAGAAGCCCCACCGGAGCGCGATCGCCTGCACGGGCTGCCCGTCCAGCTCCGGGCGCGCGAGATCGGCGGCGGCGCGTTCCAGCCTGCGTTGACGGATGTGCGCCGCCACGCTCAGGGGCTGGTCGGCGAACAGGTTGTATAGGGTGCGCAGGGAAATGGCGTGCCGGTCGGCCACCGTCTGCGGCGTCAGGTCCGGGTCGCCGAGGTTGTTCTCGATGAAGCGGTGGATCTGCTGCAATGCCTGCTGTGCGCGGGCCTCGGCGGGCGCCTGGTCAGGCTCCCCGAGCTGCTGTGCGAGGAACGCGGTGGTCAAGTCGAGGGTGACGGAGCCCAGCGCGCGCAGTTCCTCCGGGCGGCACTGCGGGCCGCGCGTGACCAGCGACTTCAGGAAGTCGGCGAGGATCGCCCCCGACCCCGCCGCCGCGCACAGGCTCTGCGCGAGGAGGCGGTCGACGCGGTCCGGGTTCAGTGCCAGGGCCTTACGGGGGATCTGCATGACCACCGTCTCGGTCTGCCCGCCCGTGCATGCTCCTTCGCTCGGCCGTGAGGTGTCGGTGAGCACGAGTCCCCCGGCGACCATGGATTCGTTGCCCCGCTGGGAAATCCTGGCAGCGCCTCGCGTGATGAGCGCCAGCTGCAAGTGCTCGGGATCGCCGCGCCGTACGTGACTGGAGGTGCGGCGCGAGAGCAGCGGTGAGCAGGTCAGAGCGGAGAGCTGCACCTCTCCGAGGTCGAGGTAGGAGAAGCTCGCCCGGAAATCGGCAGCATGACGGGAACTGAGCATGACGGGCATCACCTCGCTGGACACCGTCTGGCAGAACCAATCGAACCTGTCTCTGCTGGCAACCGCCGCAGTTGACACTTCCAACAACCCACACGCTCCCCTGCCCCGTTCTCGACATCAATTATCAGCCGGAACCTGCGGGTGTCAGGACCGGTCGGGGCATGGATCACGGCGGCGGGCCCTCGTGGAGGGCGAGGGCCCGCGCCCGCGCAGGGGTTCAGCCCCGGGGCAGCAGTTCCAGGGCGCGGCCCTGCGCGTCCCGTACGATCTCCCGCACTGCGACCACCGCGGCGCGGGCGACCGGCCCCCGGATGCGGGGAAACAGGACGCCGGTCCCGTCCAGTGGGGAGCCGGGCGCGGGAGCCGTCCACTCCACCGGGGCGTCGAGCCGGCTCTGGTCGATGACCAGCGCCAGCAGGGTCCCTGCCGTGCCCCGGTGGAAACGGCCGGCCGCGGCCAGCACCGCCTCCTCCCTCGGCACGCAGTGCACCGTCCCGTCGCGTGCCAGCGAGGCCGGCTCGTAGGGCCGGTCGGGCCGCGCCAGCCACTGCGCGAGCGGAGCCACGTGGTAGAGCAGGCTCCCCTCCTGCCGGGGGGCGGGGAGCCGCGCCTGTCCGGCACCCGTGGTGGGGGCTTCGGGCGGCGACCAGTGGCCCAGGGAGATCTCCGCCGTGATCCCCGGACCGAACCCGGCCAGCAGCCCGCGCCCTCCGGGCCGCGGGCCGCCCTCGGCGAAGAGCCGGGCCAGGGCGTCGAACACGACGGCGCTGGCGATGTTGCCGCGCTCGGTGAGCGTGGCCCGGCTGTGCCGGAAGACGTGCGCGGGCAGCCCCAGGTGCTCCCCCAGGTCGTCCAGGATCCGCGGCCCGCCGGCGTGCACCAGGTAGAAGTCCAGCTCCCCGACGTCCCAGGCGTACGGCTCCGCCATCGCCCGCAGCGCCGGAGCCAGCACCCCCATCGTGGCGGGCACCCGCTTGTCGAGCCGGAAGTGGAACCCGGTGTCCCGGACCGCGTACGAGATCCACTCCTCCGTCCCGGGTACCAGGTGGGATCCGTTGTGCTCCAGGCGGATCCCGTGCCCGCCGTCCCCGCGCACGACGACGGCCGCCATCGCGTCCCCGAAGAGGCCGTTGGACAGCAGGCTGCCCACGTCCAGGTCGGTGGGCTGGTACAGCAGCGAGCAGAACTCACACGCGACGATCAGCACATTGCGGCCCGGATAGGCCGTCACGAAGTCGTGGGCCCGGTTGACGGCCGCACCGCCGGCGGCGCACCCCAGCTGTGCGACCGGCAGCTGCCGGGTGTCCGAACGGAAACCCATGCTGTTGATCAGGTGGGCCGTCATCGAGGGCATCATGAAGCCCGTGCACGACACGTACACGATCATGTCGATGTCGCGGGCGCCGAGCCCGGCGTGTGCCAACGCCCCCTCCACCACCTGCGGGAGCCTCCGCCTGGCCTCCTTCTCGTAGACCAGGTTGCGCGCCTCGAAGCCCGGGTGGCGCAGGGCCTCTTCCAACGGCTGCACCAGATGGCGCGTCCGCACCCCGGTGTTGGTGATCAGCCGTAGTACGAGGTCCAGTTGTGGATGCCCGGCGAGCAGGGCGCGGGCGGTCTCCAGGGTCTCCTCGGCGGTGACCACGTACTCGGGGACCGCCACCTGCGGACGGCACAGGGTCGCCACCGCGCTCACCACGCCACCGGCAGCGCGAGCGGGTAGCGCCAGATCGACCGCGTGTTCCAGCGGATCTCCTCGGCGGGCACCGCCAGGCGCAGCCCGGGGAAGCGCGACAGGAGCGTGCCGACCGCCGTACGCAGCATCAGTCGGGCCAGGTGCGAGCCGAGGCAGTGGTGCATGCCCCAGCCAAACGTCATGTGCGGCGCCGGGCAGACCCGTTCGAAGTCCAGCTCGTCGGGACGCTCGTACGCGGCCTCGTCGCGGTTGGCGGTGAGGTAGGAGACGTGGACGGCGTCACCGGCGCGGATGGTCACCCCGCCGACTTCTACGTCCTCCAGGGCGACGCGCGGGATGCCCACGCCCTGGCGGAAGGGGATGTGGCGCAGCAGTTCCTCGACCGCCTGCTCCAGCAGCTCGGGGCGGGCCCGGAGCCGGGCGAGGTGCGCGGGGTGGGTGAGGAGGGTGAACACCATGTTGGACATGTCGTACGTCGTGGTGTCGTGACCGCTCACCATCAACAGCTGGGCGAGTACGGCAAGTTCTGCATCGGTCAGGGTCTCGTCACCGATCCGCGCGGTGACCAGGGCGGAGAGCAGGTCCTCGCCGGGCGCGGCACGGCGCACGGCGGTGAGCTCGTCGAAGTAGCCGCGCAGCTCGTGCTTGGCCGCGACGGCCGCGTCACGCGCCTCCGGTGTCATCGTCATCATCGCCACGGCCCGGGCGCGCAGCCGGGGGCGGTCCTCGGCGGGGATCCCGAGGAGTTCACAGATGGTCTCGAGCGGCAGCCGGCCCGCCAGGTGCTCGGCCAGGTCCGCGCCGGGGCCCTCGGCCTCCATCGCCGAAAGCAGGGCGTCCACCCTGGCACGCACCCACGGGCCCATCCGGTCCAGCTGGCGGGGACCGAAGGCGTGGGTGACGAGGCGGCGGACCCGGGCCAGGACGGGCGGGTCCATCAGGTTGATCGCCTCGGGCTGGGCGATGGGCGCCGGGGTGATGCGGGGGAAGTCCGCGCCGACGAGCGCGGCCCGGCTGAAGCGCCGGTCCGAGGTGACCAGCTGGACGTCCGCGTAGCGGGTCACCAGCCAGCACGGCCCGCTGCCGTAGGGCATCTCGACCCTCGCGACGGGCTCCTCCCGGCGTAAGGAGGTCATGAACGGATCGGGCTCCAACGCCACGTCGTGGCGGAACGAGTATGTCTGGCTCACATCATGATCAAACGACCGGTGACCAGCGCGGTCACGCGCCGATCACCGGCCCTTCAAGAGGTCGCCGATGCCTTGAGGGCCTACGGCGGGGGCGCAATCCAGTCCGCCTGGAGCTGCGGAGCCAGGCTCCCTCCGAAGAAGTGCGAGCTGGCCGGGTTTCCGGTGTTCTGATAGGCCTTGAGAGAGATCCTGTCACCGACATCCAGCGCTAGAGTCGTGGCGACGTCCTGCGTGATTCCAGAGCTCGTGTCGCCCGGGTTGGTGTTCTGCATGTCCACCGCGGCCAGAGCATCGTTCACGAAGATGCCCAGCATGTATTCCTTTCCGTCAGCCGGAGCGGGCGGACCGAACTCCCAGCCGAGCTTTCCCTTGAGGAGGAAGCGCCCGGCAGTGTTGACCACCAGCTCGTCCGCTGCGTCGTCGAACATCGCGTCCGTGTCGTAGTCGGCCGCGCTGAAAAAGATCTTCGTCGGGGTGTCATGCGGGATGGACTGGCCGAGCGAGCTGAAGATGCTCGCGCCGACATTGACCGTGGCCTCCGGATCCCCGGGGCGTTCCTTCTTGCACTTGTCCTTGCCGCCATGGTGCTGCGAGTCCCTGCACTTGCCGTCTCCGTCGAACAGTCCGCTCGGCGCGGTCACGCGCTCGCCCGCGCCCTGAGCCGCCTCCGCGGTCGGACCGACCGCACCAGCCGCCAGGAGCAGTGCGAGTGAGGTCATCGCGCCGCCGGCCATTCGCCTGGCCCGACGCGGCACAGTCCTCGGCGGAAGGCCTCTCCTGCTGTCAGAACCCACCTAGACACTCCTCGTTCGATCGATTGAGGATTCCATGTCCGAACCCAGGAGCGAGCCTGGGCCATGGGCGGCCTGTCGATCGCCATGCCCGCCGGGAACACGCCGAACATGAGCAGCTCGGAGTAACGGCGGACGGTCTATGGCGGAGCCGCTAGGACGGGGGTGGCGGGGTGGGCTTCGGGCTCGGGACCAGGTGGTCGAAGGCCAGGCCGCTGGAGGCTTCGCCGCGGCCGGCGTTGCGGCGGGCGCTCAGCCAGACGGTCACGCGGCCGTCCTGGCCGCGGGTCCGGTTGAAGGCCACGGTCAGCCGCGAACCCGCCTGCGGGACCTCCTCCTCGTTGACGTAGTACGAGCGCGTCCGGCTCTGCGCGGGTACGTCCAGGCCCTCGCGCAGCAGTTCCGTCCGCGGCCGGACGGGCGCGCCGTCGACGGCGTGGGGCATGGCGGCCCGCTGGAGCCGTACCGAGCGGTGGTCCTCGCCGGTGTGGACCGCGATGAAGGGGATCCAGTTCTCGGGGACGGAGTTCATCGCCCGGTACGCCACCGGCGCACGCGGCGGCCCATCGGGCTCCCGCGTGTGGTGGAGGCGGAGCCGGTGGGCCGTGCTCTCGGCGGACATCTCACTCCCCCGGCGCGGCTCCCCGGTCGCCGTGCGGACCGTCTGCTCCAACCCCCAGACCAGGTTGGCCTGTTCGTCGCGGACCAGCAGCACCTCCTCCAGCACCGGTCCCTCCGCGACGGAGGGCGCGCCGGGCGGGAGCAGCAGGACCGGCGGGTCGAGGGGTGGTGGCGCCGGTGCCCGTCCCCCGGGGGGAGCGTCGGGGACCACCGCCGGGTCCAGGCTGAACATCGTCCAGCGCCGGTCCTCGTCGCCCGTGTCGGCGGGGGCCGGGGTGATCCACAGTTTCGTGCCGAACACGTCGGTCACGCTCAGCCCGCGGATCGACGCCAGGGTGCCGGACGGCAGGTCGCAGGGCAGTTGATACCAGTCGTTGCTGTAGACGAGGGCGAACTCCAGGAAGATGAGCCGGGCCAGGTCGGTGCTGTCCGGGCGTACCGCCGCGAAGTTCGTGCGCCCGTCCTCCACCGCCCACCAGCGCGGCAGGGGCATCCCGGAGAAGCGGACCGGGCTGGGGAGCACCGTGCGGTGGACGGGTGCGGGGGCGGGCGGGGTGCCGCCGAGCGGGCCTTGTCCGTCCACCGAGAAGGCGTGCCAGTCCAGTTCGCCGCCCGGGTACTCCGGTGCGGTCAGGACCCGTTCGCCCTCCGGGGTCGACGCGGCCACGCTGAAGCGGTGTTCGAGGCGTTCGGGGTCCCAGGCCGGGGCCCCGCCCGGCTGGTCGATCAGCGTGTCGAACCAGGCGGTGAACTCCCGGCCGAGGGCGTCCAGTTCCGGGTAGTGGATGTGCGCGGCGTTGACGATTCCGTCCGAGGCCCGGTGGGCGGGCGCGTCCTTGAGGTACCGGTAGAGCAGGTAGCCGTCCATCTGGCGGCCCGCGGCGGCCTGGAGGGTGGCCCACACCTCCGGGTGGGCGACCCGTGCGGTGTCCGCGGGGGCTTCGGGGTCGGGCAGCGTGACCGGGTAGCGGGTGACGTACTGTCCGCGGAAGTCCTCGGCCGCGGCCAGCCGCAGGCCGCGGATCAGCTTCAGCCAGCGGTGGCCCATCGCCAGGCGCAGGTCGAAGGAGACCGGGTCCGTGCCGAACCGGAAGGGCAGCGGCCGGCGTTCGGCCACCGATTCCAACGGCCGGTCGCCGGCCAGCGGTTCCACCGGGCCGGTCGGGGGGCGGTACCGGGTGGGCGGGGCGGCAGCCACCGAGTAGGTGGCGGTCACCGGTGAGCCGGCGTCCGAGGCGCGGAACTCGCCGAGCTGCCACTGGCGGGTGAGCAGCCACAGTGGGTCGCGGATCTCCGCGCGCAGGGCGGCGGCGAAGTCGGCGGTACGGGGCCGCCCTTCCAGCCGGTTCCACACGCCGACGGTGGGTTCGTACCGCTCGTCCAGGGCGAGCGGGAACTCGATCCGGGCCGGTTCAGTCATGGGCCGTCGCCTTCCAGCGGAGGTTGCCGAGCGCCAGGTCGGTGCTGACGGTGATCGGCTTGCGGGTCGCGGACATGACCGTGGCGGGCAGCAGCTGGGCGTACGCGGTGTCCTCCAGGTGCGCGGGCTCCACGGCGCGGGTTCGGGCCAGGTCGAAGGTGTCCGTGATCGCGGCGAGGAGGTCCTCGGTGGTCCAGGCGCCGTCCGTACCGGGCGGTGTGACGAGCAGCATGGCCTGCGGCGGCTCCGAGTCCGGGCCGTCGTAGTGGACCGCGATCCCCGTGGTCTCCCGGCCCGTCGGGACCACCTCCGTCCATTCGTCGAGGAGGAGTCCGCAGGCCCCGGGGGCGGCACCGGGCAGCGGCTGCGCGGTCCGGCCCGCGTAGTGCGCCGTGTACAGGACACGGTCCTCGTCGAGCGGCCGGCGCCGTCGGGGGTCCCGGGGGAAGTCCATGGCGAGCCAGTGGTCGTCGGGGCGGCGGGGCAGCTGCACGGGGATCAGCCGGGGTTCCTCCCGGGTGACGGTGAGGCGGCCGTAGCCGTTCAGCGCGTCCGCCAGGACCACCGTCTTCTCCCACAGCCGGGGTTTGTCGCGGATCCGGGCCATGCCGTGCAGCCAGTCCTCGACGGGGAAGCTGCGGGGCGCGGGCGGGTCCGTGCGCAGATGGGCGATCAGCGCGTCGCTGTCCCGGAGGGCGGCCCGCCAGTCCTCGGTCAGCGCCTGGGACGGCGTGAACTCGGGTACGGCGAGCACGTCCTCGCCGAGCAGGGCCTTGAGGGCGTCCAGCCCGGCGCGGACCCGGTCGGGTCCGGTGACCGCGGCGTCGTACGCCCGCAATCCGTCCTCGGCGCGGCCGATGCGCTCGCCGATGTCGCGCAGCAGGTCCATGGTTCGGGTGAGCAGTTCGCGGGCCTGGGTCACGACCCGGTCGCCGTACGGGGTGAGGTCGAGGCCCTCGTGGTCGAAGGCGTCGAGCGGGAGCAGGGCGGACACCTCGAAGAGCAGGCCCGACAGGGTGGTGCGTACGGTGCCGTGCACCCCGGCGAGGGCGGCCTGCCGGTCGGCGAACTTCTGACGGCGGGAGTACAGCTGAGCGCGGTAGAGGGCGGGCGGGTCCGGGGGCGGGTCGGCCGGTGCGGTGGTCAGGAGCCGTTCGGCCTGCAGGAGCAGGCGGTAGCGTTCGGCGTCCGGGGTGCCGGCCGGAAGCCCGTCGTACTGTGCCAGGAGGAGGTCCGCCTCGCGCAGGGCCCGGTCCATCCGGGCGGCGGTCCGGGCGGTGGCCGCGAGCACGTCGGTGAACACCGCGCGTCGCCATACGGCGAGTTCGGCCCAGCCGCTGCGGAGCAGTCCGAACCGGCCGGCCGCGGCGGCGAGGTCGGCGTACTCGCCCAGGAACCCGTCGATGTGGCGCAGCAGTTCGGCGCGGGCGGACGGCGTCGGCGCCCCGGGCGGGAGGAGCGGTGCGAGTTCGTCCCGGAAGCCCTCGGCGCGGGTCCCCAGCGCCGTGAGCGTTTCGAGCACCTTGGCCGGCCGCTCCCGGCGCAGGAGCACGGCCTCGTCGGCGGTGCGGTCCACGGGGGCGACGCCGGCGCCGGGCACCAGGTCGGTGGCGCGCAGTGGACGGGAGGTGGTCAGGAGGGTGCGCAACGCGCCGATCAGCGGGGACAGTTCGAAGAAGCTGATCTTGTCCGGGACCCGGCGGGTGTAGTGGATGACCGGCAGGGCGTCCGGGCGGGGCGGGGTGACCGAGCCGATCACCTCGCGGACGATCCGGTCGTCGAGGTCGGTCATCGCGGCCTCGCCCGCAGGCCGGACCGCCCACAGCAGTTCGATGGGCTGGAGGCCCAGTTCCGCCTGGGTGACCACGCGCTCGCGCGGCCTTGCGGAGACCGGATCCGTCCAGGTGACCAGGACCGCCACGTCCTGCGGGTCCGGGAGCAGTCCGGTGAGCCAGTCGTTGACGGCGGGTTCGGCGCGCGCCCGCGGGCTGTTGCGGGCGGCCGCGCCGGCGCCGTGGTCGGGGCCGAGGCCAGGGGTGAGGTGGAGGGCCAGCCGGTGGGTGAGGGTGGTGCCGCTGCGCGGGGTGCGGACCACCTCCGGCTCCGGCGGGAATCCCTCCCCCGCGTAGGCGTCGAGGGTGGCGGCGGCGCGTTCGGGGTTGCCGAGCAGCGTCTGGTGGGTGCTTTCGGCCACGGCCAGGTCGGCCAGCGCGTCGTGGATGGCGACGAGGTTCCGCAGCTCCGCGTCCATGGCGGCCCGCTGGGGGCTACTGGCGTCGGGCAGTCCCACGGCGCCGTACGGATAGTGGATCTGGCCGTCCCGCGTGGCGCGGCGGACCAGTTCGAGGCCGTCCACGACGGTCCTGGCCTCCACCAGCCGGACCTCGTCGGGGGACGCGGAGGCGGGAGACAGGCGCCCGGCGCGCAGCGGGAACGCGCCGCGCAGCAGGGGGATGAACCGGTCGAGTTCCACGCCGGGGTGGCCTTCGTGCAGGCCGCGTTCGAAGATGCGGCCGAGCATCGCGCCGGGCGACTGGCCCTGCCGGAGCCCGTCCAGCAGGGCGAGGGCGGTGCGGACCCGCCGGGAGCCGAGGTCGATGGCGAAGGCTCCGGTGCCTTCCCGGTGGCCGTTGGCGAGGTAGCCGGCGCGCAGCACGGCGGCGGTCGTGGCCTGTGCCGGGGAGGGGGCGTGGATCCAGCCGCCGTTGCGCGGGTCGTGCGGCAGGGCGGCGCCGAACACCGGCCGGAGCTCCTCCGGTACGGGTACCTCGCCGAGCGGTTCGGTGCGCGGGGTGACGTCCTCCAGCCAGCCGTACGCCCCCAGGTGCAGGCCTCGCCGCGGGGCGCCGGTGCCGTCGGGTCCGTACCTCAGTTCCATGAGCTTCTCGGTGGCCTGGCCGAGCCGCCAGGCGTCCAACCGGTAGGTGGCGCAGTCCAGGTGCTCGGTGAGGAGGCGCTCCAAGCGGGCCGTGGGCAGCGGTGCGAGCAGCTTCAACGCCTCGATGACCTCCCCCAGTTCGGCGGTGGCGGGGTGCCCGGCGGCCAGGGCGCGGGGGACGAAGAGGTGGAGGGGTTCGCCGTTGCCGGTGATGTCCGGTGCGGGGGCGTAGAGCTGGCGGTACCGGCTCTCGCTGGGCAGGCGCACCTGCGGGTGGGCCGGGTCGTCGGCGATGTGGACGAACGGCGGGTCGGCGGGCGAGGGCGCCGGCAGGCCCTTCGCGAGGGCGAGCCGTCGGCCGGCCTCCACCCAGGCCAGTAGGACGGCGTGCCGCAGCAGCAGGTACAGCAGGGCGGCCGGGCGGGCGTCGTCCTCGAAACCGGTCTCCTGCCGGAGGGCCTCCAGGTCGGTCCCGGCGTGCTCGGCGAGCCACTGGAGGTAGTTCCGGGCGGGGGCGGTGGTGTAGGGGCGGACGGGCCGCGTCTCCGACGGCGGCCGGTCGTCGACCAGCGGGCCGAGCAGCGGGTGCTGGCCGTCCACGAAGAGCCTGCCGAGCAGGTCCGGATCGGTGCCGGCGGCCCCGAGCCGGGTGAGCAGGGCCCGGACCGGTTCGGCCATGCGCAGGCTTTCCAGGGCGGAGACGACGAGGTGGCCCTGGCCGCCCAGGTTCTCCCGGTTGAACAGGTCGTCGACGGACTGGGCGTACCGCTGGTGGAACTCGGCCGAAGAGGGGTGGAGGGCGAGGATGTCCAGCAGCTGGCGGTGCGTGTCACGGTCGGCGGTGCCGAGCCGCGCCACCCTCGCGGTGGCCTTCTCCCAGTCCGCGGCCGCCTCGGTGAGCACCCGGTGCAGCCCGGCCCGGTGGGTGTCCGCGGCCGGCCAGGTCAGCTGTCCGAAGGCGGTGGTGACGAGGATCCCGTACGGCTGCCGGCCGATCCGGACCACCGGCAGCGGGCCGCGGCCGGAGACGTTGCGCAGGAAGAAGTCGCGGGTCCGCGCCACCGCCTCCTCGGGCAGCAGCGGGTGGAGGGTGGTGCGCAGGTGGTTGCCCCAGGTGGCGGGCCACAGGGCGGTGTTGGCGGCGCGGGCCTCGCGCAGGTCGGTGTGGTCGGCGTGCGGGACGCCGGCCAGGGTGGCGGGTTCGATGCCGAGGAGTTCGGCGAGCCACTGGCCGTCGGTCTTCGCCGTCCGGTCGCCGGGCGCCGCGGCGGCGGTGAAGCCGTGGGCCGTCCGGCGCACGGCCTCCGCCTCCCGGCGGGGGTCCGGCCCTGCCGGGGCCTGTTCGCTGTTGTTGGTGGGGGTGCCCTGAGGAAGGAGTGCGAATCCGGCGGGGCTGCGGACCTGGTGGCCGATCAGCTCGGCCAGCTGCTCGGCGGACTTCTCGGCCGTGGCCCCGGTACGCAGGCCGAGGACCACCAGCCGGTGCAGTCCTTGCCGGAGCGTGGCGTCCAGTGGGATGCGGACGGCCATCCCTGCGGCGACCGCCGCGTCGAAGTCGGTCAGCCAGGCGAGGGCGGGCGGCACCCGCAGGGTGCCGGTTTCCTCGTCCACCTTCAGCTGCTCATCGCGCGCGGTGCCCGGGTCCGGGCCGACGGGGAGAGGGCCCGTGACGGCGGCGCCGGTGGCCCGGCAGACCAGCCGGCCGTCGCGGTAGCCGAACACCTCGAACCGGTCGGGCAGCAGCACGGCCTCGGCCGGGCGCGTCCAGGACTGCGCGGCGACCTCCGACTCGGGCGGCTGCGGCACCACCAGGAAGGCCACCGCGACGGCGTCCGCCTCGGTCAGCCGGGGGCCCTCCAGCCCGGCGGGCGGGCGCGCCCGGACGGCGGCGGCGCGGGCCGGCCCGACCGCGGCCAGGAGAGCGGCATCGGCGGCGCGGAGCAGCAGGCGGTCACCGTGCGCCCGCCAGACGGCGCTCCAGTACGTCACGGTGGGCTGCCGGTCCTCGGCGGGCAGGGCGCGGTCGCTGGTGACCACCAGAACGGTGGTGCCCGCTGCGAGCCCCGACGGCCGGTCGGCGGGGTTGGCGGGCGCATGGGTGCGGATCAGGTCGGCGGCCCGGCCCTGCGCCACCCGCCCGGTCAGCTCCTGCCAGGCGGCCCGCTCCCCCTCGGCGTCGCCGGCCGCCCGCCAGACGGCGGTCCAGTAGGCGGTCACGGCACCGAGCTCGGCCCGGGTCGGCAGCGGCTGGAGGCTGTCCACCGACCACTCGTCGGGGAAGATCCGCACCAGCAGTTCGGTGCCCGTGAACCGGGTCTCCAGCCGGACGGGGCCCAGCAGGACCGGGTGGGTGCGGGCGAGCTCAGCCACGGGGCAGCATCTCCTGTGCATGGACGGCCATCAGGACCGGGGCCTGGAACAGCATGTAGGCGACGTCGGCGGAATCCAGCCGGGCGTTCCAGGACCGCAGCGCGGTGTCCTCACCGTGCTGGTCGATCTTCTCCTCGTCCGACCTGATGTCGGAGAGGTCCTGGAGCTCGACAACGGGAGTGAGGCCGTCCAGGGCGATGAACCCCCGCCGGCCGCCGGGGTCCAGGTGCTCCCAGGTCAGGTCGTTCCACACCTCCACATCGACGGGCTTCCCGTCGTCGGCGCCGAACCGGGGTTCGCCCGGGCGTTCCTGGAGGACGAAGAACCAGCCGGGGTCCTTGGCGTCGCCCTTGGCCTCCTGCGCCGTCAGGTCGAAGCCGAGCAGGGTGATGTCCGGTTCGATGCGGGCCTCGTAGCGCGGCAGCAGGATCTCGTGGGGGCCGGGACGGTTCGGGTCGCGCGGGGTCACCGGGGTCCGCTCCCGTTTCGGGTCGGGATGCTCGTTGCTGGGGTTCCAGCGCGCGCGGTGCGCGTAGACCGCGGTGTTCGGGTACTTCTTGAGCAGTTCGCCGCGGATCACCAGAACCAGCTCGTCCCGTTTCCGGGCCGGGTCAGGCTGCCGGTGGTCGTGCGCGCCGAGCTCGCTCTGCGGTGTCCACCGGTGGATCGGCGGGATGTCGTACAGGCGCTCCCGGCGGGCGGCCTCGCTCTCCTCCGCGGCGTCGGTGGACACGCGCGGGTCCCAGAACTGCCGGAACGGGGTGCCCCGTTGGTCGGTGGGGTGCTCGCGCCACAGCAGTTCCCGGGCCATCTCGTGGTTGAGGCCCACCATGAACGCCTCGATGAACTCCTGGTCCGTGTCGAGCAGGGTGACCGTGTTCACCGGTACCCGGTCGAGGTGGGGTACGAAGGATTCGACCGACAGGCCCAGCAGTGCCTCGTACATCGGCAGGTCGATCACCGGGTAGGCCATGACCTCCAGGAACCGCTGGGCGAACGGGGCCAGTTGGGGAGCATCGAGCCGCACCGTGCTGAGCAGGGCGTGCGGCACGGTCGTGGCCGCGTCGAGCCCGCCGAGCACCCCTCCGGCGGTGCCCGTCACGTCGAGCGGGTCGGGAACCGGCGTGCGCGCGGAGGCGGTGGCCGTACCCCAGCCCTCGTACAGGTCGGTCAGGCCCAGCTTGAACCGCCGGGCCTGCTCACTGTCGACGGGCTCGGCGGGATCGGTTTCCGTGGCGGCCGGCGCTACGGGGACGGTCCCGTCGGGGCGGCGCAGGACGAAACCGGGGCTCACCGGCAGGGACTTCACCGGGTCGGGCAGCGGCTGCGGCCGGATGACGCGGTCCACCTGGACCGGGGTCACCACCGAGGCCGGAACGGTCTTCTCGGGGGCCGCGGTGACCAGTTGCGGTTCGGTGTCCATCCGCGGCAGCAGCGCCTCGGGCGGGTGGCTCTCGGGGAAGTCCAGGGTCCGCATCAGCCGGGAGCCGGGCCGGACGATCCTGCGCATGGCCGCCGAGACCGGGGCGGCGGCGATCCGGCTGGCGGCCACCTTGAACCCGGCCGTGACCTGCTCGGTCGGACCCTCCGGCCCGGCGACGGCGGCGGCCGGGCGGGCCAGCGGCACGGTGACGCGGGGGTGTGCGGGTGCGGTGAGCGCCAGCGCCCGGCCCACCGGGCGGGCCGTCGCACGCACCGCCCGCAGGCCCGCGGGTCCGCCGCCGGGTGGCGGGGGCGGCGGCCCCAGGTGCCGGTCCTGGAGCCGGAGCCCGACCTCGCAGGCCAACTGGGCGGCGCGGATCCGGTGGTTGACGTCCACCAGGTCACCGACCTGCGCCCAGGCGGCGGCCATGAACTCCTCCTGCCGGGCCTGTACGACCTGGGTGCCGAAGTTCGCGGCGATCCGGAACCGCGGGTCGAGGTTGAGCCGGTGCACCCAGTTCTTGGGGTACGGCAACGGACTGCCGTCCGCGGCCCTCAGCAGCCGTGACGTACGGGCCGGCCAGCGCCCGTACAACGGCGGGGTGATCACCGGGTCCACCCCGTCGGCCGGCTCCACCCCGTCGGCCAGTTCCAGCGCTGGCGGCCCGATGGCGGCCGCCAGTCGGGCGTGCGCCTCGGCGGGCGTGTGCGTCGGGTAGTCGTCGGCGAGGTTGACCAGGGCTGCCAAGGCCTCCTGGAACTCGTGCGGGTAGTGCCCGGTGGGCGGCCGGTGCCCCTCGTCCGCGGTGAACCGGCTGTCCCAGTTGTCCCAGTCGTCGTTCGGGCGTACGGCCTTCAGTGCTCCGCCGAGCTTGAGCACCCCGCCGATCGACGGCGGGAAGTCGATGCCGAGCAGGGCGGGGCCGGGGCTTTTGTGGACGTCGATGTCGCGGCGGCCCACCTCGGGGTCGGCCTCGGCCGGCTCCAGGAGCCGCACCAGGTACTCGAAGTCGCCCGCCGTACCGGTGTGGAAGGACCAGCGGTGGTAGTAGGGCATCCGGGTGTCCTCCCGGCCCGGCCCCCAGCTCGCGTCGGTGGCCCCGACTCCCTCCTGCCCGAGGCCGAGCCCGGCCCGCCGCCCGGATTCGAAGGCCGGTACCAGGAAGGCGTGGTAGGTGGTCAGGGGCTTCAGCCTGCGCGGGCAGATCAGCCGCGAGCAGGCGTCGTCGGGGCTGGTGCGCAGCAGGTGTCCGAGGGTGTCGAGGGGGCCGTCCATCACCTCGGTGAGTACGCTGCCGGTCCCGCCGAGGTCTCCGTTGACGTGGACGTGTGCCCAGGCTCCGAGTTGATCGGCCGGCGGCAGTGCGTTCACGTCCGTGACCACGATGTACGGCAACGGCCCTTCCGCAGGCCCCCCTTCGCGGAACTCGCCGCCGGTCTCGTTCTGCGGGTCGGCGGCGGTGGCCAGCACGATCAGGGCGAGCCACGGGCCCAGCCGGCCCGCGTCGTCCGGCACGCCGGGGCTGTAGGCCCAGGGGAAGTCCTCCTCGTAGAACTCGATGTGGCACAGGAAGTTGGGCTCGGCGTTGGTGACCGAGGGCTGCGGTTCGGTGCGGGAGATCGCCCGGGGGTCCACGCCCACCACGTCCCCGGGGCCGTAGAGCTGCACCTGCTGGGTCACCGTGCGCGCCGACACCGGACGGTCCGGGCTCTCCCCGGTCAGCCGCAGCGTGACCGGGATCCGCGGCCGGGGCCCCTCCGCCGCGAAGCCCTCCTGCCCGATGCGGGTGGTGAGGCCGGTGCGCAGCCAGGGCAGGAAGGAGTACGCGTTGGGCGTCACGATCCGTCTCCGGTGCGGAAGAGTTCGGTGCCGCGGGTGAGGTCGTCGGCCCGGGGATCGGCGGCGGCCAGGCCGGAGCGTACGGTTCCGCCGGTGATCAGGACCTCGGTGCCGGACAGCGCCGCGGCGGCGAAGGCCCAGCGGCCGGCGGTCAGTCCGGGGGCGGGGTCCCAGCTGTCGCGGGTGGTGTCGTAGATCAGCACGCTCTGGTAGCCGGCCGCGTCCTCGGTGTCGCCGGTGCCGCCGATCACCAGGACCCGGTCCGGGCCCAGGGGCACCGCCCGGTGGTGGCCGCGACCGCCGCGCACCGGTGTGCCGGCGGTCCACTTCTGGGTGCCCAGGTCGTACCGCTCGGCGTCGATCACGGCGTACGGGTCATAGGTGCCGTCTCCGGGCACCCCGGGCAGGCTGCCGCCGATCACCAGGGCGGTGGTCGCGGACAGGCGCAGCGCCTGGTGGAGGCTGCGCGGCCGGGTGAGGCTCCCGGTGGGGGTCCAGGCCGCGGTGGACGGGTTGTACAGCTCGCAGTAGGCGAGGGCGGTCTCCCGGCCGGGGGCGATGGGTGCGGTGCCGCCGCAGACCAGGACCCGGCCGTCCGGGAAGGCCAGGGCGGTGTGTCCGCCGCGGGCGTCGTTCATCGGCTTGAGCGCGGCCCAGCTGCCGCCGCCGTCGTCCGGGGTGTAGACCTCGGCCGAGGCCAGGGCCCGGACCGAATCCCCCGAGCGGACCGTGTAACCGCCGCAGACCAGCACCTTGTTGTCGGCCGTGCGGACGGCGGCGTGGCCCCAGCGGGCCTCGCTCAGGTCCTTGCCCGGGGTCCAGGTGTTGGTCTTCGGGTGGTAGACGGCGGTCGACTTGAGGGCTGGGGACGGGCCGGGCGCGGCGGTGCCGCCGGTGACGAGCACGTCGCCGTTGGCGAGCAGGGTGGCGGTGTGCAGGCGGCGGGCGCCGCCGGGGACCTGGCCGGCGGAAGCCCACGTCCCCGCGGTCGAGGGGGTGGCGCCCGGGGTGAAGAGCCAGGCCTTGGCGAGGGCGGCGGACCTGCCGTCGGCCCCTGCGACGACGAGGACCTGCTTCTTCTCGTTGCCCAGCGGCACGGCGGTGTCGTACTGCCCGTACCAGCAGGCCGCCTCGGGCAGGTCGCCCTGCGGCGTCCACTGCCCGGTGGCGGCCGCGGGGGTGGTGATGGTCATGGGGTGGGTTCCTCCGTCGTCGCCCTCGGTCGGGTCACGGGATGGGTCGCCCTCACGGGACGAAGAGTTCGGTGCCTGCGGTGGTCACGACGCCGTCCGGGCCGGGGGCGGCGGGCCCGGCGGCGACCAGTCCGCCGGCCGCCAGTACCCGGCCGTCGGCCAGGGCGAGGGCGGCGAAGTCCGCGCGGCCCCGGTCCAGGGGTCCGGTGGGGGTCCACCGGCCGGTGGCCGGGTGGTAGCGGAGCACGCTGCGGTGGGCGGCGGTGGCCGTGGGGCCGCTGGTTCCGCCCATGACCAGGACCTCACCGGTGGGCAGCCGCACGGCCCGGTGCCGGCCCCGCCCGGCCGGCATGTCGGCCGTGGCTGTCCACGTGTCGGCGTGCGGGTCGTAGATCTCGGCGGAGGCCTGGCTGAGCCCGCTGACCCGGCCGTTGCCGGGCTGCGGGACGGGGTCGCCGCCGGTGACGAGGATCCGGCCGTCGGCCAGGACGGTCGCCTGGTGTCCGGCCCGGGGGGTGCGCAGGCTCGCGGCCGGGGTCCAGGTGTCGGTGGCCGGGTCGTAGCGCTCGCAGTAGGCCAGCGCGACGGGGCCGCCCCCGGTGGCCAGGGCGCCGCCGATGACGAGCAGCCGGCCGCCGGGCAGCGGCACCATGCGGTGGCCGGACCGGGCGTCGGTCATGGGCGCCGCCTCCCCCCACCGGTCGCGGACCGGGTCGTAGACCTCGGCCGAGGCCAGCGTGCGGCCGTCCCGGGTGCCTCCGGCGGCCAGCAGCCCGCCCTTGGGCAGCGGGAGGGCCGCATGGTCGGTGCGTCCGGCCAGCGGGGCTCCGTTCGTGGTCCGCCAGCCGCCGGCCACCGGGTCGTAGAGCTCGGCGGAGGCCAGGGCGGTCCCGGCGGGCCCTGAGCCGCCCGCGACCAGCACCCGGCCGTCGGCGAGCCGGGTCGCGGAGTGGCCGCGGCGGGCGGTGAGCAGCGGCGGGGCGGCGGTCCAGACGGTGGTCACCGGGTCGAACAGGCCGGTCGCGGCCACCGGCGCCCCGGTGGCGTCGGCGCCCCCGGCGAGCAGCACCGCCCCGCCGGCCAGCAGGACCGGCTCGGCGCCGAAGACCGCGGCGGGCGCGGGCGTGGCCGCCGCCGTCCAGGTCCCCGGGGTGCGTGGCCGCTCCCGGGCGTCCGAGACCGGGATGACGTGCAGCCTGCCGGCCAGGCGGGGATCGGAGTCGGTCCACCGGGCGAGCGCGTCGTCCGCGGCGGCGGGGCTGCGGAAGTCGGCGGCGGGCGGCAGCGGGGCGCCCGGGAGCTGGGGCGGGAAGGCCTGGGCGTTGTTGCGGGTGTGCGCCACCACGTACCGCTGTCCCGCCGCCCGGACGGTCTGCTCCTCCGGCAGCGGCCGGCGGCGGCGTGCGTCGGTACGGGAGAGCGGCGAGCGGCTCGTGCTGCTGCCTTCGAGCAGCCGGCCGAAGACGGCGGGGCTGACGCTGACGAGCTTGCGCGCCGGCGGCGGCGCGGGCTCGTCGGCCACCGCCCGCACGGAGGGGGCCCCGGGCACGGGCTGTTTGACCTCCCGCGCCTTCCGGTCGACGACGATCGCCTCGTAGCGGGCGCTGCGCCGCACGACCCGGGGCGCGGCCAGCACGCCTTCGACCGCGGCGAGTTCGACTCCGGCGTCCTGCTCCTCGTAGGCGGGCCGGGAGAGTTTCGCGGCGTCGTCCATGTCCTGGAACTGGGCCATGGGGAACTTCTCGCCGGTGTCGGAGAGCTTGACGAGTTTGCCGGCCGGGTCCGGTTCGATGAGGAACCGCTGTCCGTCGCTCGCCTGCTGGGCTCCGACCTTGTCCACGCGTACGTCGAGCGGTACGACCCGCTGGGCCACGAACAGGGTGCCGCGCGGGTGCAGGACGAGGCCGTCGGCGGCGGTCAGGTCCCGCAGGGTGACGAGGGTACGGGTGCCGCCGTCCGGGAGCCGGGTGGTCCAGCCCTCGGTGCGGCGGACCTCGTTCTCCAGCAGGGCGAGGACCTCGACGGGCGGCAGGGTGGTGTGGTGGGACTCGCCCCATTCGATGTCGAAGTCGGCGGAGATCTCGAAGAACAGCAGGGAGATGGAGCCGCGGCCGCGGGCCCGGAAAGGCGTGGGGCCTTCCAGGGTGAAGTCGAGCGAGATGCCGAACAGGCCGACTCCGAAGGCCTTGAGGGAGACGTGGGCGGAGATGGAGATGACGAAGGCGAACGGTGAGAACCGGAACAGGGCGTCGAAGGAGAGGCCGCCCTCGATGCCGAAGTCGTCGAAGCCGAGCCTGAGTTCGGCCCGGGCGCCGAACTGGACGGTGTTGCTGGTGACGGCGAAGTAGCCCGAGACCCGGATCAGCTGGCCCGGCCGGTTGAGGATGTCCACCGAGATCCGCTCGGGGACCGGGAAGGGCAGCTCCGGTGCGCGGAAGGAGGGGTGGAAGCCGCCGACGCTGAGCACGAGTTGGGGGTCGTCTCCCCAGGAGACGAGCAGCCCCATCCCGCCGTGGATGGTGAGGCCGATGATGCGGGAGTCGAAGAGCTCGGCGTAGAACCACAGCCGGGACTTGTCGACCTCGAGGGCGCCGACGAACTGGACCTGGATGACCACCAGGGGAAGCTGCTCGCTCGGCAGGATGCAGCTGAGCACCCCGAGTACGGCGATGTTGCCGGGCGGGACCTCGATGACGATGCCGAGCGAGATCCGCAGCAGCGCGGGGGTGCCCCAGCCGATCTTCGCCATCGGTCCGACGAGGAAGGTGCCGTCTTCGGGAGGGAAGAAGGCGCGCAGATCGCTGAGGATCCGTGGTGCGTTGGCGACGACGTCCTTGGGGAACATCACCGATTCGATGGCGCCGGAGCGGATGCCGGCGACGAGCGCCTGGAGGTCCATGCCGCGGTTGAGGCCGATCAGTCCGCCCACGGCGAGCAGCGAGAACCCGAAGCCGAGCTGGATGCCGCCACCGCCGAATTCGGCGGCGATGACCATCAGCAGGGAGAAGCCGCGGCTGCCGTCCGGCATCCGGGTACTGATGAGTCCGACGGCCTTGAGGGCGACGATCCCGGCGAAGTCGAGTTCCAGGGCGCCCGCGTACTCGCCGCGGTCCGGGTCGAAGGACAGGTAGCCGCCGCCCTTGACGATGCCCGCGTCCACCGAGAGTCCGGCGCCCTTGGGCGGCTTGAACCCGAGGCCGACTTCGACCGGGCCGAGGTTGCCGTCGTTGTCCGGCCGGAACGCCAGCCGGGCGGTGAGGCCGATGTCCTCGACCACCGCCTGGACCGGCCCGAGCGCGGCCCGGAAGGTCGCGCCGAGCGCCACCGGGAGAGCGTCGCCGGAGGGGGTGGCGGAGATGCTGAGGGCCTGGATCCGGACAGGGCCGAGCTCCAGCCGGGTCGGGATCCGGATCTCCAGGGCGGCGTTGCCGCGGAAGGAGAATCCATCGCGGTGGGAGACCGCGAGGGTGAGGTCGGCGCCGAGGGTGAATCCCTCACGGGGCAGGACGGTCGCGACGAACCCGTCGGCGTCGCCCGGGCTGAGGACGAACTCCAGTCCGTTCAGCCGGAATTCCGCGTAGACGTCGGTGCCGCCGGAGTCCAGGCGTACTCCGCCGCCGCCGGCGAGGCCGCGGAACTGCAGGCGGGTGCCGTCGGCCGATCCGACCAGGAGGACGGGGTCGCCGTCGGCCCGCGCGCGTTCCACGACGGCCTCGACGGCACCGTCGAGCCGTACCGGCGTGCCGTCCCCGGCTTCGAACCCGGCCACGGTCTCGATCGGCCGGCCCGGCCGGAACCGCAGGGCCACCCCGCCCTGGAGGTCGAGTTCGGTGCGGACGGTCAGCGCGAGGTCGTCGCCGAGCGGGATCCGTACGCCGAGCCGGCCCGCGTACGAGGGGAGCAGGGCCAGACCGCCGGGGCCGCCGCCGTCGGGCGGCAGCTCCAGCAACCGGATCTCGGCGGTGTGGCTGTCCTGCCCGCTCTCGTCGGGCTGCTCCAGCAGGACGGCGCGTACGACGGGCACCGGTGGCTCGGCGGCCGGTCGTTCGGTGCCGTGCACGGACTGGACGGTCCAGTCGTCGGCGTAGTCGCGGGCGGTGTGCGCGCCGAGGGAGAGCAGCAGGCTGTCGAGCTGGTCGGTGAACCGCGCGTAGCCGAAGCCGGGACCGCCCCAGCCGTGGGCGTCCTTCAGGACGGCGGCCGGATCGGTGAGCACCCGGGGCAGGTCGGTCAGGTCGAGGGAGTGGTGGTGGTGGCCGGGGCGGTTCCCGGCCGGGGGCACGTAGCGGGACTTGACCACGCCGAGGGCGCGCAGGGCGAACCCGAGGGCCGGACGGTGGCGCTGGAGGTGGCCGATCACCAGGTGGTCGACGAGCTGCTTCGGGAAGTGTTCCCGGAAGCCGTCCGCGCGCAGATGTTCCGGGACCGCCTCGTCGGGGGCCGTGGCGATGGCCCTGATCCCGCCGACCAGTGCCTGGAGCGCGCCGAGGACCCGGGGGACGTCGTCGGCGCCGAAGCCTCCGTCGACCAGCCCGCGCAGGGTCTCGGCGAGGGTGTCCACGCCGGCGCGCAGCGCGGCCAGCGGCTGCGGGACCTCGGGCGCGTACCAGCCGAGTTCCCGCAGGAGCCCGGCGCAGGTCTCGGGCGAGACGAGCGCGGAACGCAGCGGGACCAGCGCGAGGCCGATCTCGGCGAGGAACGTCTCGAAGGTGCCCGGCCTGCTCATCGGCGCCGCCCGGGGTAGAACCTGCTGCTGATGGCGGCGTGATGGCTCGGGTCGACCCGGTTGACGATCAGCCACATGCAGACGAAGCAGAAGGACCCGGCGTCTCCGGTGCCGCCGCCGTTGCGCATCTTGCACGCTCCGGCGGGCCGGTAGTGGGCTCCTGCGTAGTAGCGTCCGCCTTCGAAGATGCCGATCAGGGTCCGGCGGAGTTCGTGCGGGGCGAGGCCGGGGACGGGGTGCGGAGTGTCGGGCCGGTCCCTCGGGATCTTGTGGTCGGGATCGCTGTTGAGCGGGTTCGGGTTCTGCCGCAGGAAGGCCATGACGCGGCGGTCCACCACGGTGAGGGGGGTGCCCGCGCCGTCCCTGAGCGGAACGTAGAGCACGGAGCCGGTGCCGAACACCGTGCTCGGCAGGTTCGGGCCGGTCAGGACCAGGGTGCCGGTGCCGTCGGCGATCGGGGCGATCTCCAGCCCCTCCAGCAGCACTCCGCCCAGGGGGAGCTGCTCGCCGGACTCCAGGAGTTTGAACTGTCGCAGGGACACTTTGTTGCGGCCTGGCCCGGCTTTCTGGACGGCGCGCCAGACGTCGAGCTGGTCGGGGTCGACGGCGATGGTGATCCCGGGCGGGCTGCCGGACGTCGCGCTGTCCCGGACCAGCCGCGAGGAGTGCTGCATGCGGGGCAGGTCGAGCCATTTGACGTTGGCCATGTTGATCTCCCGCCGGGGGGCCGGGTGCAGGCGGACGTGGCCGAGGCGGGTGAGGTTGTCCGAGACCAGATCGCCGGCGTCGTCTCCCCTGCCGTCCGCCGGATTCGCCTCGTACTCGTCCCCCAGGTTGAAGGTGTGCCCGAACTCGTGCGCGACCACGTCGACGACCTCGCCGAGCTCGATGGTGTCGGGGTCCGGAGCGGGGATCGCGCGGAGCATGAGGGCGGGGTCCACAGGGGAGGTGACGTCGTACGTGAAGACGAGCCTGGTGGCCTGGCGGAGCGGGTTGAGGGTGATGGAACGGGCGCTGTTGACCCCGCGGCCCACGTGGTCGTAGAGGACGACGGCGATCAGTCCCCGACTCCGCCGCAGGCCCGGGGTCTCCAGCGCCCATACCTGGCCGATGTGGCGGTGGACGTGGGAGTACGGGTTGATGTAGCCGAGGGCCTTGGCGTAGGTGAACAGGGAGTTGAGCGGATTCACCCGACCCGGTGCGTGGAGCTCCGGGGGGTGCCGGCGCGGGTCGAACCGGAGCAGTCCGGTGGATCCGGTGTCGTAGAACTCGTAGACGCGCTTGACGAACGGCTTCAAGTCGGGGTCGTTCGCCGCGTCCTTGGCGGGCTTGCGCACCGGCTTGCCCTGGCCCATGGTGCGGTCCGCGGGCCGCTGGCCGGCCATGAGGCCGAAGAAGCTGTCCCGGGCCTGGAGGATGCCGAGGGAGCGGTGGGTCCGGTACGCCTTGAGCAGTTTGGCGTTCACCCGTGCGGGGTTGAAGTCGTCCAGCCCCTGGTCCTTCCAGACCTGTACCAGGTCGGGCCGGATGTCCACCCGGGGTGGCAGCCCGACCCTCTTGACCAGCTCGGACATGGCGTAGGGCCGCCGGTCGAGCGGGACACCGGGCGGGATCGCCTCGACCGGGTTCTCGTACGGGATCAGGGTGCCGCTCGGCAGCACCGGTTCCAGGGTGGTGTCGGTGACCCGGTTCCCGCAGGTGATGCCCCGCTCGAAGGACTCCTCGAAGGCGCTGAAGACGTTGAACCGCTCCTTGAGGGTGCCGTAGGGCTCGTGGCGGCGCCGGCTGAAGAGTTCGGAGGTGATGGTCTCGGCGGCCTTGGAGAAGACGGCCCGGTCGGCGTCGCTCCCCTCGAACCCCTCGGCGAGGATCAGGACGTTCTGCATGTCGTCGAGTTCGGAGAGGTTCCACAGCTGGTGGTCGGCCAGGATGCGGCGTTCCTTGCGGTAGTCGGCGACTCCGACGGGCAGTACCCGCGGGGGCTTCGTCCCGAGGGTTCCGGTGATGTTGACGAAGTCGGGGGTCTCCCCCGGCGGTACCTGCGGGGTCTCGACCAGCCCGCGCAGCCATCCGCGGTCGGTGATCACCACGCGCTGGGGGTCCTCCGAGGTCAGCGTCACGTAGCCGTGCCCGCTGATGTCCCCGATGAGGTCGGTGGCGTTGTCGTCGTCGCTGAACCGGGCGTAGATGGTGGGCAGCGCGTGGCCGATCACGGGGTCGAGGGCGGTGGTGAGGGTGCTGTTCCCGAACCACCAGTTCTCCAGCCGCTGGTGCACCTGGAGCCGGCCGACCAGGTACCGGTCACCCACGCCGACTTGGAAGAGGTACACGCCGATTTCGTCGGGGTGCACCACGCCGTTGCCGTCGACGGTCGGAATTCCGTCGAACCGGTTGCCGGTGGCCCGGTACGGCGCCATGAACGCGTACGTGCAGTCCGCGGGACGCACTTCGGTGAGGGTGTACGGCTCGACGACCCCGGGCTTCTCGGTGCGCCGGAACACGCGCAAGGTGAGGGGAGGTGTCCCGGTGAGCGCGACATGCAGATCGCAGTGCGGAAGCAGCACCAGATCGTCCAGCTCACCCGCCATGTCGGCCCTCGCAGCCCCTCGTCCCGCGACTCCCCCACTGATCATTCAGGAGCCCGAAAGGGCAAGTCAAGGCATATGCCATAGATGTGATGATCAGGCAAAATAGGCATGTTTTGCGCGGCTCGGCCGACTGCGGGGCCGCCCGCCCCGGGATCCACGGGGCGGGCTCAGGGTGCGATGTCCTCGAGGTCCTCGACCGTGCCGGACATGACGGCCCGGACGTGTTCGGTGAGGTGATCCACGGGCCAGTCCCACCAGGCCAGGGCGAGCAGGCGGGCGATCTCGTCGTCGTTGAAGCGGGTGCGGATGAGCCGGGCAGGGTTGCCGCCGACGATGCCGTAGTCGGGGACGTCGTCCACGACCACGGCGCCGGAGGCGATGATCGCGCCGTGCCCGATGCGCACCCCGGGCATGACCATGGTGTTGTAGCCGAACCAGACGTCGTTGCCGACGACGGTGTCGCCCCTGCCCGGCAGGCCGGTGATCAGGTCGAAGTGCTCGGACCAGGAGCCGCCCATGACGGGGAAGGGGAAGGTCGAGGGGCCGTCCATGCGGTGGTTGGCCCCGTTCATGATGAACCGCACCCCGGTGCCCAGCGCGCAGAACTTCCCGATGACCAGTTTCTCCGGCCCGTAGTGGTAGAGCACGTTGCGGGTCTCGAACGCGGTCGGATCCTCCGGGTCGTCGTAGTAGGAGTACTCCCCCGCCTCGATCAGCGGCGAGGTCACCAGCGGCTTCAGCAGGACCACGCGCGGCTGGTCGGGGAAGGGGTGAAGCACGGTCGGGTCCGCGGGAAGACGATTCATGGCAGTCACCCTAGGTCGGCGAAAGCCTGCGGATCCTCCCGTTCCGAGGGACCGCGAGCGGGCGTCACGCGGTCACAGTCCGATGGCGTTCATCAGGACGATGGCCCCGAGGTTCAGGAGGATGACGGCGATGACGACGCCGATCACGACCCAGGCCCTGCGCGATTCGTCCATGTCCACGAGTCACCTCCCGGCTCGGCCTCCACCCATGATGACCCGGTTCTCCGTGATGCACAGGTCGAGGCCGGTCAGGAGACCCAGGCTCCGGTCATGCCGAGGACGGCCGCGCCGTCCTGGTCGGCCAGCTTGGTGCCGGTGAACGCGCGGGCCCACTCTGACGTCTGGATACGGAACGCGGGCCTTTCGGCCGTCAGCGCCTCCATCACGGCCTCGGCCGCGCCGGCGGGGGTCTGGGCGCCGTCCAGGAACTGGCCGACCGTACGGTCGATGTAGTGGCGCAGCGCGCCGGAGTAGGGTCCGGCCCCGGCGATGCGGGCTTCGATGTCGAGTCCGATGTTGTTGACGAACTCCGTGGCCACGGCGCCCGGTTCGATGACGGAGACGCTCACTCCGACGGCTCCCGCGACGGGGGCCAGGCTCTCCATGTATCCCTCCACGGCGAACTTCGCGGCGCAGTAGGCCTCGTTGAAGGGCTGGCCGATGACGCCGCCGACGCTGGTGACGGTGATCAGGCGGCCTCCGGTGGCCCGCAGGTGCGGCAGCGCGGCCTTGGAGACGTTCAGCACGCCGAAGAAGTTGACCTCCATGACATCGCGGACGTCGTCGACGGATTCGAGTTCGAGGGTGCCGACGTGTCCGGCGCCGGCGTTGTTCACGACGGCGTCCAGACGGCCGTAGTCGGCGATCACGCCCTCCACGGCGGCTGCGACGGAGCTCTCGTCGATGACGTCGAGCTGCCGGATGTCCAGCTCGACGCCCGCCTCGGCGGCGGCCTTGCGCAGGGCGTCGGCCCGGCCGGTGTCGCGCAGCGTGGCGATCGTGCGCCATCCGGCCCGGGCGGCGGCGACGGCGGCCGCGAGGCCGATGCCGGAGGAGGTTCCGGTGATCAGGACGGTGCGGGCGGAGGCAGGGGTGGCGGTGCCGGGGGCGGCGGGGAACGAGGACATGGCGGACCTTTCACGGAACGTGATTTATGTGCGTGCACACACACTATAAAATTGTGTGCGTGTGCACGCAACCCCTAGACTGCCGACATGGCGAAAAAGCTCACCGAAGCCGAGATGCCGGCGGCCGACTACGCGTTCTACGGGCTCGTCTGGGCCGGCACCGTGATGACCGACCGCGTCGACCGGGCGCTCGTGAAGGGCCACGACCTCCCCGTCTCGTGGTTCGAGGTCATGCTGTGGCTGGCTTCCAGCCCCGACCCCGTACCCGCTTCCGTCCTGGGCAACAGCACGCTGCTCAGCCGCAGCCAGGTGTCCCGGGTCGTGGACGCCCTGCAGATCCGGGGCCTGGTGACCCGTACGCCGTCGGCACGCGACGCCCGCTCGGTTGAGGTCTCCCTCACCGAGGCGGGACGTGCGGTCTTCGCCGAGGCCGACGCGACCCGCCGCGAAGCCCTGGCCCCGGTCTTCACCGATCTGCTCGACGAGCAGGATCTGGAGGCACTGGGACGCGTGTGGCGCAAGCTCAAGGCCCAGAAGGGCGAGCCGGGTCGGAGGTGAGGGTCGCGGCGGCCGCGAAGAGGCGGGCGCAGCGCTGCGTCATGGCCTGCGGGGTCTGCTCCGGGTGCTTGACCCACCAGCGGACGAGGGTGGCGACCAGGTCCCGCCAGACGTACTTGAGCGCGTCCGCGTCCAGCGGGTCGGCGGTGCCGGCCGCGCGCAGCAGCTCGGCGGTGCCGCCCTCGGCGAGCCGGTCGATGGCCGACCAGTACTCCGATGCCCGGCGTGCCGCCTCGCCGCCGGGCGGCAGGGTGGTGTCGTACAGCACGAACCACGCCTCCCGTCGCCCCTCCAGCGCGGTGAAGATGCCGTGGAGCACGCGCAGCGGGGTGTGCGGGGCCGTCCCGTCGGGGCCCATCGCCGTCCGGACGGCATCCAGGAGCCGGTCCCCCACCGGGACCAGGCAGGCGATGTACAGGTCCTCCTTGCTGCCGAGGTACTGGTGCAGCAGCGTCTTGGTGACGCCCACGCGCGCGGCGATCGCGGGGAGCGACGCGGCGGCGTAGCCGCGGGTCCCGAACTCCTCCGTGGCAGCCTCCAGCATCTGCTGCCGGCGGTGCTCCCTCGGGACTCCCTTGGTGCCGGCTTTCGAAGGTGGGACTGCCATCGGGGTTGCCATGCGCCGATATTATCATTAGGTAATTTACCTCTGGGTAAATTCCTGCGACCTCTGGAGCGCATCCATGGCCGGCACCACCACGCAGCCGACGTCCCGCACCCGCTCCTGGTGGGGCTGGGGCTGGGCGGACGCGCATCCCGACGACGCGGAATGCGCCGCGATGGGCGCCCTGCTCCCCGGCACCCTCGCCCGCCCGCTCCCCGTGCCCCGCGTCCGCGACCTGGGCATCGGCGGCCCCGCCGTGGAACCCCCGGCGAACCTCGCCCACCTGGTCAGCTCGGATCCCGGGGACCGCGCCGCCCACGCCATGGGCAAGGCGTACCGCGACGTGGTGCGCGCCCTGCGCGGGCGGCCCGGCCGCATCCCCGATCTCGTCGCCCGCCCCACGGACGACCGGGGCGTGGCCGACCTCCTGGAGTGGGCGGGCGACCGGCAGATCGCCGTCGTCCCGTACGGCGGGGGTTCTTCGGTCACCGGGGGCGTGGAGTACCGGGGCGACGCCCACCGGGCGGTGCTGTCCCTCGACCTGACCGCCCTGGCGCGCGTCCTGGAGGTCGACACCGAGGGCCGGGCCGCACGCATCCAGGCCGGCGTGCTCGGGCCGAGCCTGGAGGACCAGCTGCGGCCCCACGGCCTGACCCTGCGGCACTTCCCGCAGAGCTTCGAGTTCTCCAGCCTCGGAGGCTGGCTCGCCACCCGGGCCGGCGGTCACTACGCCACCGGCCGCACGCACATCGACGACTTCGTACAGTCGCTGCGCGTGGTCACCCCGGCCGGCACGAGCAGCTCCTGGCGGTTGCCGGCCTCCGGGGCGGGCCCCTCGCCCGACCGGCTCTTCCTGGGCTCCGAAGGCGCTCTGGGGGTCATCACCGAGGCGTGGGTCCGCCTCCAGGAACGCCCTCGCCACAAGGCGTCCGCGGCGGTCTCTTTCACCGGCTTCCCCGCCGCGCTGCGTGCGGTACGCGCCATCGCGCAGTCCGACCTCTCCCCCGCCAACTGCCGTCTGCTGGACGCCGGTGAGGCAGCGCTGTCGGGCGCCGCGCAGGACGGCTCCGCCGTGCTGGTCCTGGGGTTCGAGTCGGCCGACGAACCGGTGACCGCCCGGCTCCAACGAGCCCTGGACCTGGCGCGCTCGTACGGCGGAACGCCCGGTGCGGACGAGGGGTCCGGCGGTGACTCCGCCGTGAGCGCGTGGCGCTCGGCCTTCCTGCGGATGCCCTACCTGCGCGACGGTCTGGCCAGGATGGGCGCGGTCGCGGAGACCTTCGAGACGGCGGCCACCTGGGACCGGATCCCCGGCCTGATCGACGCGGTACGAACCGAGGTCGGCGCGGCGGCGCTCAAGGCCACCGGACACCCCGCGACCGTCAACTGCCGTCTGACCCACGTCTATCCGGACGGCGCGGCGCCCTACTTCACCGTACTCGCCGCCGGCCGGGCCGGTGACGAGGACGCCCTCTGGGACGACCTCAAGGCCGTCGCGGTCGAAGTGCTGCACCGCCACCGGGCCACCATCACCCACCACCACGGCGTCGGCCGCGACCACCGCCCGGGCTACGACCGCCAGCGCCCCGAGCCCTTCGCCCTGGCACTTCGGGCCGCGAAGGGGGCGCTCGACCCCCGGGGCATCCTCAACCCCGGCGTCCTCGTGGACTGAACGGGGCCGGAGCAGCCGTGGCCCCGCCGCGGGATCGGGTGCGGCGGGGCCGGGAGGCGTGGGGCTTCAGGAGGCCGGCACCGGCTTCTCCGGCGCCAGCGAGTTGCCCGCGGGGATGCTGCCGCAGTCGGACGGGGCGCTCCTGCCCTCGAACCGGTCGCCCAGCCACTTCATCGCGACGGGGGCCCAGACGACGGGCACGCCGACGTGGCTGAGCAGGTCGAACTGCTGGTACTTGATCGCTCCGTTACCGGTCCCGCAGTACTGCCGGGCGAGTGCGCGCACGTCTCCGGCGACCATGACCCCGTCACCGGTGCCGATGCCCGGGCGGTTGCTGAAGGTCCCTTCCAGGACTCCCCCGTTGCCCTGCGCGATGAGCCCCGGGATGGTCGGGGTGGGCGCCGAGCCGAGGTTGATCCTGTTCACGGCCTCGACGAAGGCGGGCACCGAATTCGGGTCGGCGTACTGGGGCTTCGCCAGCTTCTGCCAGGTCAGCCCGGGGTAGTGGCCCAGCGCGTCGACGATCGACCCGTGCTCCAGCTTCTGGTACACCTCCAGGCCGTAGCTGTTCAGGTAGGGCTTGAGGTCGATGCCGTACGACCGGGAGACGCCGATGATCGCCATGGGGATGACCCCCGTCCACACGAGGGAGCCGTCCACGTACTTGAGGTTGTGTGCCGGGTCCACGAGCAGACCGCCCTCGGCGAAACCCACCAGCCTGCTGTTGACCTCGGGCGCGTAGGCCGGTGCGAGGGCGGCCGCCCAGTTGGTCGCGATGGCTCCGCCGGAATATCCCATCAGGCCGAACCTGGTGTCGGCGTTCATGCCGGTCTGCGCGGACCTGGTCGCGGCGCGGATCGAGTCCAGCGTGTTGGTCGCGTACTCCGGGCCGGCCGCGAAGTTGGCGGTCTGTCCTTCGGTGTCCGGGATGACGAGGTTGTAGCCCTGGAGCAGGAGCGGCACCAGGAAGACGGCCTCGGCGTTCGCGATGGCGCCGCCCAGGGTGAGGTCACCGGCGATGGCCCGGGAGGGGCCGTCCTCGGGGCTGAGCGAGTCGTAGAACGACTGGTAGGAAACGGCCTTGCTGCCATCGCCCGTCAGGCTGCGCACCACCGTGGTCACGTTGGCGGACGGACGGCCCTGTGCGTCGGTCGTGCGGTACAGCAGCTGGATCGCCTGGACCGGCGTGGGAAGGCCCACGAGGTGGTACTGCAGCGTCCGTGTCTTCAGCACGGTGCCCGGCGCGAACGACGACAGGGGCTCGCTGCCGGAGTAGGCGTAGAACGAGTCGCTCGCGGCGGCGGTCGACGGCGTGGCCGCGGCGGCCGTGGCCACCGGAGCGGCGGTCACCGCCAGCGCGGCGACAAGGGCGGTGGCCAGGAGACGAACAGCGTTTTTGGACATGACTCCCCCGAATCGTGGAATGGGATCGCTCGACTTGTCGGAGATGGAACGCGGCGGGACGGCCTGGCGGACCGGCCGGAATCAGGCGTTCCGGGCAACGTCATCGTGGGGCGCGGCAAGCCACCTTGGCGGCGCCGTCGGCCCCGTGCGCCGTGCGCCGGGCCTGATGTGCGGTCAGGTTCCGGCCCCGGCGGAGAGGCGGCGTGATCAGGGTGGGGGCGCGGCGGCCTGTTGCGCGAGCACGGGTCCTCCGGTGCGGGTGGGGGGTGGGGATCCGGTGGAGGATGCGGTCTGGGTATGAACGCGTCTGGCGATCCACCGGGCGGGCGTGTTACCAACTAGTAAGTAACGTCCCGGAAACCAGGATGGGGGCGGCACGGGCCCGTGTCTCCGGGCGGGACTACAGAGATTCGTGAGGTGGATTGTGACCGCGTCCAAACCCGCGGAGGGCTCCGTGGAACCGCGGCTCGGCGGCATCCCGGTGCACAAGCGGCTCCTGGCCGCCGCGCCGGCCCTCGCGCCCGCGGTGATGGCCCGGCTCGTCGAGCAGTTGCCCGCCTACGGAGCACTGCCCTCGGAACAGCTCCGCGGCGAGATAGCCAAGGAGGTGGACCGCGGGATCCGGGCCTTCGTCCAGACGCTGCGCGGCGGCGGACTGCCGGAGGAGGCCGAGCTGGCGAGGATCAGCGAGTCGTCGGCCCGGCGCGCCGACGAGGGCGTGCCGCTGGAGGCCGTGGTCGGCGCCTACCACCTCGGCGCGGAGGAGTGCGCGGCCCGGGTCCTCTCGGCGGCCGAGCCCGGCGACCTGCCGGACGTGCTGCTGGTCCAGCACCGGCTGCTCGGCTACCTCCGACTGGTGAGCTGCGCGATCGCGGCGGGGTACGTACAGGAGCGACAGGCGGCCCTCGGTGACGAGCAGGTCGCCCGGCAGTCCCTGATGTCCCGGCTGCTGGAGGGCGGCAACCCTCAGGCCGCGGCCGACCGCGCCGGCATACGACTGCCTCCGTCGTACCTCGTCCTGGCCATCACGATGGGACCGCACCCGGATGAGCTGCTGCCCGGCGTGAACCACTCGGTCGCCGCTCGCCGTAAACTCCGGCGGCTGCGCAACGAACTGCAGCGCCACACACCGGGCGTCCCGCTGTCCGTGCTGTCCGGCGACGGCGGACTGGTGCTGATTCCGCGCGAGACGGCGGCCGCCGACTTCGCCGCCGCGGACCGGGAGCGGCTCACCCGGCTCGTCGAGCAGCTGGGCCGGATGTGCGGCGCCGAGCTGCTGGTGGCGGCGGCCGCTGCCGCACCTGACGGCGCTGCGGACGCCGCCCGGATGGTCGGCGAGGTACGGAGGGTGGCGGAGGCATCGGGCCGGGGGCCCGGACTCTACCTGCTCGACGACGTGCTGCTGGAGTACCAGCTGAGCCGCCCGAGCCCTGCCAGGGACGGGCTCGCCGCGCTGCTCGGGCCGCTGGCCGGACGCCCGGAGCTGCTCGACACCTTGCGCACCTTCCTCGCCTGTGGCCTCGACCGGCGCCGGGCCGCCGCCCGGCTCCAGGTCCACCCCAACACGGTGGACTACCGGCTGCGCAAGGCGACGGAGCTCACGAAACTGGACGCGGCGCGGGGCGCCGACCTGCTGACCCTGCGCGCCGCGCTGGCCGCCCACGACGCCGTACGGCAGGAGGAGCCCGAGGCGGGCTGACGTGCCGGGCCTCCGGGGCGGCCTCTGGCCCTGTACGAGCCGCCGTTCGTCGTCGACGCGGCGAGGGCGGCGGTCCGGCGCTAGCTCTTGCGGGCCAGCGGCTGCCCGGCGAAGCTCACCCCTGCCAGGCCGTGGGCGATGAGGTTGCGGATGTTGCCGTGATCGGTGTCGTTCGGCGTCGCCAGCACGCTGCGGTAGTGCTCACCGAACGCCAGCAGCGCCTCCTTGTCGCTCAGCCCTTCCAGCAGGGCCAGTCCCAGCGTCTTGCAGGAACCCTCGTTCTCCCCTGCGGCGTTTTCCAGGTCGCCGTTGCGGAACGCCTGCGGCTGGTACTCGTAGTGCGCGGCGACGTACGCCAGGGTGTCGGCGAACTCGTGCTCACCTGACGCAAGGCTTGCCCGCAGCGAGTTCAGATCAGTCATGGTGGTTCCCCTGGGTTGGACAGACGATCCGGATGCCGTCCGTGAACGGACGACGATACCCCCTTGGTGCCGGTCGGCAGGAATCGCGTGGGACGTCCGAGAGAGCGGCATCTTCGCAGGTCACGACGTGCGTCTGTGTGACCCGCCGAGAGTCCGGCCCGCACGTTGTGTACTCGCCCTAGGAGGCGGCCAGGGCCTCCAGGGCGGGGACCGTTTCGGCCGGGGACGGCAGGGCGGCGTTCTGCGCGCGCAGGCGGGCGGCGGCCTCGCGCAGTGCCTGGTCGGTGATGAGGCGGGTCAGGAGCGGGGCGTCGACCTCGGCGGAGGTGGAGCGCAGGGCGGCGCCGGTCGCGGTGAGGGCGTCGGCGTTGGTGAAGTGGTCGGCGCCCTGCGGCAGCAGGAGCTGGGGCAGGCCGGCCTGCAGGGCGGTGAGCAGGGTGCCCGAGCCGCCGTGGTGGATCAGTGCGTCGGAGGCGGTCAGCAGCTCGGCGAGCGGAATCCAGGGCAGCGGGCGGACGTTGTCCGGAAGGGCGCCGAGCGCCGTGAGGTCGGCGTCGCCGACGGCGAGCAGGAACTCGGCGTCCACCTCGGCAGCGGCCTCGATCATGCGGGCGATGGCGCGAACGCCGTCCAGCTGGGTGAGCACGGTGCCCAGCGTGACGGTGACGCGCGGGCGCGCGGGGCGGCGCAGCAGCTCGGCGGGGACGGTGCCGCCGCCGTTGTACGGGATGTAGCGCATCCGCAGACCGCCCGGGTCGCCGCCCAGCGAGGCGGGGACGACGTTCAGCGCGGTGGGCTCGGCGGGGCCGTCCACCCTGTGCGCCTCGTACACGTCGGTGAAGTTGGCGGCGAGCCGGCCGACCATGTCGAGGCCGGAGCTGACCCCGAAGTTCTGGACCACCGACGGGATCTTGAGTTTGGCCGCGACCAGCGGGGCGGAGGCCTGGAAGGCGTCGTGGACCAGCAGGTCGGCGCCCCAGCTCTCGGCGGTCTTCAGCAGGCCCTCCACGGTGGGGCGGGAAGCGAAGGCGAAGGCGCGGGCCGCCCTGTCGCGGATCTCGTCGGGGGTCATGTCCGGGGCGACGTAGCGCAGCTCCCCGCCGGTGGCCCGCTCGAACGCCTCCCACAGGGTGCTGCCGTCACCGATCTCCACGATGGGGAAACCGGTCTCGCGGAGCTGCTTCAGCGGCTGCGCGTTCGCGAACAGCACCTCGTGACCGGCCGCACGCAGGGCCTGCGCGATCGGGATCATCGGGAAGAGGTGGCCGGCCGCAGCCGGTCCGGTGAAGAGGATGCGCACGATTTCTCCCTGCCAAGTGGTGTGCCGGTCGAGGCGATTCGTACGAAGTCGCCACGTTCCCTGGGAGAACCACCGGGAACATCCATTCCGTTCCCCTGGCAGGATCGATAATCGGACGTTCTGTCGCGGGTTTTCCGGCCGGAGCGGCCGACGCAGAGCTCACAGCATGACGTGTTTGACCTGGGTGTAGTCCAGGAGCCCCGCCATGGAGAGGTCGCTGCCGTAGCCCGAGTGCCTGACCCCGCCGTGCGGCATCTCGGAGACGGTGGTGCCGTGCGTGTTCACCCAGACGATGCCGGTGCGCAGGGCGCGGGTGGCGCGCATCGCCCGGTCGTGGTCCGCCGTCCACACGCTCGCGGCCAGGCCGTGGCGGACGTCATTGGCGAGGTGCACGGCTTCCGGTTCGTCCGCGAAGGGCTGCACCGTCACGACGGGGCCGAAGATCTCCTCCTGCACGATCTCGTCGCTCTGGTGTACGTGGGCGACGACCGTGGGCTCGTGGAAGAAGCCGGGCCTTGGAGAGCGGGCGCCGCCGGTGACGATCTCGGCGTGCTCGGGGAGCCGTTCGAGCAGGCCGCGCACCGACGCGAGCTGGACGGCGTTGTTGAGGGGGCCGAAGTCGGTCCCCGTGCGCAGTTTTGCCGCCGCGGCCGCGAAGGCGGTCAGGAACGCGTCGTGGATCCGGTGGTGGACGAGGAACCGGGTGGGTGCGGTGCAGTCCTGGCCGGCGTTGTAGTAGGCGACCGCGGCGAGGGTGGCGGCGGTCTCCTCGATGTCCACGTCGTCGTGGACGATGACGGGTGCGTTGCCGCCGAGCTCCAGGTGGACGCGTTTGAGGTCGGTGGCCGCGGCGGCCGCGATCTCCCGGCCCGCCCGCACGCTTCCGGTGACCGCGACGAGGGCGACGTCGGGGTGGGCGGTGAGCGCGCGGCCCGTGCCGCGGTCGCCGCAGACCACGTTGAGCACGCCCGGTGGCAGGTGCGCGGCGGCGAGGCGGGCCAGCAGCGCGGTCGAGGTGGGGGTGGTGTCGGCGGGTTTCAGGACGGTGGTGTTGCCGGCCGCGAGAGCGGGCGCGACCTTCCAGACGGCCATCATCAGCGGGTAGTTCCACGGGGTGATCTGGGCGCAGACCCCGACCGGTTCGCGGCGCAGCACCGAGGTGCGGCCCTCGGTGTACTCGGCGGCCGCGAGGCCCGGCAGGTTCCGCGCCGCGCCGGCGAAGAAGCGGAGGGTGTCGACGATCGCGGGCAGTTCCTCGTTCCCGAACTGGTGGCCGGGCTTTCCGGTGTCGCCGGTCTCGGCGGCCACGAAGGCGTCCGCGTGCCGCTCGATGGCGTCGGCGATGCCGAGCAGGGCGCGCTGGCGTACGGCCGGGGTGGTCGTGGACCAGTGCGCGTACGCCGCGGCCGCCGACGCGCAGGCGGCGTCGACGTCGGCCCTGCCCGAGCGCGGAGCGCGGCGGTGCGCCAGGCCGGTGGCGGGGTCGATCAGGTCCGTCGTCGCGCCCGAGGCCGCGGGCCGGTCCTCGCCCGCGATGTGGTTGTGCGCGGTGTCAGCCACGGCTCAGTGCCTCCCTGGCGGCGGCGCGGCCGGTGCGTACGGCGCCTTCCATGTAGCCGGCCACCCACTGGTCGGATCCGCAGACGTAGAAGGGCGGTTCGTGGGTGCCGTGCCGGGGTCCGACGGCCGTGACGTCGCCGGGGGTCCACTGGGTGACGTACCCCTGGGTCCACCGGTCGGTGCCCCACAGGCGGAGATGGGTCGCGAGCGGCAGGTGGGCCTCGTCACCGTAGAGGCGGGCGATCTCGGCGAGGAGTTCGGCGGTGCGCAGCGGGGCGGGGATGCCGAGGAGGACTCCGAGCCGCTCGGGCGGTACGAGGGCGGAGAGGATGCCGTCGCCCTGCGGCCAGGTGCTGCCGAGGACGCCTTCGCACTCGGAGAGGCCGCTGCGGTCGCGGTCGCGCCAGAACGGCCGCCGGTAGGCCGCGACGAACTTCGCGGCGAGCGCCTGGCGTTGGCGGTGCAGGGAGGCGAGGCGTTCTTCGGAGACCCCGGTGACGGCGACGGATCGGAACGGGCCGACGGGCAGGGCGCTGACGACGGCCCCTGCGGTGAGGGTCTCGCCTCCGGCCAGCCTTACGGAGCATGCGCCGGGCCGGCGTACGGAGAGGGCCTCGACGGGTGAGCCGGTGCGTATGCGTCCGCCGAGGCCGGCGGCCATGCGCAGGGCGACCGTGGCGGACCCCTCGGCCACCCGGAGCCCTTCCCAGGCGTCGTAGTCGTAGTGGTCGGCGCCGGGTACGGCGGCGTGCTTGCGCAGGGCGGCGAGCAGGGAGGTGCGCTCGTACGAGCCGTCCGAGAGGGCGAGTTGGCCGATCTCCCAGAGGCGGACGACGGCCGGGGTGGCTCCCCGGTCGCGCAGCCAGCCGCCGACGGACAGCCGGTCGAGGGCTCTTGCGTCGGGGTGGGCCCAGGGGTCGTCCGGGTCGACGTCCTGGGCCAGGGCACGGAAGGCGGCGGTGACCTTCCGGTGGCAGGCTTCGTCGCCGGGGCCGAACCAGCGGGGCGGGTCGCCCGCCCAGACGCCTTCGGGGGTGGCGCGGGTGAGGGCGCCGGGTTCGGCGACGTAGCTGGGGGTGAGGGTGAGGCCGAGTTCCGCGACGAGGGCCGTGTACGAGGTGTGGGCGCGGCCGACGACCTCTCCGCCGAGCTGGACCAGCCGGCCGTCGGGGAGTTCGGTCTGTTCGACGCGGCCGCCGACCCGGTCGCGGGCCTCGACGACGAGGACGTCGGCTCCGCCGGCGGCGAGGTCGCGTGCGGCGGCGAGGCCGGCCAGGCCCGCGCCGAGCACGATGACGTCATGGTTCATGAGGGTGTTCCTCCGGTCGGGGCCGCTTCAGTCCAGGACCAGGCAGTGTTCGGGCTTCCAGCCGATCTCGACGCGCTCGCCGCCGCTCCACCGGTCCTCCCTGCGGGAGCGGACGGTGTTCTGCTCCAGTACGGACACCGTGACCCCGGGGGCGAGTTCGATGAGGTAGGTGGTGGTCGGGCCGCAGTAGACGGTTTCCCGGACGACCCCGGTGGCACGGGCCATGCCGGGTTCCAGGTCGGACAGCCAGATCTTCTCGGGGCGGATCGACAGGTTGACGCGGCTGCCGTCGGGGACGGCCGCGCGGTTGCCGACGGGCAGCTCCGGGCCGTCGTCGAGGGCGACGCGGCCGGAGCGGTAGGTGCCGGGGACGAGGTTGGAGGTGCCCATGAAGGATGCGGTGAAGGTGCTGGTGGGGCGCTCGTACACGTCTTCGGGCGTGCCGCACTGTTCGACCCGGCCCTCGTTCATGACGGCGAGGCGGTCCGACATCGTGAGGGCCTCGTCCTGGTCGTGGGTGACGAAGACGAAGGTGATGCCGACTTCGCGCTGGATCTGCTTGAGCTCTACCTGCATGTGGCGGCGGAGCCCCAGGTCGAGGGCGGCCAGCGGCTCGTCGAGCAGCAGGACCTGGGGCCGGTTGACGAGGGCGCGGGCGAGTGCGACGCGCTGCTTCTGGCCGCCGGAGAGGGTGGCCGGTTTGCGGCCGGCGAGGTGTCCGAGCCGGACGAGGTCGAGCATGTCGCCGACGCGCCGGCGGATCTCGGCGCGGCCGACGCCCTTGCGCTTGAGGCCGAAGGCGACGTTGTCCGCGAGCGAGAGGTGGTCGAAGAGGGCGTAGCTCTGGAAGACGGTGTTGACGTTGCGCTTGTTCGGCGGCAGGCCCGTGACGTCCTCGCCGTCGAGCAGGACGCTGCCGTCCGTGGGATCGGCGAACCCGCCGATCATCCGCAGCAGGGTGGTCTTCCCGCAGCCGGAGGGGCCGAGGAGCGAGAAGAACTCGCCCTGGGTTATGCCGAGTTCGACCTCGCGCACGGCGTAGGTGTCGCCCGCGCCGGGATACTGCTTGCTGACGCGGTCGAGCCGGACGGCGGGCGTCGGGTACACGGGGGTCGGGTGCATGGGGATCACTTCCCGGAGAGCAGGTCGAGGCCGCCGCGGCGCCCGAACAGGCGCGGAATGGCGAGTGCGAGGACGATCAGGCCGACGGATCCGGCCAGCATCAGGGTGCCGACGGCGTTGATGGTGGGCTGTACGCCGAAGCGGATCGCCGAGTAGATGCGTACGGACAGCGGCTGCGGGTCGACGCCGGTGGTGAAGTAGGCGAGGACGAAGTCGTCGAAGACGAGGGCGAAGATCAGCACCGCGGAGGCGAGGATGCTCGGGAGCAGGGCGGGCAGGGTCACCAGGCGCAGAGCCTGTCGGCGGGTGGCTCCGAGGTCCATGGCCGCCTCCTCGACCTCGGGGTTGAGGGCGGCGATGCGGGAGCGCAGGATGACCGTCACGTAGGAGATCGAGAAGGTGATCTCGGCGAGCATCACGGTGGTGGTGGACAGGGTGATGCCCAGGCCCTTGAAGAGGAGCATCGCGGCGACGCCGGTGACGATCTCGGGGGTGATGAGCGGGACGAGCATGACCAGGCCGGCGAAGGAGCCGAGGCGGCTGCGGCTGCGTACGAGGCCGAGCGCCAGTGCCACGCCGAGGACGAGCGAGCCGGCCATGGCGGCCAGGGACACCTTCAGGCTCATGCCGAGGGAGTCGAGGAGTACGGCGTCGTGGGCGAGGGCCGAGTACCAGCGCAGGCTTGCGCCGTCGAAGACGGTGAGGGACTTCTGCGCGTTGAAGGAGAACAGGACGACGACGCCCACGGGGAGGTAGAGGAGCGCGAAGAAGACGGCCGTGACGGCGATGGCGAAGCGTGGCCGGCGCTCGACGCCCCGCCGGCGGCGGCGCTGAACGGTGCTCATCGGGCGGCCTCCGCCTCGTCCTTGCGGGCGCGTCGCAGGTAGCCGAGCATCCCGAGGAACAGGACCGCCATCAGCAGCATGGTGAGGGCCGAGCCCAGGGGCCAGTTCTGGCCCTGGAAGAACTTGTCCTGGATCAGGTTGCCGATCATGATCTGGTCGGGGCCTCCCATGAGCTGGGCACTGACGAAGTCGCCCATGGCGGGCAGGAAGACGAGGACGCAGCCGGCGGCCGCTCCCTGGCGGGTGGCGGGGACGGTGACGAAGAGGAAGGTGCGCAGGGGGCCGCCGTAGAGGTCGCGGCCGGCCTCGATGAGCGAGGTGTCCATGCGCTCCATCGCCGCGTACAGCGGGATGATCATGAAGACGACGAAGCCGTAGACGAGTCCGGCGATGACGCCGACGCCGGTCTGGAGGATCTTGGTGCCGTCGCCGGCGAGGCCGGTCGCGCGCAGGGCCTTCAGGAGGGGTCCGTCGTCGGAGAGCACGACGGACCAGCCGTACATCCGTACCAGGTAGTTGGCGAAGAAGGGGACGACGATCGCTGCGATCAGGAGGTTCTTGAAGCGGCCTCCGTGCAGGGCGATGGCGTAGGCGACCGGGTAGGCCACGGCGAGGCTGACGAGGCAGGTGATCAGGGCGTAGCCGAGGGAGCGCAGCAGGACGGCGCTGTAGGCCGGGTCGGCCAGGGCGGTGAGGTTGTCGGGGTTGAATCCGAAGCGCGGGTTGCCGAGCGGGTCGGTCGTGCCGAGCGCGAGGGTGGCCACCAGGAGGAGGGAGGCGAGGAGGAAGCCGGTCATCCAGAGCGTGCCGGGGAGCAGGAGCCAGGTCCACAGGCGCGGCTGGGTGCGGGTTCGGCTTCGGCTTCGGCTTCGGCTTCGGCTCCGAACCTGGTCTTGCTCCTGACGGGGTGTCCGGGCGGGTGTGCCCGCCGCGGCCGGCTCGCCGGGCGTCCGCAGGGCGGGCCCGGACCGGTTGCTTCGTGGCATGTCAGCCGGCCTTCACATCGGTCCAGGCGGCGTCGCGGGCCTGCTCGCCACGCGTGTCGCCGTTGCGGAAGAACAGGTCCGCCTTGAGGTCGTCGGCGGTGACCAGGCACTGGGGGAAGGGCTCGACGAGCGCCGCGTAGGTGTCCTCGGTGCCACGGACCGGCATCGGATAGCCGATGTACTCGATGTTCTTCTTCACGTTCTCCGGGCGGAGCATGTAGTCGATGAAGAGCATCGCGGTCCCGGGGTGTGGTGCGTTGGCGGGGATGGCGTAGCAGTCGGAGTTCACTGGGGCTCCCTCGCGGGCGACCTCGAAGCCGAACACGGCCGGATCCTCGGCCTGGGCCAGCATCGCGGCCATGTCGCCGCTCCACGCCTGTGTCATGTCGGCGTTGCCGTTGAGCAGGTTGTTGTAGCTGTCGCTGGAGAAGCCGCGCAGGTGGGGGCGGAGCGAGTGCAGGGTCTCGCCGACGCGGGCGAGGTCACCGCCGTCGCCGGTGGTGAGGGGCAGGCCGAGCTTGAGCGCGCCCATGCCGAGGACCTCGTCGCGGTCGTCGAGGACGAAGACCTTGCCCTTGGCCTTGGCGTTCCACAGGTCGTCCCAGGAACCGGTGAGGTCGCCGAGCCGGTCCCGGCGCCAGCCGATGCCCGTCTTGTACATGGTGAAGGGGACGGTGTGCTCGGACCGGGGGTCGTACCAGGGGTCGGCGAAGTAGCCGTACCCGCCGAACACGGCTTCGGCGCCGCGCAGCCGGGAGTGGTCGATGCCGCGCAGCCGGCCGCCGGCGGCGAGCCGCTGTGCCCATTTGGCGGTGGGGAAGATGATGTCGTAGCGGTTGCCGGCGTTGAGCTTGGCTGCCATGCCTTCCATCGAGTCGTAGTTCGACTGGATGACCTTGACGCCGTACTCCTTCTGGAAGCCTTCGAAGACGGTGGGGTCGACGAAGTCCGCCCAGTTGAAGTAGACGAGGTCGCCGTCGACCTTGACGTCGATGGGTGTTCGGGCGGCCTCCGCGTCCGCCGGGTCGTCGCCGGAGGCGAAGCCGCAGCCGGCGGCGGCCAGGGTGAGGGCGGCGGCGGTGCCGGCGCGGAGGAACGAGCGTCTGGTGGGGTGGAGTGCCTCGGGGGACATGGGGTCCTCTCCGTAGGGGCCGTGGGGGGACGGCGGGAACGACGACGGTCCGTGGGGGGCTCGGTCGTGCGGTGCGGTGCGGTGCCGTGGGCGCGGCACGGCGGGGCCGCCTACGGCTCGGCGCGGTGGAGGTCCGCGCGGATGCGGCCGGCGAACCACGCGACCGCCGCCTCGCGGCGCGACAGCGGTCCGGGCTCGAAGCCGGGGGTGGAGAGCCCCTTCTGGACGCGGGCGACGAGCTCGGCGTCCTCGTCGTTGGTGATCCAGCCGATGTGGATGTTCAGGCGGCGGGCGAGGCGGGTGCGCAGGCCGGTGCCGCGACGGGTGTAGAAGGCGCCGGGCACCGCGACGCGGTCGACCGCCGTGGGGATCGCCGTCCAGGCCAGCACGTGGTCGGGGTAGAAGTCGATGAGCGTGTTCGGGTAGATGACGGCGTAGCGCCAGGTCCGGCGGTCGGCCTCACCGAGGCCGGGCATGGGGGCGGCGATGCGCTGGTAGAGGCGTTCGGCCCAGTTGGAGGACGGCTTGTCGCGCAGCGGCGAGGCGAAGAGCGCGTAGGACTCCTCGATCTCGCAGGTGTAGCCCTGGTAGTCGAGCAGCCGCATCAGGCCCGGATGGGCCACCGGGACGTGGTAGCCCTCCAGGTAGTTGTCGACCGCGACCTTCCAGTTGGCCTGCTGCACTTCGGCACCGGCGAGGTCGTGGATACGTGCGCGGCCGACCGGCACCAGGTCGGCTCCGGCGTAGTGCCCGACCGCCTCCGCGAGGCCGGCGCAGCTCTTGGCCAGCGGTACGGCGCCGGCGTCCAGGTTGACGAAGACGAAGCCGAGGAAGGACTCGACGGCGGCCGGGAACAGGCCGAGCGCGGGCTTGTCCAGACAGGGGATCTGCCGTGCCTCCGGCGCGCCCACCAGGCTTCCGTCGAGACGGTACGTCCAGCCGTGGTAGGGGCAGCGGATGGCCTTGCCCTCCGGTTCCGGGGCCGTGACCAGGCGCGTGCCGCGGTGGCGGCAGACGTTGAGGTGGGCCGCGAGGGTGCCGTCCTCCTTGCGGACCACGAGGACCTCGCGGTCCGCGACCGTGGCGGCGAGCCGGGCTCCGGGGCCCGCCAGGTCGGACTCGTGGCACACGAGCTGCCAGGACGCGGCGAAGACGTGCCGTGTCTCGGCGGCGGCGGTGGCGGGGTCGGTGTAGTAGCGCGCCGGGAGGGCGGGCCCGGGTGTGTCGGGAGCTCTGGACTGCATCGGTGACTCCTCCGTGCCGGCGTGCGGCGATCGGCGTCGGCGTTCGATGGCGAGGCGACCCAGCTGCGGACAGGTGGTCGGGGCGGGAGCCGCGACTGGCTGACCGATTGGACAGTCAGCCTGCTGGCTCGTTTCCGCCGGGTCAAGACTTGTTCACTGACCGATCGGTCAGCTAGCGTGATTCTTGCCTGACCGATCGGTCAGCAAACGTGGTTTCCCGTCGCCGCACGGGCTGCGCTCCCCTCTTCACCCTGCTGACCAGGGCGGACGCACCCGGGCGCCCTGCCCGGCACCACCCGGGCCCCCCACACCGATCCCGATCTCCCGATCCGTTGGCACCTCCCGGAGGCACGCATGAGCGGTCGTCGGCGTCTGGACTGGCTCGGGCTCACCCCCGAACCGGAGCGAGAACTCCCCCTGGCGGTAGCCGCCCTGCGCGCCCCGTCACGCGGTGCGCCCGCCGGGCGGACGGAGGACCTGGCCGCCGCCGAGCGGCACCGCGTCGCACGCCTGGTCCTGCGCGGCAGCCGGCACGGCTGGCTGCGCTACCTGGCCGAGGTCACCGACTTGGTGACCGGTGTGGCCGCCGGATCCCGGCCGGGCGACCCGGCCGCCGCCCTGCTCGCCGGCGAGGTCGTCCTCGACCACCACCACATGCTCATCGGCCTCCCCGGACCGGGATACGGCCGCACCGCGCAGGACCGCACCGCCCTGGAGAGCGCCGTGCGAGCCCTGCGCGCCCACACGCTGGAAGGAGCCGCCACGTGACCACCATCCGACTCCCGACGACCCCGCCTCGCGCCGCCGTCCTGGGGCCGGCCCCGCACCGCGCGGAGAGCGCCGACACCTACCGCGCCGCGGGCGGCTACGGCACGGACATGGGCCCGCAAGAGCTGCTCGCCCACCTCGCCGCCTCCGGACTGCGCGGCCGCGGCGGGGCCGGGTTCCCCGCCGCCGTCAAACTGCGCTCCGTACGCGGCCGCGGCCGCGCCCCGGTCGTCGTGGCGAACGGCGAGGAGGGCGAACCAGGCTCAGCCAAGGACCGCTGGCTGCTGCGGGCCCGGCCCCACCTGGTGCTCGACGGGCTCGCCCGGGCCGCCGCCGTGACCGGCGCCGTACGGGGCTTCGTGTACCTCTCGGACCCGGCCGCGGCTGAGAGCGTGGGCAGGGCCCTCGCCGACCACCCGCCACCACTGCCCGTCGACGTGGTCGAGACCGGCCACGCCTACGTGGCCGGTGAGGAGACCGCGGTGGTCCGCAGGATCGACGGCGGACCGGCGCTGCCCACGGCCAAGCCGCCCCGCCCGTACGAACAGGGCGTCGGCGGCGCGCCGACCCTGGTCTCCAACGTCGAGACGCTCGCCAGGATCGCGCTCATCGCGGCCCGGCCCGGCGCACGCCGCGACATCGCCCGCAGCACCCTGGTGACCCTCGCCCGCAGGACCGCCGCGCCCGTGCTGACCGAAGTCCCGTACGGGATCCCCCTGCGCGCGCTGGCGCGGCTGTACGGCAGCCCGGACGCGGCCGGAGCCCTGATGGGCGGGCTGTTCGGCGGGCTCGTCGACGCACGCGCCCTGGACCTCCCCCTGGAACCCGAGGCGCTCACGGAGGCTGGCACCGCCCTGGGCTGCGCGGCGATCCGCTTCCTGGGCCCCGGAGACTGCCCGGTCGGCACCGCCGCCGACGCGGCCGCCCACCTCGCGGCCGGGAGCGCGCGGCAGTGCGGGGTCTGCGTCTCCGGCACCGGAGCCGTCGCGGGCGCCCTGCACGCCCTCGCCGCCGGGACCGCCCGCCCGGACACCGCGGACCACCTCCGCCGCTGGTCGCGGGGCCTGCCCGGACGCGGCGCCTGCGGACTGCTCGACGCGGCCGCCGGCATCGCGGGCAGCCTGCTCCGCTCCTTCCCCGGGCTCGTCACGTCCCATCTCGCGGCACCGTGCCCGATCTGCGCCGACGCCGGCCCCGTGGACGGCAGCCGCCTCACCGTGGCCGTGCCGGAGGTCGCCGTCGGCGCTCCACCGGCCACGGCCGTGTCCCCCACCGACATCCCGCTGCCCGCGCTGAAAGGAACGCCGTGAAACTCCTGCTGGACTCCACCCGCTGCCAGGGGTACGGGCTGTGCCAGGAACCCGCGCCCGACCTGATCGCACTCGACGAATGGGGCTACGCGCAGGTCATCGCCCTCGTCGTCCCCGCCGGCGGCGAAGACGCCGCCCGCGCCTGCGCCGACAGCTGCCCCAACTCCGCCCTCCGCGTGGAGGGATGACGTGGCACGCGACCTGACCGCCCTCTTCGACCCCCGCTCCGTCGCCGTGGTCGGCGCCAGCGACGACCCCGCCAAGTACGGCCACGCCGTGGCCTCCCAGGCTCTGCGCGCCCCCGGCCGGCGGCCCGTGCACCTGGTCAACCGGCGCGGCGGCACGGTCCTCGGCCGGACCGCCGCCACCTCCCTCGCCTCGATCGGCGAACCCGTCGAACTGGTGGTGGTCTGCGTGCCCGGCGCCGGCTTCGAGGCCGCCGTCGACGACGCGCTGGCCTGCGGGGCGAAGGCGATCGTCGCCATCACCGCGGGCTTCGCCGAGGCCGGACCCTCGGGCCTCGCCCGGCAGCGGGCGATCGCGGCCCGCGTACGCGCCGCCGGAGCGGTCCTCGTGGGCCCCAACTGCCTGGGCATCGCCGACAACACCACCGAGCTGTACCTCGCCTCCGACCGCTTCGCCCCCGGGGGCGTCGCCCTGCTGAGCCAGAGCGGCAACCTCGCCCTCGAACTCCAGCTGCGTGGCGAACCGCACGGCCTGGGCTTCTCCCGCTTCGTCTCCCTCGGCAACCAGGCCGACGTCACCCTCGTCGACCTCGTCACGGACTGCGCCCGCCACGAGGCCACCTCGGCCATCGCCGTGTACGCCGAGGACTTCGGCGACGGCCGGGCCTTCGCGGCGGCCGCCGCCGCGGCGGGCAAACCGGTCGTGCTGCTCACCGCCGGCCGCGGCGCCGCCTCGGCGCGCAGCGCCCGGTCCCACACCGGGGCGCTCACCACCTCGGCCGACGTGGTCGCGGCCGCCTGCCGCGACGCCGGGATCGAACTCGTCCGAACACCCCGGGAGATGACCGTCGTCCTGGCGGCGCTGGGCTCCGGGGCCCGTACGGCCGGCCGGCGCACCACGGTCTTCACCGACGGCGGCGGCCACGGCGCGATCGCCGCGGACGCGGCCGAGGACGCCGGACTCGACGTACCGGAACTCGGCGCGCCGACGCAGGAGCGGCTGCGGACCGTCCTGCGGGAGCAGTCCTCCGTCGGCAACCCCGTCGACCTGGCCGGGATGGGTGAGCAGCGGCCCCTGTCGTACGCGGACACGGTCGGCGAGCTCCTCGGCGCCGACGAGGTCGACGCCGTCCTGATGACCGGGTACTTCGGCGGCTACACCGCCTCCGAGGGGGGTCTGGGCGGCGGACCGGCCGGCGGTTCCGTGCTCGCGGAGGGCGAGACCAGAGCCGCCAAGGAGATCGTCGGCCACCTCACCGCCGCGGCGAAGCCCCTGGTCGTGCAGTCGATGTACCCGCAGTCACCGAGCTGCCGGGTCCTGGCCGAGGCCGGGATCCCGGTGTTCGGCGCGACCGAGGACGCCGCGCGTGCGCTGGCGGCGATCGCAGCCCGCCCCACCGGGGCCGACGACGGAGTCCCCCCGCTGCCGGAGCCCGCCGTTCCGCTGCGGGATCCGGGGTATCACGGGGTGCGGGCGCTGCTCGGCGCGGCCGGGGTGCCGTTCCCGGCCGCGCGCGAGATCACGGACGAGGCGCAGCTCCTCGCCGCGACGGCCGAGTTCGACGGCCCGTACGTACTCAAGGCGCTGCACGTCCTGCACAAGTCCGACGTCGGCGGGGTCGCGCTGCGCCTGGCCGACCGTGCCGCGCTGCTGGCCGCGTACCGGGAGATGCACGCCCGGCTCGGCGCGCCCGCCCACTCGGTCGAGGCCATGGCCGACCTCACGGACGGCGTCGAGCTGATCGTGGGCGTGCACCGGGACCCGCGGTTCGGGCCGGTCGCCGTGGTCGGGCTCGGCGGGGTCCTCACCGAGACCCTGCGCGACGTCGCCTTCGCGCTCGCGCCCGTACCGGCCCGGCGGGCGGAGGCGCTGCTGCGCGGGCTGCGCGGGGCCGCCCTGCTGGACGGCGTGCGCGGCCGGCCGGCCGTCGACGTGGCCGCGGCGGCCGCCGTCATCGAACGCGTCACCACCGTCGCCGCGGCGCACCCGGAGCTCGCCGAGCTGGAGGTCAACCCGCTGCTGGTGTGCCCGGACGGCGCCCTCGCACTGGACGCGCGGGCCGTCCGGGCCGACGACCACCACGCCTGAGGCCGCCCTGCCCCCGCATCGCGCCCTCCCCACCCGACCGCACCACTTGTGCCCCGGAGGACACATGGACTTCCGCTACACGCCCGAGCAGGCCGGCCTCAAGGCGCGCGCCGCGGCCTACGCACAGCTCCTGATGAGGTACGAGGACCAGTCGGAGGAAGCGGGCGGCCCGCTGCCCGCGCACACGGTCCGCGAACTGACCCGCGCCGCCGTCGACGCCGGCGTCTACGCGATCAACATGCCCGTCGCATGGGGCGGCGCCGGCCTGTCCCTGCTCGACCAGGTCATCGTCGAGGAGGAGTTCGGCAAGGTCACCAACTGCCTCTGGGACATCCCCTGGCGGCCGGCGAACGTCCTGGCGTACGGCACCGAGGCGCAGCGGGAGAAGTACCTGCTGCCGGTCATCCGGGGCGAGCGGTTCGACGCGTTCGCCGTGACCGAACCCGGTGCGGGTTCCGACCCCGGCTCGGGCACGAGCACCGCGACCCGTACCGGGGGCGGCTGGCTGCTGAACGGCGAGAAGTGGTTCGTGACCTGCGGCGACATCGCGGACTTCCTGCTGGTGCAGGCCGCCGCGGGGCCCGAGCGGGCGGCGACCCTGTTCTTCGTCGACAAGCGGGCGCCCGGGGTCGAGATGACGCGGATTCCCCGGTTCATGCACTCCGCGGTGAACGGGCATCCCGAGTTCACCTTCACCGACGTGTTCGTGCCCGACGAGGACGTGCTGGGCGGTGTCGGCAACGGCTACGAGCTGACGAAGGAGTGGTTCACCGACGAGCGGCTCATGATCGCCGCCCGGACCGTCGGCGCCGCCGAGCGGGCCCTGGAGCTGGCCCGGGACTGGGCGGTCGAGCGCCGCCAGTTCGGCTCGCCCCTCGCCGACTTCCAGCTGATCCAGGGCATGCTCGCCGACTGTGCCGTCGACATCGCCGTCAACCGCGCCTACACCCACCAGGTCGCCTGGGAGGCCGACCGGCCCGAGACCGACCGCAAGACGCTCCACGCGAAGGCGTCGACGGCCAAGCTCGCGGCGAGCGAGGCCGCCGGCCGCGTGATCGACCGCTGCGTCCAGATCTTCGGCGGCCGCGGCTACGACCGCACGTACCCCGTGGAGCGCATGTACCGGGAACTGCGCGTCGACCGGATCTGGGAGGGCACCTCCGAGATCCAGCGCCTGATCATCGCCAACGAGCTGATCAAGCGCGGCACCCGGCTCCTCGGCCTGCCCGCCTCCTGACGCCCCTCCCCCACACCACGACGTCGAAGGAAAGACATGGACTTCCGCCTCACCGCCCGTCAGGAAGAACTCCGCAGCGCGGCCCGCGCGCTGACCGACTTCATCACGAAGTACGAGCTCGACTGCGAGGAGAACAACGGCCTGCCGCCGCACGCCCACGCCGAGATCCGCGACGCCGTCCTCGACAGCGGGCTGCAGGCGGTGAACATGCCGCGGGAGTGGGGCGGCGCCGGCCTCACCGTCCTGGAACAGGTCACCGTCCAGGCGGAACTCGGGCGGCTCACCGGGGCCCTGTGGGACATGGTGTGGCGGCCGGCCAACGCCCTTTCCCACTGCACGCCTGAGCAGCGCGAGCGCTACCTCGTCCCCGTGATCCGGGGGCTGCGCAGGGACTGCTACGCGGTGAGCGAGCCCGAGGCGGGCTCGGACCCGCAGAACCTGAAGACGACGGCGACCCGTACCGGCGGCGGCTGGGTGCTGAACGGCGAGAAGTGGTTCGTCACCGTCGGCGACCACGCGGACTTCATGATCGTGCTGGCCGCCGCCGGGGAGGACCGCGCGCCGACCCTCTTCCTCGTCGACAAGGACACGACGGGCGTCGAGATGACGCGCGTGCCGCGCTGGATGCACACCTTCGTCTACGAGCACCCCGAGTTCACCTTCACGGAGGTGTTCGTGCCCGACGAGGCGGTGCTCGGCGGGGTGGGCCAGGGCTACGACATCACCCGCTCCTGGTTCACGGAGGAGCGGCTGATGATCGCGGCCCGGACGATCGGGGCGGCGGAGCGGGCCCTGGAGCTGGCCCGGGACTGGGCGGTCGAGCGCCGCCAGTTCGGCTCGCCCCTCGCCGACTTCCAGCTGATCCAGGCCATGCTCGCCGACTGCGCCGTCGACATCGCCGTCAACCGCGCCTACACCCACCAGGTCGCCTGGGAGGCCGACCAGGACGGGGCCGACCGCAAGACGCTCCACGCGAAGGCTGCCATCGCCAAGCTGGCGGCGAGCGAGGCATCGGGGCGGGTCGTGGACCGCTGCCTCCAGATCTTCGGCGGCCGCGGCTACGACCGCACGTACCCGGTCGAGCGCCTCTACCGCGAGCTGCGCGTCGACCGGATCTGGGAAGGGACGTCCGAGATCCAGCGTCTGATCGTCGCGGGTGAACTGGTCAAGCGCGGCACGGGCGTCCTGCGGATGCCATCGGCGCGCTGACCCCGACCCCGGGCTGGGGGCGGCACGAACCGCGCCGCCCCCACGGCCTTCGACCACCAGAGGGGACGCGATGAGCGAGGATGGGGGCGTGGTGGCCACGGCAGTCGGGCCGGCCGGTCCACGGGCGTCGACACGGGGAGCAGCCAACGTGAGCAAGGCCGAGCGCGCACTCGAGACACGCGAGCGGATCCTCACGGCCGCGTGCGAAGTCATCGCGGACATCGGATTCGAGAACGTCAGCATGCGCAAGGTCGCCGAACACGCCGGCGTGTCCAAGGCCCTGCTCCACTACCACTTCGACACGCGGGAGAAGCTCTTCGCCGAGGCGATGACGCACTCCTTCGCCCAGACCGGCACGGACATCGACACCGAGGGCGGCGCGGACACGGTCACGGCCTCCGTCGCCCTGGCCCGCATCCTGCGCAGCATGCTCCCCACGGACGCGGAACTGCGCCAGGACTGGAAGCTCTGGCAGGAGCTGTGGGTACGCGCCCAGCGCGACCCGGCGGCCCGCCATCTGGCGGTCGACCTCTACGACCAGTTGCACGCATGGGTCGGCGAGGCGCTGGAACGGGGCATCGAGAGCGGGGAGTTCGCCGACTGTGACGTGGCGGCGCTCAGCACCCTGGTACTGGCCCTGTGCGACGGTTTCGGCATCCGCCTGATGCTCGACGACCCCCGGGTGGACCTCCCCGCGGCCCGTTCGGCGATCTGGCGGACGCTCGCCCCGACGCTCGGCATCGACGAGACCTTCCCGGAACTCTGACCGGCGCCGCCCGCAGCGCGGGTGCCGTGCGCCCGGGATGTCACGCGTCCTGGATGCGGCGGAAAGGGCGGTCCGCTTCCAGCTCGAAGGCGAGTTCCAGGAGCCTGCGTTCACTGCCGGGGCGGCCGGAGAACATGACGCCGACGGGCAGGCCGTGCTCGGTGGCGCTCGGGGCGGGTACCGAGATCGACGGGGTCCCGACGACGTTGTTCAGCGGCGTGAACGCGACGTACGCGAGGATCCGTTCGATCAGTGTCGGGTAGGGAACGGCCGGGCTGAGGTGGCCGATCGGCGGTGTGGTGTGGGCCAGCACGGGGGAAAGGACGAGGTCGAGGCCGCGGAACCCCGCCGCGTACGCCTCCCTCGTGCGCCCCAGCCTGCGCAGCACACCCGGCGTGCGCCGCCAGTTCTCGAGATACGTCTCGCGCAGCCCCCGGCTGAGGGCGTCCATGCCGCTCCGGTCGAAGTCCGCGCCGAGGGTCCGGCCCGTGATGCCGAGGAGGAACGACAACATCCCCCAGTAGGTGAGGAAGTCCTGCGTGAAGCGGGGGTCGATGGCCAGCTCCACCGGCTCCACCGTGTGGCCCAGCCGTTCGAGCGTGGCCACGGTGCCCATCACGGCCTCGCGCGTGACCGTGTCGCAGGACACGCCGTTCGGCGAGTCCAGCAGGAACCCGATGCGCAGCCGACGCTCCGAGGGCCCTTCGACCAGGCCCAGCGGCGGCAGTTTCGGGTTGCGCCAGTACGTCTCGGCGGAGGCGAGGAAGGCGGCGGTGTCCCGCACCGAACGGCTCACGATGCCGTCGGAGACGAGGTCGAGCGGCAGTTGCCGGCTCTGGGCGTTCGCGACGACCCGGCCGCGGGTCGGCTTGAGCCCGACGAGCCCGCAGCATGCGGCGGGGATCCGGATGGAGCCGCCGCCGTCGTTGGCGTGTGCGATCGGTACCGCGCCCGAGGCGACGAGCGCCGCGCTGCCGCCCGACGAACCACCCGCCGAGTGGCCCGTGTTCCACGGGTTGCGGACCGGCTCGGCGCCCTCGTACTCCGTGGTCGGGCTGAAGCCGAACTCGGGCAGCCGGGTCTTGCCCAGCACCGTGACCCCGCTGCTGAGGAACTGCCGGGTGAACGGCGCGTGCCGCCGCGCGGGCCGCGGGTTGAAGGCGGCGCTGCCGTGGCCGGTGGGCAGTCCCGTGTAGTCGGTGTTGTCCTTGAGGAACGTCGGCACCCCGGCGAAGGCGCCGCCCGCCCCGGCTTCGTACTCCGGGACGTCGATGTGCACCTGGATCGCGTGGAGCCGCTCCTCCACCGTCCGGACGCGCTCCGCCGCGTCCCGGGCCGCTTCGGCGGCGCTGACCTCGCCGCGCCGTATCGCCTCGGCGAGACCGACGGCGTCGTGCTCCCCGAGGGCGTCATCCCGGAAGGCGTGCACCGTGCTTGCTTTCTCGAACGTCGACACCGTTACCTCAGCCCCCGGCCGTGTGGATGGTCTGCGGCCATCATTCCTTACCGGTAAGTAACTCGCCAGGGGTCAGCGGTCCGCGCGCCGGCGATACGGCGTAGCAGCGGCATCGGGGATCGCTTTGACACGCCCAACGCCTGGTGATCTCATGGAAAGACCAGGGGCAGGCGTTTGATCGCGAGAAATGGATGCGAACCATGGCCTCGGAATCCGGAAAGCCACGACCGATCGTGTTCCTCGGCACCCCGCAAGGTGGCATAAGCACTCCGGTACCCCCCGAACTCAGGGAGTGGGAAGCGGCAGTCATTCGCTTCGCGGAACTGAAGGAGGATTTCCCGGAGGGATCCGGCGGCTCCTGCGCCTTCTCCGTGTGCGGAACCCCTTCTGAACCCGATGACTCCAAAGTGGACTACACCCTCATGTAGGCAGGCCCTTGAGTCGGGTGGGCGGAGCCGGCCGGCCCCGGAGGTGCACGGTGAAGAACGGCCACCTGGCGATACTCACGGACTCTGCAGACCTCCATGCGCTGCTCATCCAGCGAGCGCTCAACTCCCGCGGAAGGGTCGCCTGCGACGTCATCGAAACCGACAGCCTCTGCGGAGACGGCGGATTGAGCTGGTCGGACACCGCGAGCCGGCTGGCCGTCAAGGGCGGCGGATCCATCGATGTCGGGGACCTCGATGTCATCTGGTGGCGGCGCGGCAGCAACCTTCAGAAGATCCCGCCGGACATCACGGACCGCGCCGACGTGGAAGTCATCAACAACGACTGCCGCACCGCGTTGGCCGGTGCGCTCTGGAACGATTTTCACGGCACATGGGTGAGCGATCCCCACGCCACCGCCATGGCCGAGAACAAGCTCGTTCAACTACGGGCGGCCCAGGCGGCCGGACTGCCCGTGCCGCGCACCCTCGTCAGCCAGGACCCGGACGACATCAGACGGTTCTGCCGGTCGGTCGGGGGCGACGTGATCGTGAAGAGCGTGCGGGGTTGTTCTTCCGCGCCGGTGTTCACGAGCAAGGTGACGGCCGCACACCTCCGGGAAGAGGCGTCGATGCGCCTGTCCCCGGCCATCTACCAGGAATGCATCCCGGGTCAGGAGCATCTGCGCGCACTGGTCCTGGGGGACGAGATCCACGCGGTCTCCATCCACAGCGAGGACCTGGACTGGCGGGGAAGGCTCCCCGGAAACTTCCGGGTAGCGCGCGTCGATGACACCACCCGCGCCGGCCTGCTGGACGTCCTCAGGCGCCTTCGGCTGAGGATGGGCGTGATCGACATGAAGCCGGACGGCAGCGGGGTTCCCGTCTGGCTCGAGATCAACCCTCAAGGGCAGTTCCTCTTCATGCAGGCGCTGAGCGGCCTGGATCTGGTCACACCCTGCGTGACCTACTTCGAGCGGGAAACCCTCTCGGCCGCGCACCGGGTTGCGCCGTCTGCACCGTACGTGGGCAGGCCCTCGTAGGCCGAGTACGGCCACGGCTACGCCTGGTTGCCCAACCATCAGCGGTTGATCGTCATCTCCGCGCACCGGGTGACGACCGACGCGAGAGCCCGCCCGTCGGCGTGCAGGCGGCGCTGCGTGCGGGCGCCGTTCCCCCTTTCCTGCAGGTGCGCCGGGGCTTCGCGGACGCGCTCGTCGTCGTCGTGATCCTTCAGCGCCTCACGCACGTGCTCGTACAGGGCCTCGACGGCGTGCTCGGCGCACGTCTCCCGCATGGTTTCGGGGTGCAGCAGGGGCCGTCCAGGCCTGAGCGGCCTGCCTGCCAGGAGGCCAGGCGCAGCAGACTCGTACCGACCCTCGCCGGCGGGTGCCCGTCCCGCCAGGCGCGGGACGCCGTCTCGACCAGGCCGCGGACGAGGGCGGCGAGCAGGACGGGCGTGGAGGCGTCCAGGCAGACGTCCGCGACCCGGACCTCGACGGTGGGATAGGTGGCCGACACGCGGGCGTCGAAGTAGATCATGCCTTCGTCGCGCAGCACCCCGGTGCCGATCATCGTCCTGACCTGCTCGTGGTAGCGGTCGGCGGAGCCGAAGATCTCCACCGGGCCGGATGCGGTCCAGGACGGCGACGCCCTCCTCGTCCGAGGCGACCGATACGTGGACGTGGCAACCGCAGGTCAGCTGTTCCTGCGCCGTCAGTCCGAACCGCTCGCCGAGCCACCGGTATCGCAAGCCGGCACTGAGCGACGGCTGCACGGGGAGCGGACGATCTCCTCCTGGAGCTCGGCCATGTCCGTGACCGGTTTGGTCGCGAATTCCAGCTGCTCCTTCAGCAGTTCCTTCTCGAATTCGTGCTTCCCCCGGCCGCCGGTGCCGGGGCGCTGCCAGGCCTGGCGGTCGGCGGCGGCGAGAACCGCCCCAGATGCCCGGCGCCTTCCCTGTCCGCCCTCGGCCATGCCGGTGCGCGAGTGCTACCTGCCTGCGGGCCCCTCGGATCCGTGGTCCTGGGGCCGGATCCCGGTGAAGGCGGAGGCGTCCTTGCCGCCGCTGGGGCGCTGTGACTTGCCTTTCCGGCCTCTGTCGTGCCTGCCGTCCTCACCCTTCGCGGCCAGTTCCTCGCCACTGCGGCTGTCGCTCTTGACGGGCCGGCCGTGGGGGTTTCCCGATTCCTGCGACGACACCGTCCTGCCGGGGCCCGCGGCAGGGGCGGCGTACCGGTCGGGGTGGAAGGAGCGGTGAGCACTGGGGTTGTCCTGCTGGCGCGTCTCATCGACGTCCGGTGACCAGCCGTGTTCGGCTCCCCCGTGGCGGCTCGCCTTGTGCTGCGACTTGTCCTGGTCCGACTTTCGACTCATGATCCTTCTCCTGTTCCTCCAGGTTCGAAGGTGCCGCAGGGCGCCTACCCGGAGCCCCGCCCGGCACTCCTTCGCGCCCTCGGACCAGCGGTCTCCCGGCAGGCCCGCCCCGAAGAAGAGCACGGGCGCGTCGCAAGCCCGGGCGAGCTGCGCGGCGGGGGCGGCCCCGCCCTTGCCGAGTGCCGCGAGGGCAGGGCGCACGTCCAGGTCGTAGGTGTAGCCAGGCCGACGCCGCTCCTCCGGCCAGGCGCGCAGCTGGCCGGCGACCCGCCTGGTCCACAGGCGCTCCGGTACCGAGAACCCCGGTCAGCCTCGTCGCTCAGCAGGTTCAGCACCCTGCGCACCTCTACGGCGGCATTCGGCGCGGCGCCGGACCGGCACCGCGGACGGTGAGGAAGGCGGTGACCGATCCGCCGACCACGCCGCAGACCACCGGTTCGTCCAGGGACCACGGCATGGAGTCGGAGACCATGACCACGTCCGCGTGCGGGTCCTGCGCATGAGGCCGTCCGTGTCCCGGATTTCCGTACGCGGGAAGCCGGTGCGGCGCAGTGCGTCCACCAGCCACCGGGCGGACCTCCGGACGTCACCGGCCCGGTCCTCGTCAGAGGAGACGGACGCGATGCCCACCCGCTCCGCCCGGTCTGCCATCGTCACCGTCGCCGCGTCTTCACTGCGTGCCGCGCCCCTGGGTCCGGGTCTCCGTCGTGCTGTTGGACGTCGTCCAGCAGGCCGAACATCCGGTCGAGGACTCGGCGCCGGAGGTTCATGCGGGCGGGAGCCTGTCCCAGGCTCTGTGCCCGGCCAAGGCGGCAGCGATGCCCTCGGCGACCGCTGCGCCGCCCTCGCCCAGGGTGATTCCCGGGCCGTCCGTGTCGATGCCCACGCTCTCGAGGAGCCGTTCCGCGCCGTTCCAGCCGCCGATGGCCTTCCCGTGGCGGTAGGCCTCGGTGAGCAGGAGCACCACGCGCGGATCGGCTCCTCGCAGCGCGGGTGAGCCCGGCTCGGGTGTGCCCGCGAACAGGAGGGCGTCGAATTCGACCGATCGGGCGGTGGCGAACGTGCGCTGGACGGCGATGGGGTCACCGTCGGGGTCGAGGTGCCCGCCCGTCGGGGCGATGACGAGTGGCACCATGCCCGCGTCCAGGACGGCCTGCCGGGCGTTCCGTACGCCTTCGAGGTCGCCCGCGCCGTCGGCGACGATGCCGACCGTGCGACCGTCGACCGGCCAGGTGCCGCCGAGCTGCGAAAGGGCGGGGCTGGGGTCGATCCCGACGAGGGGCACGGTGGCGGCCGGGGCGGGCAGGCCGAGGCCTTCCGCAACCTTCGCGCACAGCTCGGGGTCGATGTTCGCCAGGACCTTCAGGGTGCGTTCCTTGACCGCCTGCTCGTAGCACTTGTTCAGTTCGAAGGTGTAGGCGGCGATGATGTGTTCGCGCTCCGGCGGTGCCATGCTGAGCCAGAACAGCCGGGGTTGGGTGAAGTGGTCCGAGAACGAGGCCGGTGCCTCACGGACCTTGCTCGCTTCGGGGATCTTGACAGGTGCCTCGATGAAAGCGGCGGTGTCGGCTCCGGCCAGGAAGGGGCAGCCGCCGTCGAGGCTGTTGGGCCGGTAGGGGGCCACGCCCGTGTGAACGGCGGTCTGGTGCATGTCGTCGCGGAGCATGTCGTTGACGGGGGCGTGCGGCCGGTTGATCGGGATCTGGCCGAAGTTCGGGCCGCCGAGACGACTGATCTGGGTGTCGAGGTAGGAGAAGAGCCGGCCGGCGAGCAGCGGATCGTCGGTCACGTCGATGCCGGGGACGAGGTGGCCGGGGTGGAAGGCGACCTGCTCGGTCTCGGCGAAGAAGTTCTTGGTGTTGGCGTTCAGGGTCATCAGCCCGATGGGCTGCACGGGTGAGAGCTCCTCGGGCACGATCTTGGTGGGGTCGAGGAGGTCGATCCCCTCGAAGGTCTGGTCGGGGGTGTCGGGGAAGACCTGGATGCCGAGCTCCCACTGCGGGAAGGCCCCGGACTCGATGGCGTCGAAGAGGTCGCGGCGGTGGAAGTCGGGGTCCATCCCGTTGATCAGTTGGGCCTCTTCCCAGACCAGGGAGTGCACGCCGAGCTTCGGCTTCCAGTGGAACTTCACCAACGCGGTGTCACCGGCCGTGTTGACGAGGCGGAAGGTGTGGACCCCGAAGCCCTCCATCATGCGGAAGGACCGCGGGATGCCGCGGTCGGACATGTTCCAGAGGGTGTGGTGGGTGGCTTCGGTGTGCAGGGACACGAAGTCCCAGAACGTGTCGTGCGCGCTCTGCGCCTGCGGGATCTCCCTGTCCGGATGCGGCTTGCCGGCGTGGATGATGTCGGGAAACTTGACCGCGTCCTGGATGAAGAACACCGGGATGTTGTTCCCGACCAGGTCGAACGTGCCCTCGTCCGTGTAGAACTTCGTCGCGAAGCCCCGGGTGTCCCGCACCGTGTCGGCCGAACCCCGCGAGCCGAGCACGGTGGAGAACCGTACGAACACCGGGGTCTGCACGTCCTTCGCCAGGAAGGCGGCCCGGGTCACTTCACCGGCCGTGCCGTAGCCCTGGAAGACGCCGTGCGCCGCGGCTCCGCGCGCGTGCACCACGCGCTCCGGGATCCGCTCGTGGTCGAAGTGGGTGATCTTCTCGCGCAGGTGGTGGTCCTGGAGCAGCACCGGCCCCCGCGCTCCGGCCTTCAGGGAGTGGTCGGTGTCGTACAGCCTCGCCCCTTGGGCGGTGGTGAGGTAGGCACCGCTCTGCGCCCTGCGCGCCTGCTCCGCTCCGGTGGCCTGGCCGGTGGGGCCCACCGTCTCGGGTCCTTCCTGGTCCGGCTTCGGCGGAAGCGGCTCCGCGGGCCGCGTCGGCTCCGCCACGGGTGGGGAGACCGGTCCCGGCTTGCCCGGCAGACCGCCCTCGTCCGGCTGCGGTGCCGCGGGGGTGTGCTTCGTGGTCATCATTTCTCCCAAAATCAACGGTGTACCGGACCCTTCAGCCATGACCGGAAGGCATCCGTTCTCAAACGGAGTCCGGGTGACCCTCACCCGCCTCCCCATGGCGTGTGCCCGCCGCCGGCCCGCCCACCCGCACGGAGATCTACACCCGATTCCGGAGCATTCGGAGAGGCGCGGCCACCGGGCGCGGGATGCGGCGTACAACAGGAGGGCCTCGATCGGGGCCGGTGCGGCCGACGGCGGGCGTGCTGCCGCGAGCGGGAGATGAGGGCGTGTGTCCGTCAGCGTGGTGATTGCGGATGACCAGCAGCTGGTGCGCACCGGCTTCAGGATGATCCTCGACAACTCCCCCGGGATCGAGGTTCTCGGCGAGGCCGCCGACGGGAACGAGGCTCTGGAGGTGGTGCGGCGGCTGCGTCCGGATGTGCTGCTGGCCGACATCCAGATGCCCGGTATCGACGGCCTGGAGGTGACCCGTCTCCTGAGGGAGGAGGCAGGGGCGGGCGAGGATGGGGACCGGGCGCCCCAGGTCGTCATCATCACCACCTTCGACGACGACGCGTACGTGAGGACCGCCCTGCGCAACGGTGCGAGCGGTTTCCTCCTCAAGGACGCCAGCCCTGCCCTCCTCGTCGAGGCCGTGCGCGCGGCCGCGGCCGGCGACTCGCTCATCTCGCCCGGCGTCACCGTTCGTCTGCTGGCCGACATGGCCGCCGGCAGGGGTCCCGTCTCCGGCGCGCGTCCGCCCCGCGAGGAGCTCACCGAGCGGGAGAAGGAGGTCGTGATCCTGACGGCCCGGGGGCGCACCAATGCGGAGATCGCGCAGGAGCTGCACCTGTCGGTGTCCTCGATCAAGGCCCATCTGGCGCGGGTACAGGGCAAGCTGGAGGCCCGCAACCGGGTCGAGGTCGCCCTGTGGGCCTGGGAAAGCGGCCTGTCCCGCGACTAGGACGCGCTCACCCCGGTGTTCGCCGGGGCGAGGGGCAGACGGGCCCGGACCTGCCAGCCGCCTTCGGGCAGCGGGCCGGCGTCGAGTCGGCCTCCCATCGCGGCCGCGCGCTCACGCATGCCCTCGATGCCGAAGCCTCCGCCGCGGGCGGGCTCGGGAAGCGGTGCACCGTGGCGTCCGTCGTCGGTCACCTTCAGCTCCAGGCCTCCCGGGAGGGTGGTGAGCGCGATGCACACCCCGGTGGCATCGGCGGCATGCTTGCGGATGTTGGTCAGGGCCTCGCGGGTCAGACGGTGGATCCCGGCGGCCACGTCCGCCGGGAGGCGGTCTTCCAGTCCGGGCTCGATGGAGATCTCGACGGCCGGTCCGGTCGCGGCGAACTCGGCGGCCATGTCCCGTACTTCCCGGATTCCGGCCGCCGGCGCCCGTGAGGCGCCCCGTGCGGGCTCCGCGCGCCGCATGACCGCCACCAGGCGGCGCATGGCGCTCAGCGCCTCCTCGGCCTCCTTCCCGATGGAGGCCAGGACCGCGTCGGCGGCCTGACCGTCCAGATGGGCGAACCGGGCGCCTTTGGTCTGCACGACGATGCCGGTGACGTGATGGGCCACCACATCGTGCAATTCCCGGGCCAGGGCCCGCCGTTCGGCCGCGCGCAGGGCGTCGAGGTCGCGGTTGCGCTGCTCGGACTGCGCGCGCAGGAGCAGCGAGAACGCCGCGACCACCATCGTGAGGAGGGTGATGGCGAGCGTCCACTCGTGCGGGTTCACGTCCCGTGCGGGCACCGCGGCGCACGCCACGGCCAGGGCCGGTCCCAGGATGAGCGCGGCCTTCGCCGGGCCGCGCCACAGCACCCCGGCCAGCAGCAGGAGCAGGCCGATGATCTCACCGATACCGACCACGGGAACCGGGTGGTCAGCGGTCACCAGGAGCAGCGTGACCGCCCACGACACGGCGGCCGCGACGGCGGCCCGTACGGTCAGGGAGATGCGCTCCACCGGTACGGCGCACAGGCAGACGACGACCGCGCACGCCACGACGAGCGCGGCCTGCGCCGACGGCAGGTGCTCCAGAACGAGGGCGTCCAGCGCCGTCACGCCCAGCAGGACCCCGGCCACGGTGAGCTTGAGGCGAGTGGAGTACGGGTGGTGGTCCCGAACCCAGCGGGGCAGCACCCTCACCGGCCCGCCCTCGCGGTACGGCGGCGCCCGGGGTCATCGCGGTGCGCGCGCCCGGGGCCCCGGCCGCTGCTCGTCGTTGCGTCCATGACGACGCAATATCCCAGCAACGGAGCCCGCTGCGTACGACCGCGCGCGCGGACGCGGCGCGGCGACCTGATCGGCTCAGCCGACCGCCCGCCCTCGCCCCCGCCGCGCAGCAATGGGTGCGGGACCGCACACTTACGGTGATGAAACTTTCGGGTACATGCCTTTCCGTCCCTTAGGTCGATCCGGACGCCACCTTTGAATTCGTAGCGTTGTGGGTGTCGCAGGGAAGGAAAACAAGTTCCTTTCCGCTCTTGATGGGAATGTCGAAATGCGATTTGCATGTACCGCCCGCCGGTCGCTTCGCAGCGCCGTCGTCGCCCTCGGGGCGCTGGCGGTCGTCGGAGGCGCCGGCACGGCCGCGTCCGCCCACACGTCCATACCGGAGGGCGCCGCCCTCGGCCCGGCCGCGACCGTTTCGGCGCAGCAGCGTCAGCTGGTGAAGACCCAGCGGCTGGCCGACGGCTCGATCGCCAGGATCTACAAGGTGGGTGACCGCTACGAGGCCGCCATCTTCTTCCACGGCAAGAAGATCGCCACCCTGGGGTCCAAGACGACCGTGTTCCGGCACCACGGCGTGAATTACAGCTTCCACCCGTACAAGGGCAGCGTCTGGGCCGAGAAGGGCAAGGGCGGCAAGCTCCGCCCGGGCGAGCCGATCAAGCCGATCCCCAACCCCACGCCGGACGACGACGTGACCCCGCCGGGCCCCGTCCCGGCCCCGGACGACAACGTGGCCCCGCCGGTACCCGCACCGAACCCGACGCCCGATGACGTCGTGTCCCCGGCCCCCGCACCCAACCCGGCCTCGGACGACGTGGTCTCCCCCGCGGAGGCCCCCGGCGCCGCCGCACCCCAGCCCTCCGACAGCTGACCGGTCACGGTCCCGAACCGGACCACGCACGTACGAAGGAGGCCGCAATGGGCTTCACGAAGAGATCCCTCGCCGTCATGGCGGCCGGCGCCGCGCTCACGGCGGCCCTCACCACCCCCGCCGGGGCGGCCGGTCAGGGCCCGGCGCCCGCCGGCCCGACCACGACCGGGCCGAACGCGTACTGCGGCACCGGATCGGAGGGCGGACTGGCCGTCCACACGAAGGACAAGGGCCTCTGCTCCACCGCCCTGAAGGTCGCCAAGGCCTTCGATACGGCATCACGCAAGAACCCGGGCAGTGAAAAGCCCGTGATCGTCCGGGTCAATGGCGACCCGTGGAAATGCGAGAGCCGCGAAGGCCACCCCAACCCGTACATCGAGTGCATCAACCAGAACGACCCCGGCTCGAAGTTCGAGCTGAATTCCTGACCAGGTCGACGACCACCGCGGGCCGGTGCGAGAAAACAGCGGACATCCGCATCCCGCACCGGCCCGCGTCCACCCCGACACGAGGAGTTGCCTGCTATGCGTACGACCCCCGTTCGTCTGGCCACCGCGACCCTGCTCACCACCGTCCTGGCCGCTGCCGGGGCGGTCACCGCGGCCGCATCCCCCGCCCCGACGCCGACCGCGCCCAAGTACACGGTCGGAACAGTCCTGGACCGGAACATCTCCGGCATGCCGTACTGTCCGGTCGGATACGGCTTCGTCGTCATCGACCACGACCAGGCCGTCCTCGCCGAGGGCAGCGGACACTTCATCAGCCACGTCCTTCAGCGCGGACAGAAGGCCGACGACGCCCAAGGCGGCACGCTCACCTTCAACAAGGACGGCAAGAGCATCACCTACAACGACTACGAGCACCACGACGGCCGTCTCGTGACCGAGGTCTGCAAGCCCCACGCGTAGCCGGCCGTCCCGCTCAGTTCTCGTCGAGGTACACCTTCGTCGCCCGACGCTCGCAGAGCACGATGAGGGTCACGGCGAGGAGGAGCGTGATGGCGAAGCCGGTCAGCTGGATGTGGGAGGCGCTGTCCTCCCAGTCGGCTCCCGCGGCCATGCCGCCGATCCCCAGCCCGGACAGGGTCGCGGGAACCAAGGCCAGTTGACCCAGCCGGGCACCCGAGTGGGGCACCCCGGCGAGCACCCTGACGCCGTTGCGCAGGAGGCCCCCGCCGAGGGCGAGGACGGGCAGTCCGAACAGCCCGAAGCCGTTGCCGTCCGTGAGGAGCAGCAGCGTGTACACCGCGCCGCACACGACCACGACACCGAATGCGATGCCCATGACGCCGGCGCCGGTGGCCGACCCCGGCCGTGGACGCGACCGCCCCGGTCGTGGCTGCCTCGGCTCCGTGGAGAAACCGCTCATTGATCGAACTCCTTCTGTGTCGTCGAGCCTCAATGGCGCCACGCGGCCACGATGCCGAGCAGGACGAGCGCTGCGGTCGTCAGCAGGAGACATCCGCGACCCGCGACCGGGCGGCGCCTTCGGGTCTCGACCTGGCCGCCCGGGGAAGAGCCGGGGTGCTTGCGGGCGTAGTGCTCGATCTGTCTGCTGAGCCCCTCGGACTCCTCGAGCCAGGGGGTCTTGAAGCCGCACTCTCCGCACCAGTAGCGGTTGGCCACGTCGCTCCCTGCCTTCCTCGGTGTGGGGCGCTGACGACGATGCTGACCCCGGTGACCCCGGCTGCACAGGTCAGACACCCGGCCATTGGTGACCGGCGGCCACAGGTAGGCTCACGGCCGTTCGAACTGATCACTCAGGGGAGATGCTGGATGACGGAGGACCTCGGAACCCTGCTCCGTGAGCTGCGCGACGGAGCGAACCTGACGCAGGAGCAGGTGGCCGAACGCTCCGGGGTCAGCGTGCGCACCATCCGCCGGCTGGAGAGCGGCAGATCCGCCAACCACCGGACCGGAACGGTGAATCTATTGGCGGACGCGCTCGGCCTGGACGAAGAGCACCGTCTGCGTCTGGCGGCCGCGCTCACCAACGCGCCCGGCCCACTTGCCACCCGGGTCCCCGCCCCCGGCCACGGGGTGCGGGCGGCCGCCCCACCCGCCCGGTCGCCCGTGAACGACGCGCTCGCCGACGCCGCGCAGGAGCTCGCGACGGAGGTCCGGCGCCGCTGGCGCCACGAGGAGGCACAACGCCGCGTCCACGACCCGTTCCCGCTGCCCGTGCGGTGGAAGCCGGCGCCGGCCGGTCTGACCGACCGCGCGGAGAACATCCAGCGCCTCGGGCCGGGTGAGACCCCGCGTGCGGTGGATCTCGACGGCGACCTGCGGAGCATGGCCGAGGTCTACCTCAGGATCCCCTCCGGACGACTGGTGATCCTGGGCCGGGCCGGCTCGGGCAAGTCCGTCCTCACGATCAGGCTCGTCCTGGACCTCCTCGACGCCCCGGCCGCGCACCGCCGCGTGCCGGTCATCTTCAGCGTCGGCTCCTGGGACCCGTCCACCACCGCGCTGCGCGACTGGCTGATCGGGCGGCTGCTGCGCGACCACCCGCATCTGGCCCGCCGCAGTTCCGGCGGGGCCTCCCTGGCAGCCGTACTCGTCGACACCGACCTCATCCTGCCGGTCCTGGACGGGTTCGACGAGATCGCCGAAGGCCTGCGGCGGGACGCCCTGGACGCTTTGAACGCCACCTCCTTACCGCTCGTCCTCACGAGTCGGCGCGACGAGTACGCGGAGGCCGTCCGGGCCGCGCACGCGCCCCTGGTGTGGGCCGGGGGCATCGAGCTCACCGACCTCACCCTCCAGGACCTGGCCGACTACCTTCCCCGGACCACCCGTAGCCTCCCGTCCGAGGGGAGCGATGCCCTCGGCCCCGAAGCGGCCGGCTCTTCATGGGACCCGGTGCTCGCGCAGTTGCGCACGCGCCGGGGCACGGCGCACAGAAACCTCGCCACCGTGCTCACCACCCCGCTGATGGTGATCCTCGCCCGCACCCTGTACAGCGAGACGCCCGGCCGGGATCCCGCCGAGCTCCTCGACTCCGCCCGGTTCCCCTCGGTGAAGAGCCTGGACGAACACCTCCTGGCGGGGTTCGTACCCGCGGTCTACCGACGCCGGGTCCCGGAACGGGACGCGGCCGGCCGGCGGCCCGGGGCCTCGTACGCGGACCCGGGCCGGGCCGAGGGCTGGCTCGGTCACCTCGCCCACCACCTGGTTCGTCTCGACCGCGAACGTCAGGACCTCGCGTGGTGGCAGCTCGGCGATTCGATGTCACGGCCGGAGCGGACCATCGCCTTCGCCCTCGCCACCGCCGTGAGCATCGCCGTGGCCGACTGGCTCGTCGGCCTGCTCCTCACTTCGCTCTCGGTCAGCGAGATCCTGCTCCAGGGCGGACTCATGGGGCCCGCCGTCGGCCTCGGATTCGGAGCCCTCTACGCGATGACGGACAGATCCGGCGGCGGATTCGAACCCGCCCGTATCCGGCTGACCCTGCGCGCCGCCCACGATGGTCTCGGCCGACGGCCCCTGCGTACCTTCTCGTTCCGGTTCGGGCAGGGCCTGATCGGCGGGACCGTCATGGGTGTCGGATGTGCCTGCGCCCTCACCCTCGAACGCGCGCTGGTCTCGGGATCCCCGCTCACCGACCCGCACGTGGTGCAGGGCACCCTGATCAACATGGTGGTCCTCGGGCTGATCTTCGGCTCGGCCGCCGGCATCGTCTTCGGGCTCATGTCCGCGCTCGAAGCACCCGTGGACGTCACCGCGGCGGCCACGCCGGTCAGCCTGCTGTCGGCGAACCGTACGACGGCCTGCCGTCAGTTCCTGATCCTCGCTCCGGCGTCGGCCCTGGCCATCGCCCTCGGCGGGTACCTGGTCGTCGATCTGCTGCGGACCGTGATGGGGCCGCTCAACTGGGGTGTCCAGGACAGCCTGTTCATCGGCACGGTCGGCGGCCTCGGCGGCACGGCCTCCTACGTGCTCACCTTCACCGCCTGGGGGCAGTGGGTCGTCCTGGCACGTGTCTGGCTGCCGCTGGCCGGGCGGCTTCCCTGGGACCCCGCCGCGTTCCTGGACGACGCCTACCACCGGGGGGTGCTGCGTCAGACCGGGGCCGTGTACCAATTCCGCCACGTCCGGCTGCAGCACCACCTCGCGCGCCTGTTCCGGAGCCGGCACCGGGACTTCGCACCGGCCACGTTCACGACCCCGACGGACGGCGCCGCTTCGCCGGTGGAGCACGACGGCCGGTGACCCAGCAACCGGCCACGGCCGGCTGCCTGACGGGCGCCGGTCACCGATGGCCGGTCGTTTGGCCTGTCCCTGGGGCGGTACGGGGCAGCAGCATCGGGACGTCCGGCTCGCGGCGGCTCACCGCGCCGCGGGCCTCCTCGACGAAGGGTTCCCCATGACGTCCCTGCGCCTCAACGCACTCGGCGCGGCACTCGCACTCACCGCCCTGACGGGCGCCGGCGCCGGCGCCGCGCACGCCGCAGCCCCGTCGGCGGTCACCGCCTCCGCGCCCGCGGCTTCCGCCGGAGTCCCCGCGTTCAAGGACGGCTACGGTCTGACCGTGGTCCCCGAAGACACGCAGGTGCACGGCCCCACCGACTTCACCATCACCGTCACCACCCCGCAGCTGTCCGGGAAGCACAGGATCCGCATCCTCCTCCCCACCGCGTACGACACCGATCCCGGCCGCCGCTGGCCGGTCACCTACTTCCTGCACGGCGGCGGCGGCAACGTGAACGACGTCGCGGCGGCGCCGGCGCTGCATGCGGAATCGATGATCACCGTGGTTCCGGACGGCGGGCTGAAGGGCTGGTACGCCGACTGGCTGATGCAGAACACCGTCGAGGGGAAGGCGAACTGGGAGACCTTCCACCTCACCCAGGTCGTCCCGTTCATCGACTCCAACCTGCGTACCCGCAACGACCGGGCCCACCGGGCCGTCGTCGGGCTGTCCATGGGCGGCTTCGGCTCCCTGCACTACGCCCAGGCGCGCCCCGACCTGTTCGGACACGTGGCCGCCCTGTCGGGCGGCATCGACTTCGGCATGTGGCAGGTCCGCGCGGCCGTCCTGGGGACCGAACTCAACGTCACCGGCGCCTGGTGCGCGAGCAGTACGTCCGGTACACCCGGATCCGGCGAGTGCACGGGCTACGGCCCCATCGTGGACAGTGACGCGATCTTCGGCTCCCCGTACCCGTTCTTCGGCGCGGACCGCGTGTGGAAGGCGGTCGATCCGGCCGCGCCGGCCAACCTCGCCAAACTGTCCGGCACCGGCATCACGCTCTACACCGGCAACAACGACCTCATCGACGTCCACACCGAAGCGGCCTCGAACACGGTCAAGGCCCGCCTGGACCAGCAGGGCATCGCGAGCCGTCTCGTCAACTACGGCAACGGCGCGTCGCTGGCCCCGACGTGCAACGGCGGTCACAACTACGGCTGCTGGGCCCCGGCCTTCGCCGACTACGTCCCGCGCCTCGAAGCCGCTTTCGCCGCGGCGGGCTGACCGGCCGGCAGGGCGCCGGGCCGTACGGCCCTCCTCGCTCACTGAAGAGCAGTTGTTCCGACATCACGGCAATCCACAAGGTTCGGGGAAGACATGGAAGAGAAGGACACCTATGAGAAGCCGACGAGCGAGGCCGCCGCGCTGGCGGCCGAGCGAGGTCTGGCAGTGGCAGCGGACCTTCCGGATGAAGCAGAGCCGCCTGTTCGGCAAGCACAACGCGTCGCGGCTCTACATCCACGCCAACGGGGCGGTGGTGACGGGACCCGACGGGTTCCGGGCCGCGTACGACTGGGAGACGGTGCGGGTCCTGCGGTACATGAGCACGCGCAACGGCGTCCCGTGGGACGCGCGGTACACCCTGCTGGACCCGCAGGGCGCCGCGGTGAACATCGGCCCGGGCATGCGGGTGTTCCTCAAGGAGGAGAAGCAGTCGCTGGGCATCACGTCGGTGGTGCAGGGCGCCCTGTTCCTGTGGCCGAACGTCTGGGGTGAACACATCATGCAAGCCGTTACGCGGACGCAACTGCCGAAGGTCCTCGACGCCATCCAGCGCGGTGAGACGGTGAACTTCGGCGCCTACAAGGCCGACCGGCACCGCCTGTCGGGCCACAGGCACTCGGCCCCCTGGTCGGACATCACCGAGATCTCCTCCTACAGCGGCACGCTGATCTTCAACGGATCCCGGAAGCGCACGACCGTGGACAGCGCGGACATGCAGAGCATCGCCAACATGGATCTGTTCCTCCAGCTGTGCCATCGGTTCAAGGGCTGACAGGACCGTGCCGTCACTCCATGCGGCTCCTGGCCGTGCGGAGCAGGTCGGTGGCGGAGGCGACGGTGACCTGCGATCCGTCGATCCGGCTGCCGTAGCCCGCGATGCGCAGGCAGTGGCCGTGGAACGGACCCCCGACCACCACCCGACCGTTGTCGTCGATCTTGTAGGCGTCGGCGTCGATCTCCGGTGCGGGCTGCGATTTCGGCTCGGGGCAGAAGGTCCCGGCGGTGTCCGACCTGAAGGAGACCGTCCAGAAGTCCTCGGAGGACTTCGGCGGCCGGTAGAGGCACTGGAACCCGTACCGTCCTTCGGAGCCCTTCGCGACGAGCGGAATGCCGACCGACTTCTCCACCTCGGCCTTGGGCAGCATGTCGCAGGGGCGCTTCCAGGAGACGGGCGCCCCGTCGCCGCCGCCACCGCACGCGGTGAGCACCAGCAGTGCGCCGATCGCCAAAGCCCTTGCCCGGCGCCCGCTCAAGGCGTCACGCGTACCGAACGGCGGTCCCGGCGACCGGCGTTCGGGAGGTCGTCAACCACGGTCGCATCCCCCTGCTTCTCGTCCTTCTGCTCGCGCCGATTGTCAGTGGCGCCGGTTTCGCGGTCAAGATCCTGGGGTGGGTCCACCGGTGGCCTTCCTCAGCTGGTACAGCTTTCCGGAGTCCGGGTGGCCGACGTGCCGGTAGATCCGTGGCTGCCGGTCGGTGCCGCCGACGCTCCATGCCGGCCAGGAACACCCCGGGACGCGGATGCGGATCTCCTGGGTCCAGACGTCCCGCCCGGGCTCGTACGACCAGGTGCCGGAGCCCGAGCACCGCCGTGACGGGCCGCTGGGGTGGTCGTCGGGGGCGTGCTCGCCGACGCCGGAGGCCGTGACGCGGCCGTCCGAGGTGAAGACCAGCGTTCCGCTCGTGTGGTCGACCCAGGTGCCGGTCAGGGCCGCAGGCCCGATCGCCGGCGGCTCGTACGCGGGCAGCAGGCCGATGGCGAGCCCGAGTGCGCCGAGCAGGCCCGTCCCCGCCACCACTGCCGTGCCCCACAGCGCCACGCGCCGGACCAGTCCCGGGTGCCGGGCCCGGGCCACCAGGCCGCCCACCGCGAGCGCGGCCGTGGCCACCGCCCAGAAGACGAGCACGGGCCGCGCCGCCACTCTGTTGTAGGACGCGAAGGCCGCGATCGGCGGTGCCACCAGGGCCGCCGTCACCGCCGGCACCAACCACCACACCTCGCGGCCGGCGATCCGGCGGCCGAGCAGGTCGGCCAACGCCACCGCCGGCAGCACGAAGACCAGGGACAGCAGGAACGCGGCCACGCCGACGATCACGCTGAGGGAGACGAGGCCCCCCACCAGGGCGGCGTGGTCCACCGGGGTGTCCGGCGGCGGTTGCGTCCGGACGTACAGGAAGCCCACCACGATGGTGAGCGCGACCTCCAGGCAGCCGACGAGCGTCGAGACGAGCAGCATCCGGCCGTACGGCCGCTTCTGATGCACGGTCAACCCCCCTCGTGGCACGGCGAAATGAACGCGGCCGCCCCCTCGGCCGCGTGGATCCATTCTGCCAGCCGGACTGAACGCGTTCAATTCATTCTCGACGGGAGCGCACGCGTCGAGTTCCGTGCGCCCGCGACCCGGGATAACGGTTAGGTCATGTACATGAAAGCCGGGGGTACGCGCCGGATTACTTAGGTTAGCCTGCCCTTATGCATACCGTATCTCTGGCCGCCGAGGCCGGCTACACCGTGCCTCCGCTGTGGCGCGCCCTCACCAAGTCCGGCTACTTCCTTGGGCTGTCCGGAGCCATCGGCATGACCGTGACCTACGCGGCATCCGTACGTCCCGCACTGCGCGCGCCCGGGAACAACAGCGACGACGTCGATGTCATGAGGCGAAGAACCGCGGGGTGCCTCGCCTGGGCGGGTGTGGTGCTGCTGGTCGCAGGCTACTTCCAGCTCGCCGGCCGTGTGGCCCGGGCCGGCAAGGGCATGCCGTTCGGTGACGCCCTCGCACCGGACCGGATCTGGGACTTCCTGCGCGCTCCGGCAGCGAAGGGGGCCTGGATCGCGCAGGGCACGATCTACGTGGTCCAGAACGTCGTCCTGGTCCTCGCCTCCGCCGTCCTGATCTCGCTGTTCTTCGCCAAGGCGCGCCGGCACCTGAACGCGGTCGCACTGACCGCCCTGCCCCTGGCACTCGCGGTGACCCTCGTCGCCGCGGTCCCGGCCACCAAGCCGAAGGACGCGGAGAAGTGGCTGGACCTCGCCTTCAGCCAGACCCACATCGTCAGCGGCGTGGTCTGGGTCGGCGGTCTGGTCTTCCTGGCCGCCCTCGCCACTGCCCGTGGCCGCCTCAGCGAGGACGCGGGCGCGCTGTGGGCCGACGTCTGGCGCCGCTTCGCCTTCATCGCCCTGGTGTGCGTGGGCGCGGTGTTCACCTCCGGGCTGTGGATGAGCTGGAAGCACGTGGGCTCCGTCAGCCAGCTGTGGACGACGACCTACGGGCTCTTCCTGCTCGTCAAGATCCTCCTGGTCCTCGGCATGGTCACGGCCGGCGGTGTCAACCAGTTCTGGCTGATGCCCCGGATCGCCCGGGCACGCCGAGACGATGCCACGTCCTCCCTCCTTCACCTGACCCTGCGACACTTCCCGAAGGTGGTCTGGGCCGAGGTGTTTCTCGGGATCGCCGTCCTGGCCGTCGTCCCGTTCCTCAGCGGCTCCGCCCGCTCCGAGGCGGGCGACCCCCCGGCCGTATCGAGCGGCAGCGTCTTCGCCATGGGCGCCGTGCTCGTCCTCGCCCTCGCGGCATCGCTCTACGTCACGGTCAGGACCTCCGACGCGCTGGCACGGCGCACGGCTGCGGCAACATCCTGATCCGTACGGGATCGCGGCGCGGACCATCGCCGCCACCGGGCACCCGACACGGACCGCCCAGGTGAATGCCGCTGCGGACCCCCGGGCCTATCGTCGTGTTATGCCCCCTATGCACCGCAGGGCCGGGTGAGCCACCGTGCGTCACACGGACGGGACGGATCGGACGGACGGCCAGGGCCTGGAACGGCTGGACGGGCCTCTGGCCGACCTCATGGAGGAGACCGGCGCCTCCGTGGGCCTGGTGTACCTGCTGGGGTCGGGTGAGCGGGTCCTGCGGCTCGGGCTCGTGGCGGGGGTGCCCCCGCCCATCACCGCTCCGTGGGCGCGCGTCTCCCTGGACGAGGCCATCCCCGTGTCCGACGCGGTCCGTGAGCGGCGGCTGATCTGGCTGGGCGGCGGCCAGGAGGAGGTCGCCCGGAGGTACCCGCGGCTGGGGTTGGTGCTCCCGTACGAGTTCCTCCTCGCCGCGGCTCCGCTCGCCGGGGGCGAGGAGGAGGTGCCGGGCGGCATCGTCCTGCTGTGGCCGGTCTGGCACCCTCCGCAGCTCAACGAGCGGGAGCGGGAGGCGATCGACACCTTCGCCCGCCGGGCGGGGCGGCATCTGCGGCAGGCTGCGCCGGAAGGCGGCCGGGAGTGGCCGCCCGAGGGTGAGCCGCGCTTCGTCCCCGCGCCGGTACGGCTGCAGGAGGACCCCGCCCGGGCGGCGGCCGCCCTCGACTTCGCCGAACGGATGCCCCTGGGCTGCTGCGCGCTGGACCTCGACGGCCAGATCACCTTCATCAACGCGGCGGGCGCCGACCTCGTCGCCGGGGAAGCGTCCCGGCTCCTGGGCAGACGCCCCTGGGAGGTGCTCCCGTGGCTGCGCGATCCCGTCGTCGAGGACCGGTACCGGGCCGCCGTGGTGGCCCGCCGGCCGACGGCCTTCACCGCGGTGCGCCCGCCCGACGTATGCCTCTTCTTCCAGCTCTATCCCGACGAGCGCGGCATCAGCCTGCACATCTCCCCCGCCGATACGGTCGCCTCCGGCGCGCCCGCCGCCGCTTCCGCCGCCGCCCGGGCCACGGCACCGGTGGCGCAGGTGGCGCAGGAGCCGGTGGGGGCCCTGGGGCTCTACCACCTGACGCACCTGGCCGCCGCCCTCGCCGAGGCCATCGGCGTACGGGACGTCATGGAACGGCTGGCCGATCAGATCGTTCCGGCCCTCGGCCCGCAAGGCCTGGTCCTCATGGCGGTCGAGGAAGGACGGCTGCGGATCGTCGGGCACCGCGGCTACCCGCCCGAGTTCGTCGAACGCTTCGACGGCGCACCGCTGACATCGGACGTCACCAACGCGAGGGTGCTCGCCACCGGTGCCCCGGTGTTCTTCACGAGCTACGAGGAGTTCCGCCGCGCCCACCCCACCGCGCCCCGCCAAGAGGGCCGCGACGCCTGGGCGTTCCTGCCGCTGACGGCCTCCGGCCGCCCGGTGGGCTCCCTGATCCTCTCGTACGACCGGCCCCGCCCCTTCCCTCCGGCCGAAAGGGCCCTGCTGACCTCGCTGGCAGGGCTGATCGCCCAGGCACTGGACCGGGCCCGCCTCTACGACGCCAAGCACGCCCTGGCCCACACCCTGCAGACCGGCCTGCTCCCCCACACCCTGCCGCGCGTCCCGAACCTGGAGGTCAGCGCTCGCTACCGGCCGGCCGGGAACGGCATGGACATCGGCGGCGACTTCTACGACCTCATCCGGCCCACCCCTTCGACGGTCCTCGCCGCCATCGGCGACGTCCAGGGCCACAACGTCAACGCCGCCGCGCTGATGGGACAGGTCCGCACGGCAGTCCACGCCCACGGCACCGCCGGCACGCCGCCCTCGGAACTCCTCGCCCGGACCAACCGGCTGCTGACCGACCTCGACCCGGGACTGTTCACCAGCTGCCTCATCGCCCAGATCGACCTCGCGCACGGGCGGGCCCGACTCGCCAGCGCCGGCCATCCGCCGCCCCTGCTGCAGTACCCGGGCGGAGCCACCGAGCTGCTGGAGGTGCCACCCGGACTGCTGCTCGGCATCGAGCCGTCCGCGGAGTACCTCACGCACGAGGTCGCCTTCCCGCCCGGCGCGCTGCTGGTCCTCTACACCGACGGGCTGGTCGAAACACCCGGCGCCGACCTCGAAGAGGCCACCCTGAGCCTGGCCCGGCACCTCGACCGGTCCGGGAGGGAGAACCTGGACGATGTGGCCGACGCCCTGCTGGAGCACGCCCAGCGCACCGCGCCCCGCACGGACGACATCGCCCTGCTCCTGATGAGGGCGGCCCGGCGGGCCGAGGCATGAAGTCGATGGTGCGTACGAACACGGGCTCGAGGTGGTTCTCCGGGAGCGCGTCGGGGAGTTGTTCCCCGTCGAGGACGTGGGAGACGACGCGTTCGGCGAGGGCGAGCTGGTCGACGCGACCGGTTGCCTCGACTGCGAGGTCGAAGCCGTGCCGTACCGGTTCGAGGGTCTCGGCGGTGCGTGCGTCGTAGCTCCCGGCGAGGGTGCGGTGGGTGCGGTCGGGGTCGACGTAGAGGTGCGCCGTACATGGCCGTGTGCGGCACGGAGCCGCAGTGCGCGGTCGGTCCGGCGCGGCACTGGTCGCAGGTGCCGCAGTTGATCGACCAGGGGACGACGACCAGGTGGGCCGGTCGGCCGGGCGAGGTCGTGACAGTCGTCATGGACGGTGGCCACGCTAGACTATAACGATCGTTATAGCCAGAGGAGGTGGAGACGAGTGCCCAAGAGCAGCAGCACGCCGTCCCGCGAGCGGATCGTGGCCGGCGCCGCGGACATGATCAGCCGGCGCGGTCTGAGCGCCACGAGCATCCGAGAGATGGCCAAGCACGCCAAGGCGCCGCTCGGCTCCACCTATCACTACTTCCCCGAGGGCAAGCAGCAGCTGGCTTCGGAGGCCGTCCGCCACACGGGCGACTGGGTGGCTCGCAGCCTGCGCGAGGAGCTGGAGGCGGGCCCGGCGGCGGGGCTGGACGCCTTCCTCGCCCTGTGGCGCAAGATCGTCGTCGACACCGACTTCCATGCCGGCTGTCCCGTCCTGGCAGTCGCCATCGAGCAGCCCCCCGCCGACGAAGTCCCGCCCGCACTGGCGGCCGCGGCGGAGGTCTTCGAGCAGTGGGAGGGGCTGCTCGCGGACTCCCTGCGGGAGCACGGCGCCGAGGCCGACCGGGCCGCGCAGATCGCCACGCTCATCGTCGCCGCCGTCGAGGGCACCGTGGCCATGTGCCGCGCCAAACGCAGCACCGATCCCCTCGACCGCACCGCGGCCCAGCTCCAGGCGCTCATCGCGACCGCGGTCGAGCACTGAGCCGACCGCCGCGACAGGGGTGCGCTGCCCGACGCCGCCGGCGCCAGTATCAACGGACCGTGCGCCCAACCGTGTTGGTGTACTGCATTCTGAGCCTGAGCCGGATATGTCTCAGGAGGAGTCAGGTGAGTTTGAGCGGGCTGCGCGCGGGGGACCCGAAGCGCATCGGCGAGTTGACGCTTGTCGGTCGGCTGGGTGCGGGCGGCATGGGTGTCGTGTACCTGGCGCAAGGTCCCGACGGGCGACTGGTCGCCCTCAAGCGGCTACGCGAAGAACTCGCGTCGGACTCCGAGTACCGGGCACGGTTCCGGCGCGAGGCCGCAACGCTGCTGCGGGTGCAGGGCGCGTGCACGGCACGGGTGTTGGCGGTCGAGGTCGAGGCGAGCAGCCCGTTCGTCGTCATGGAGTACGTACAAGGCCCGACGCTGGCGGAGCACGTCGGCGAACACGGCCCGCTGCGTGGTGACATGGCGCACGGCTTCGCCGTCGGGCTCGCCGAAGCGCTCGTGGCGATCCACCGGGCCGGCGTTGTGCACCGCGATCTCAAGCCCGGCAACGTCCTGCTGTCGGAGCAGGGCCCGAAGGTCATCGACTTCGGCATCGCGCAGTCCGCCGACGCAACGGCGCTGACCCGCACGGGCGTCGGGATCGGAACCGTGGGCTACATGGCGCCGGAACAGGTGCGTGGGCAGGCCGGACCTGCGGCCGATGTGTTCGCGTGGGCGCTGACCGTCGCGTACGCGACCACCGGGCGGCCTCCCTTCGGCAGCGGGCCGGCCGAGGCGGTGCTCTTCCGGGTCCTGCAGGAGGAGCCGGATCTGGATGGTGTTCCCGCCCACCTCAGGCCACTCCTGACCTCGGCCCTGGCCAAATCGCCCGAGCGGCGTCCCACCCCCGGGCACCTGCTCGCCGAACTCACCGGCGGCACGGACCCTGCGACCATCCCCGACGCCGCGGCTGTCAGCACACTGCTGGCCACTGCGTGGCAGATGCCTGAAGCGGCCCCCTCGCCGGCCGGTGTGCTGAAGCGGCGCACCACGCGGGCCGCCGCTGCGGCAGCGCTGGTGCTCCTCCTGTCGACCGCCGCGATCCTGTGGACGGTACTGCCCGGTCACGGCACACCGGCGGCCTCGAACACGACTGCGCCTCCGAGCCGCCCCGCGACGACGGCCGCGTTCTCGTCTCCGACGACGTCCGCGCCACCCACCCGTACCCCTGAGACGACGGCGCCGCCCACGGCCGCGACCCAACCACCCGCACCGCCCTCACCGTCTGCGTCCACGGGCCCGATCACGAACACCCACAGCGGCCTGTGCATCGACACCAACGGCCCGCAACGACCGGGGCTCGACGTGGTGCTCCGCGCGTGCGGGAACTACAGCGGTCAGATCTGGAACCACGACCAGGCCAGCCTGCACCTCACGAACACTCCCAGCGGCCTGTGCCTCGACACGGCCGGAACGCCCGCCACCGGTGTCAGAGCAGTGCTGAACCCGTGCGGCTACTACAGCGGCCAGCAATGGCGCTACGACGCCGGCAGTGGCCAGTACGTCAACCCGACGAGCGGCCTGTGCCTCGACACGAACGGCCCCCCGGCGGTCGACCTCAACCTGATACTCAACCCCTGCGGAAACTACACCGGCCAACACTGGCGGGCATGACCGCTGTGAGCGGTGGGCCTACGCGGACGGGGCTGGACCGACCAGACAGAAGGGGTGCCCGGCCGGATCCGTGAGGACCCGCCACCTCTCCTCACCCGGCTGATGATCCGGCTTGCCCGCACCCAGCTCCAGCAGCCATGCCTCGGCCTCGTCCAGGTCTTCGACCTCGAAGTCGAGGTGGAACTGCTGCGGAACGGTTTGGTCCGGCCAGCGCGGAGCCCGGTAGTCGTGGACCCGCTGGAAGCCGAGGAAGAGCCCGTCCGCTGTGCTGAGACCCGCGAAGTCGGCGTCCGACTTCGGGTGGGGTTCGAAGCCGGTGGCTTCCTGATAGAACGCCGCCAGAGCCAGTGGATCGGGGCAGTCGAGCGTTATCGCGCTCAACTTCATCTGCAGGGGCATCGCACCTCCGGGCCGATCGGGTTTGGACGGGCAGCGCCCGAACACTGCTGCCCGTCCCCCGCCGTGTCGTCATCGGCAGAACGAGGTCAGTAGGCGTGTCCCGCATGCGCCAGTGCCTGCTTCAGCAGCACTCCGTGCCCGCCCGGCATCTCGCTCTGCACGGACGGGGCGGCCGCCTCCTGCGGGCTGAGCCAGACCAGGTCCAGGGCGTCCTGCCGGGGGCGGCAGTCCCCGGTCACCGGCACGATGTACGCGAGCGACACCGCGTGCTGGCGCGGGTCGTGGAAGGAGGTGATGCCCGCCGTGGGGAAGTACTCGGCGATCGTGAAGGGCTGGAGGGAGGCGGGAACACGGGGCAGGGCCACCGGGCCCAGGTCCTTCTCCAGATGGCGCAGAAGCGCGTCACGGACCCGCTCGTGATGCAGCACTCGGCCGGACACCAGCGTTCGGCTGACCGTTCCGTCAGGACCGATGCGCAGCAGCAGTCCGATGCTGGTGACTTCACCCCTGTCGTCCACGCGTACGGGCACGGCTTCCACGTACAGGACCGGCATGCGGGCCCTGGCCATTTCCAGCTCATCCGTGCTCAGCCAGCCGGGCATGGTCTCGGTCACGTCAGACATTGCTTGATCATACTTTCCGGGAGCCACGACCGCAGGATACGCGCCCAATTCCACCGCGACCACGGGCGATTCTCCAGTCTCCAGGGGCGCCGGGTCCGGGTCACCATCGGGCGCGGAGTACGCCATCACTGTCGGGCAGGGCGGCGAGGACCGCGCCGACCTCGGGGGTCAGGTCGGGCCAGAGGGTCAGCAGGGCGCGCGGGCGGAGGTGTGCGCGCACGGTGTCGAGGTTCTCCGTCGTGAGGCGGTGCCAGCGTGCGGCGTTGCGGACGTGGGCGGCCTGTGTCACCTCCGGCTCGTCGAGTTCCGCTGCGTACGGGGAGGCCGTCAGGGGCTCGGGGAAGAGGCCGAGTTCCCGTGTACGGGCCACGGCGTCGGCGCAGGGGCGGTCGCTGCCCACGTACACGTACTGGTCCCACCCGACGTGCACGGTGAACTCTTCACCCACTTCCAGCCGGATCTGCTCCAGGGCGACCGGAAGGGAGACCTCGGCCCCGTCGTGGTAACCGGTGAGGTCGGGCGGAAAGAGACCCCCAGAGGCCAGGTCCCTCGACCGGCGGCTCCGCTCCGGGCTCGCGGATCTCCAGCCGGTCGATGCCCGAGGCTTCCGCGAAGGCGGCGATCGCCGCCAGGTACGCCGCCTCGACCGGCCCGTGGTCGCCGGCCGTGTCCTCGGTACCGGTGTAGTGGCCGTGCTCGTCACGGTCGGCGGGGTGGTATTTGGTGATCCGGTGGACGAAGGCGGGCGGCACGTTGCTCCTGGGTGGTCGGAAGGGGTGCTGGCATCCCTGGCGGCGAGGCTCGCTCGAACGGGCTACCGCGCCCTGGGGGCGCGGACCTCATTGCGGATGGTCGCTGTCTTCGCGGCGAAGGCCTCGAGGTCGAATTCGGCGGGAGGCTTGCTGAAGTCCACGCTCAGGGTTACCTCGACCACGGCCGAACCGTCCGCCCAGGAACAGTCCGGTCCCCAGTTCGTCCCGAACTGATCGGTCTCCCGCACGATCCGGCAGGACACGGGCTCCGAGGAGCCCTGAGGGAGGATCGTGCGGGGACCGATGATCACGGTGGACTGCGTGGGAACGCTGTGCCGGCGGTCGAGGATCTTCAGGAACTCGTCGCGTGCCGTGACCGGGCTGAGTACGGTTCCGTACACCCCGGTCACCGCCAGCACGGGCCCTGACGTGTCCGACTTCCGGTCGGCGGGCTGGTAGGCGGCGAACGCGGAGACGCCGTTCTCGATCTGGCCGGAGAGCGTCGACGCGATGTTCTGATCGGGCTTGGAGTGATCGGACTCCGTGAAAGTGCCCTTCAGCACCGCCTTGGGCATCTCCAACCGGTATGGCCCTGAAGGGGTGGGGGCTTGTCCCAGGCTGCCCGGCAACGGGCTCCCGCCCTCTCCGCCGCCACCACAGCCGGCCAGCACCATGGCCGCGGCCCCCACCGCAAGCGACTTGAAGTACCGCTTCACGTGCTTCTCCCACCCCAGACAGTCGAACATGATCACTTTGCCATGACGTGGCACGTACCGGACGAGGGGGAAGTCATCGTCAAGCGTGCTGGGACTGCTGGTCGAGGTGATGTGCGGATGTGCCGGTAAGCCGCCACCGGCACTACCCGGCCCTCCAGCGCATCGGCATCCCTCAGCGGAACTCGTGGACCACCTCGATCGCGCCGACGATGTGAGCGTTGAAGTCGTCCAGCTCTTCAGCCGGAACCCAGAGCTCGAGGATCGTCCGCCCGCCGGCCTGCTGGACGGGGTACCGGCTCAAGAACGCAGACTCGACCTCGAATCGGGTGACGAAGCCGACGCCACTGTGCTTGACGTTCCAGTCCCTCGCGATCTTGATCGCGTAGTCCTCGTTGAGGACCGGGTAGAAGATCGGCTGCTCGGGAAGCCGAGGCGGCCAGGCACGCCAGTTCAGCTCGCGGACCAGGTCCAGCTCCTCGGGGCCGGTGGGGCGCCACAGGGTCGTCGTTGCTCGCTGGCTGGTCATGTGAATCGCTCTCTGAACGCGGCAGGCCGCTGGTACGGCTGGTCTGAGACCGGACGATACCGGCGCCGGGAATTCGACGGCCACGCAGTTTTCCACACCAGGTCATCGCCGTGACCAGCAGTTACGGGAACGGTTCCTCACTTCACCTGAACCAAGCACGCCCGTCTCTGACCGCGACAAGCATGGAAGCCTGTCCGCATGGATGCATTCGCGGACCGACTCGACGGCGCGTGGAAGTGGTGGGAAGCCGCCATCGGGGAAGCGCAGGAAGGCGGCTGGGTCCGTGACGCCGTGGAACGGCAAGTGATCGAGGACATCCGCGCCGCCACCAACCCCCTCCATGGTGGGCGGACGGCGCCGTTCACCGAGGACTCCTGGCACGTACGCATCGGAAGGATCGCGAACTGGGCCGGGGTGCTGCGGCTCGCGGCCCGGTCAGGCGGCTGGGTGCTCCAACCTGTCGCCGGGCTCCTCCCTCCGAACCCTGCCGGCATGACCGAGCTTCTGTCTGGCATCTACGCGGTCGGCGAGCAAGGTGAAATCTGGATGCAGCAGAGCCTGAAGGGCGAAATGCCACCAGAAGACGAAATCGCGAAGGCGGAGAGCTTCCTCACCGGGCCGGGGTCCATCGAGGACCTTGAGCTCTTCTTCTACGATTGAAAGGGGGCGTCCTTCATCGTCACCGTCATGCCCGGATGAGGATGCCGGCGAGGCGGAGTGCGGCTTGGTAGGCGAGCCGGCCGGGCTCCCGTGAACGTCTCCAACCAGGCCGGCTCAGCCCGCAACACCCCACCCCTACTGGCAGAATGCCCCGAGCCGAGCCTGCCGCGACAGCCTTTACCGCTCGTCGTCGACAGCGCCGGGAGCCAAGGCCGGGGAAGGCAGGATGTGGCGTGCCTCGCCGCCGGACCACCACACACCGATGGCGAGGACCGCGGTGGACTCCAGCAGCGATGCCCGGGTCAGTCCACCGCAGGACAGCGGCAGGCAGCCCATCGACGTGATCAGCTCTTCCGTGAGGGCGGCCGCGGCGCGGGTGTTGGCACAGAAGGGCACCGCCAGGGGCGCGCCCTCGAAGGCGGGACGCGGCAGGGTCCAGATGCTTTCGTGGCAGATGCCGAAGACCTTGGCGACACCGGCGTCCGGTGCGGCGGCGGCGATGCGCGCGGCGACGGAGTCCTCGCCGCCGGTGGTGGTCAGAGAGGGCCCGTCCGGACCGGGCGCCATGGGGACGGTGCAGTCGAGCACCGTGCGCCCGGCCAGGACGGGGGCGAGTTCCGCGGCCAACTGCGGTGCGCTGTCCGCCGGTACGGCCATCAGGACCGCCTCGCCGTAAGCGGCTGCCTCGGCGAGGCCTCCGTGCCCGGCGGCTTTGACGCCTGCCGCGGCCGTGGCTGCGGCCGCCGCGTTCCGCCCGCCCACCAGGACCTGGTGGCCTGCCCGTACCCAGGCGCCGCCCAGGGCCGTGGCCATCGAGCCCGTCCCGAGAATGCCGATGCGCATGATGCTGCTCCCCTTTGCCCTTGCCTTGCGGGATGTCATTGCGATGGACGCTAGGCGGGCCGATGCACACCGCACGGTGTGCATCGGCCGGGCAGGATGGGCGCATGGGAGAGCGTGAGGAGCTGGCGGGGGACGGGTTCGCGGCGGACTGCCGGGCGCGGGTCGCCTTCGAGGTGCTGGCGAACCGATGGGACAGCGTGGTGGTCTTCATCCTCGGCGAGGGCGGCCCGATGCGCCCGCGGGCCCTGCTGGACCGGATCGGCGGGATCAGCCCCAAGGTGCTCAACGACGCGCTGCGGCGGCTGGAGTACAACGGCCTGGTGGAGCGCCGCCGTTACGCCGAGGCGCCACCACGCGTGGACTACGCACTCACCGAGGCCGGCACCGCCCTGCTGGTCCCCATCCGCGCGATGGGCACCTGGGCCGCCCGCTACGCGGACACCGTCCTGGCCTCCCAGGACCGCTTCGACACACGCTGATACCCGCCCGTCCGCCCGCCCGCCCGTCCGCCCGTCCGCCCGTCCGCCCGGCAGGACGGTCGTACTGTCAGCCGGCCTTGAGGGTGCCGCCGTCGATGATGTGGTCGGCGCCGTGGATGCTGGCGGCCCGGTCCGACAGCAGGAAGGCGACCAGGTCGGCCACCTCCTCGGGCTCGGCGATGCGTCCCGAGGCGATGCCGGCCTGCTCGGGGAGGCCGGCGAGCAGGTCGTCGTGGGCCACCCCGAACGCGGCGGCCACCTTGCCGCCGAAACCGTCCGGGTCGGTCCACAGCGGACTGGCGACGACGCCCGGGGAGACGGTGTTCACACGGACGCCGCTCGGCGCCAGCTCCTCGCTGAGCCGCTTCCCGAACTGCGTCAGCGCCGCCTTGGCCTCCGCGTAGCCGACGGGCGAGCCGCCGGGCACGCGGGCGCTGATCGAGGAGATGTTCACGATCGCGCCCTTGCGCTCCAGAATGCTCGGCAGCGCCGCCTTGGTGGTCCACACCGCGCTGAAGAGGTTGAGGTCGAACATGCTCTGCCACTGGTCGTCGTCGACGTCCAGGAACCCGGCGAGCGACAGCCCTTCCGGGTCGCCCGCGCCGACGTTGTTGACGAGGAAGTCGATCCCGCCGACCGCGGCCAGCGCCTGATCGACGATCGACCGCGCCCCGTCGCGGGTGCTCAGGTCGACGGACACCGCCGCGGCGGCGACCTTCTCCAGCTCGGGGGTGACGGTCCGGGCGGCACCCACCACGCGCACACCCTCCGCGGCCAGGGCCCGGGCGATCGCGAGGCCGATGCCGCGGCTCGCGCCGGTGACCAGAGCGGTCTTCCCGCTGATTCCGAGTTCCATGAGTTCCCCTTCACCGAATGACAAATTCTTGAACTGGAGGTCTAAAATTAGGGCGCAAAAAACTCCGCCGCTTGGTGCGGCGCGCCTCAGAGGCCCGCCAGGGCCGTGTCGACGATCTGATACAGGACCGGCCGGTCGAACGTCTTGACCATGACCCGCAGTCCCGCGAGCGTGGCCTGGAGGAACAGTGCGTACGCCCGGGCGTCGACGCCCCGGTCGACGTCACCGTCCCGCTGCCCCTGCTCGATGCGGGCGGCGAACAGATCGATGCTGCGCTCCTCCATGCGGTGGACCGCGCGGGTGGCCTCCTCGTCCTGCCCGCCGAGCTCCTCGACCGTCTTCTGAGCCAGACACCCGCGCCGGGCCGGCTCGTCCAGGCTCATGTCCACGAGCAGCACGAAGTACGCGCGGATGCTCTCCTTGGCGGTGCCCGGCCCGAACAGGGACTCCTCGGCCAGCTCCGAACACAGCCGGCCATAGAGGTCCAGCACCTTGCCGAACAACTCACGCTTGGAGCCGAAGGAGTGGTAGAGACTGCCCTTGGCCACTCCGGTCGCCTCGGCGAGATCGGCAGGGGAAGTGCCCGCGTAACCCTTGGTCCAGAACGTCTGCATCGCCTGCGCGATGACCACGTCCGGTTCGAAGCTCTTCGGCCTTCCCATGCCGCCACTGTAGTGATCATTTGACCTGGAGGTCAAGTATTCGAGCCGTGGTCCGAACTGCCGACCTACCGCCGGTGTTGCGGCAGCATGGCGAGCGCGTGGCAGTCGCGCGAGATCCCGGACGAGGGCCTCCGCAGTGTCTACCATCCCCTGGCAGGAGCCCACTCCCCCTCTCCCCTTCGCTCCCCCGCGCTCTGCAAGGACGAGTCCCGCCATGACCGTTTCCCGTGCCATCGGAGTCAGCGAAGCGCAGCCACGCCTCGCCGAGCTGACCGTCGTTGACGTCCGTACTCCCGGCGAGTTCGCCACCGGCCATCTGCCGGACGCCCTCAACGTGCCCCTCGACCGGCTCGCGCGGAGCGTGCCTGACCTGAGGGAGGCCGCCGAGCGGGGGCCCCTGCTCGTGGTGTGCGCCTCCGGGGGCCGCTCCGAGAGCGCCGTCACGGAGCTCGCCGTGCACGGCATCGCCGCCTCCAGCCTCACCGGCGGCACCCGCGCCTGGGTGGCCGCCGGGCACCGGCTCGAACATCCCGCCGGGCGCGTGCGGGCCGTCTGGGCGATGGAACGGCAGGTCCGGTTCGCCGCCGGCGGCCTCGTGCTGCTCGGCCTGCTCCTCGGGCTGCTCGTGCACCCGGCCTTCCAGCTGCTGTCCGCGGCGATCGGGGCCGGCCTGGTCTTCTCCGCGGTCACCAACACCTGCGGCATGGCCGTCGTGCTCGGCCGACTGCCGTTCAACCGCCGCGGCGCACAGACTTCCGTATGACAGCCGTGCCCTGGGGCGCGGCACGGGGGCGTGGTCAAGCGGGTCTGTCGGAGACCGCGCGGGCGATCTCGCGCAGCATGGCGGCAGCGGACGGGCGCAGGACCGGGGCGTCGAGGGCGGTGAGCGCCTGCAGGCCGAGTTCGGCGATCAACTGCTCGACGGCATCGCGGGCACCCGTTTCGGTGAGGATGCGGCGGACGGTCGCGGCGTCCTGATGGCCGAGGCGCCGATTGCCGAGGAGGCGGCGGAGGGTGCGGGCCTGGGCGGGGGCCGCGCGTTCGTAGGCCGTGGTGATCAGGAGGGTCTGTTTTCCCTCGCGGAGGTCTTCGAGCGTGCCCTTCCCGGTGATGCCGGGGTCACCGAAAACCCCCAGGACGTCATCGCGCAGCTGGAACGCGTCGCCCATCGGAAGCGCGAATGCCGACAGCGCGTCCAGCTGCTCACCGCTCGCGCCCGCCAGCAGGGCACCGAGCTGCAGCGGACGTTCGAAGGTGTACCGAGTGGTCTTGTAGCGGATGATCCGCCAAGCGGTACCGGCTGCCCCGTCCGGCGCTGCCCGGCCGGACGCCGCGAGGTCGAGGTACTGGCCGATCATGGTTTCGGTCCGAAGGGCGTTGAGCACCGGCCGCACCGCCGCCAGCTGGGCCGCAGTGAAGTCGGCGCCGTGCAGCAGTTCGTAGGACCAGCCCAGCGCGATGTCGCCGAGGAGCATGGCGACGTGGACGCCGAGCGCGTCCGCATCGCGGTGGCCCGCGAGCCGTTTCGCCAGAACGCGGTGGGCAGTGGGCCTTCCTCGGCGCAGCTCGGAACGGTCCATGATGTCGTCGTGGATCAGCGCGAACGTGTGGAACAGTTCGAGTGAGGCAGCGGTGAGCCACACCGCCATCGGCGGCGGGTCATCGCTGACAGCGCGCCAGCCCGCGACACACAGGGCCGGGCGTACGCGTTTGCCGCCCGCGGCCAGCAGGTCCCGGAGCAATCCCGTGAACAGCGTCAGTTCCGCGAGATCGGCGGCCGTCCGTTCCTGCTCGTCGAGGAAGCCGATCAGCAGGGACTCGACGACCGAGCCGATCGCGGTGGCGTCCGCAGCCGCCACGCTCTCGGGAAGAGCTGCGGCCGTCACCGGCTCCCCCCGGAGACCACGTGTTCGGGAAACCCCACCCATATCCTCGGCAGCCGCAGACGCCGGCAGGCGGCGTCGGCGGTCTGCTCGGTCGTGTTCCGCCGGCGGGGCAGAGTCACTCGGCTTCTCCCTCACGGTGAGCGCGGCCACTGGAGCGAAACGGCGGGTGACCAGCACCTCGCCCCAGGAGCATCCTGATGCTCCCCGCCCAGGAAGCACACCGCTACCGGCCGCCGCGAACATCACCCGACCGTGGATCGCGGTGCCCCCAATCCGTGCACGCCGCCGACACGGTCAACGCCGTGGACTGCGCGTATCGCGGGCGTATCGAAAATTGCATACGCCCCCGCATCGGGCCTTCGTTTCCCATGGGGGTATGAACCACAACGCATCCCTGTCAGCACCACCGCGCCGCGCGCGCAGGTTCGTGCTTCTCGGCCTGGCGGTCCTCGGTGTGGGGGGCGGGGTGTTCGTCGTGCGGGGGCCGCTCATGATGGCCGCTCCGCGGTGTATGGCCGGGCGGTGGCACGGGTGCTTCGACACGTTCAACGGTGTCGTGCTCATGACGCTGGTCGCACTGCCGTTGGCCGCGTTGGTGGTGTGGGCTCTGGCGCGGTGGCGGCGTGCCGCCGGGGTTGCAGCGGCGTGGCGGATGTCGCTGGCCGAGGTGGGCATGGTGCACGGGACGGTGCCGTTCCTGTGGATGACCATGATGCCGGGCTCCGGGGCCGGCATCGTTCCCGGGCGGGTGAGCCTGGTGCCGTTGCGGGACCTGCTCACGATGGGGCCGCTCGGGATCGTCGGCAACCTGCTGGTCTTCGCGGCGCTGGGGTTCTTCGCCCCGATGCGGTTCGCGGCGCTGACGTCGGTACCGCGGGTCCTGGCGCTCGGGGCGGGGTGCTCGGTCCTGGTCGAAACCGCACAGTACGTCCTGCGACTGGACCGGGTGTCCTCGGTGGACGACGTACTGGTCAACGCCGCCGGCGCCGTGCTGGCCGCGCTGGCGTCGCGCCGCTGGTGGTGCACCACGGTGGAGGGGCCGTCGGAGCGATCGCGCCCCGTGCCGGCATCTGCATCGGCCGGCTGAGCGCGTGGCCGGGTGCGCACGGCCTTGCATACGTCGGCAATATGTCGCGCTGTCTAGGCTCCTGACATGCGCGTACTGATCGTGGAGGACGAGCCCTACCTGGCGGAAGCCGTCCGTGACGGTCTACGGCTGGAGGCGATCGCCGCGGACATCGCCGGCGACGGCGACTGCGCCCTGGAACTGCTCAGCCTCCACTCGTACGACCTCGCGGTCCTCGACCGCGACATCCCCGGCCCCTCCGGCGACGAGGTCGCCCGGCGCATCGTCGCCTCCGGCAGCGGCATCCCGATCCTCATGCTCACCGCCGCCGACCGGATCGACGACAAGGCGTCCGGGTTCGAGCTCGGCGCCGACGACTACCTCACCAAGCCGTTCGAGCTGCGGGAGCTCGTCCTGCGGCTGAGGGCGCTCGACCGCAGACGCGCGTTCGCCCGGCCACCGGTGCGCGAGATCGCGGGCCTGCGGCTCGACCCCTTCCGCCGGGAGGTCTTCCGCGAGGGACGCTACGTCGCCCTCACCCGCAAACAGTTCGCCGTGCTGGAGGTCCTCGTCGCCGCCGAGGGCGGGGTCGTCAGTGCCGAAGAGCTGCTGGAGCGGGCCTGGGACGAGAACGCCGACCCCCTCACCAACGCCGTGCGCATCACCGTCTCCGCACTGCGCAAACGGCTCGGCGCACCCTGGATCATCGCCACGGTGCCCGGTGTCGGCTACCGGATCGACACCCGCACGGACACCCCCGACCCCGGCAGTACGCATGCGCACGCGTAGACGCCGAGGCCTCAGTGCCCGGCTGAAGCTCACCCTCAGCTACGCCGGGTTCCTCGCCGTCGCCGGCGCTCTGCTGCTGGCCGTGGTGTGGGGGTTCCTGCTGCGCTACGTACCCGACAATTCCCAGGGGCTTCTCGGGATCGCGCCCAACCGCTACCTCCTCGTGCGGACCTTCGCCCCCGCCGCGGCCGTGGCAATGGCCTTCCTCCTCGTGTTCGGCCTCGTCGGGGGCTGGATCCTCGCCGGCCGGATGCTCGCACCGCTCACACGGATCACGGCCGCGGCGCGGACGGCCGGGACCGGCTCGCTGTCCCACCGGATCCGCATGGAAGGCCGACAGGACGAGTTCCGTGAACTCGCCGACACGTTCGACACCATGCTCGAACAACTGGAGTCGCACGTCGCCGAGCAGCAGAGGTTCGCCGCGAACGCCTCCCACGAGCTGCGCACCCCGCTGGCCATCTCGCAGACGCTGCTCGACGTCGCCCGAAGGGATCCCGGGCGGGACCCGGACGACCTCTTCGAACGCCTGCAGGCTGTCAATACGCGCGCGATCGACCTCACCGAGGCCCTCCTGCTGCTCAGTCGCAGCGACCGCGGGCGCTTCGACCGCGAGAGCGTCGACCTCTCCCTCGTCGCCGAAGAGGCCGCCGAAACCCTGCTCCCACTCGCCGAACAGCGCGGGATCACGCTCAACGTCACCGGCGCAGCGACGCGGACCAGCGGCTCCGCGGAGCTCCTGCTGCGGATGGTGACGAACCTCGTCCAGAACGCCATCGTCCACAACCTCCCCGCCGGCGGGACCGTGACGGTCCACACCGCGTCGTACGGCGACACGAGCGTGCTGCGGGTCGAGAACACGGGCCGTCGGCTCCCACCGGAACTGGTGCCGACCCTCACCGAACCCTTCCAGCGCGGAACGGAACGCGTACGCACTGACGAGCACGCCGGGGCGGGCCTCGGCCTGGCCATCGTGCACAGCATCGTCCGCGCCCACGACGGCACCCTCGATCTCGCCCCCCGGCCCGCCGGCGGCCTCCTCGTCACGGTCCGGCTTCCCGGCACCCGGTAGGTCTCGCGTGTTCCGGGCCGCCGGAACCGCCCGGTTCGCACAGCGGCCGGACGGCGGTGGCGTCAGTGGACGTCGCCCATCAGGCCCTGGACCTTCTTGCGGTACATGTGGATCGCGAGGCCCGCGAGTGCCGCGAGTGCGGCCTGCGCCGCGATGATCGTGGTCCCGTTGAGGTCCACGCCCGCGATGGACAGCAGGCCGGTGGTGCAGTCACCGGCGGTGACGGCCAGGAACCAGACACCCATCATCTGGGAGGCGTACTTCTGCGGGGCCATCTTCGTGGTCACCGACAGACCCACCGGGGACAGGCACAGCTCGGCGATGGTCTGGATCATGTAGATCGAGACCAGCCACATCGGGCTGACCTTCGCGTCCCCGCTCGCCATGCTCATCGGCACGACGAACACGAAGAACGAACCGCCGACCAGGACCAGCGCCATCGCGAACTTCACGATGGTCGACGGCTCCTGGTTCTTGCGCGCCAGCCAGATCCACAGCCACGCGAAGACCGGGGCCAGAGACATCACGAACAGCGGGTTCAGCGACTGGAACCACGTCGAGGGGAAGTCGAAGCCCAGCAGCGTGTTCGCCGAGTTGGTCTCCGCGAACGCCGACAGGGTGGAACCACCCTGGTCGTAGATCATCCAGAACACGGCGGCGGCCACGAAGAACCAGATGTAGCCGGTCATCTTCGACTGCTCGGTGGCGCTGAGGTCCTTGTCGCGCTTGATGCGGGCCAGGACACCGATCGGGATGAGCAGACCGGCGATGGTCAGCGGGACCATGGCCCAGTTCAGCGTGAAGACACCCGCGAAGCCGACGATCGCGTAGAACACGGCGATGATGCCGATCGCGGCCGCGGCCTTGACGATGATCGCGCTGCGCTCCTGCGCGGAGAGCGGGTTGGGAACCAGGTTGCTCGTCGGGCTCAGGTGCTTGGTGCCCAGGAGGAACTGGGCCAGACCCATCGCCATGCCCACACCGGCCATGGCGAAGCCCAGGTGCCAGTTGACGGTCTGGCCGACGGTGCCGATCGCCAGCGGCGCGACGAACGCACCGAGGTTGATGCCCACGTAGAAGAGGGTGAAGCCACCGTCACGGCGCGGGTCGGACGGGCCGTCGTAGAGGTGGCCGACCATCGTGGAGATGTTGGCCTTCAGCAGACCGGAGCCCACCGCAACCAGGGCCAGGCCGACGAAGAACATCGCCTGTCCGGGGACGGCGAGCGCGAAGTGGCCCGCCATGATCACGCCGCCCGCGACGGTGACCGTCTTGCGGGCGCCCCAGACGCGGTCACCGAACCAGCCGCCGGGCAGGGCCATGAGGTAGACCATGGCCACGTAGACGGAGTAGATCGCCGTGGCGACGGCGGTCCGCATGGCCAGGCCACCGGCCTGGCTGCCCTCCGCCGCGTCGGGACCGCCCGACAGGATGTACACGACGAGAAGGGCGCGCATGCCGTAGTAGGAGAAACGCTCCCACATCTCGGTCATGAACAGAGTGGCCAGGCCACGGGGGTGTCCGAAGAAGGTCTTCTCCGCGGACGGAGCCGCAGAGTCCCTCGTCAGGCTGGAAGCCATTGATTGTTCCTAGTCTTGTCGGGACGCTCCGAGCAGCTGCGCGATTGTCTGGAGAACGTACAGCGCAAAACCGAACAATCCGATTGGCGCCTGAACTCCGCTTCAGCATGGCCGAGGCGCCCTTGACCACCCCTGACGATCCGTCGAGCACCCGGGTACGGTGACCGCATGGATGACCGCGGACGCGTCCCGGCGGCCGTCCGCGAGGCTTACGATGCGGGGCGGGCGGAGCCGTAGCGCAGAGGTCGACGCGCGCGGTCTCCAAAATCGCGAGGACGCCGGTTCAAATCCGGCCGGCTCCGCCCGCCCCTCGAAACAGCGGCCCCGCCGGTCAAACGGTCCGGCCGAAGTACGCGGCGAGGCGGTCCAGGGCCGGTGCGTCGTCGGGTGCGGGCTGTGAGGGGGCGAACATGCCGGTGGCGGCGCGGATCTCGTCCGGGTAGTTCCCGTACCAGCCCCGCACCGCGGCCCGGACGGCGTCGGGGTCGCCGGATCGGTCCTGGCCGGTGGCGGTGGCCAGGTCCCAGCTGTGCAGGACGGCCTCCAGCAGGTGCAGGTCCGCGATCCGCGGGCCCAGGCCGCCGCCGGGCAGCGGCATCTGCCGCTCCAGCGCCCCCTCGGCCTGCCAGGCGGCCAGCACCTCCTTGGCGCCCCGCGCGTACACGTCGCCGGGCTGCCGGTCACCGATCTGGTCGCGGGCGAAGAGCGAGAAGTCCGGGCCGCCGCCCTCGGCCAGGGTGACGTAGTACAGGTTGCCGGCGACCAGGTGGTTGGCCAGGGCCCGCACGTCGAAGTCCGCGCACGGGGTGGGCCTGCCGTACTGGTCGGGGGTGACGCCGCTCAGCAGCCCGGTGGTGTGGTTCAGGGCCTTTTCCAGCAGAACGATGGTCTGGGACACGGTCGCGCCTCTCCTCGGAAGGTGTGGGGAGCCCGTGCGGCCACGGAGCCGCAGGGCTTGCCGGCCGGGGTCTCCCGTACCCGTTCGAAGTCCGGGTGACCGCGGCAGCAATCTCAGAGTGCACCCACTTGCGGACAGGTTCTGTCCGCAAGGAATCGCGCCGTCCTCAGTGGTCGCGCCCGAGACCGCGGTCGGGTGCGCTCATGTCCCCCGCCTCGGGAGTGCCGTCGGCGAGCCCGTAGCGCAGGTACACGGTGCCCTTCGGACTGGCTACCGGCGGTACCAGGAGCGTGACGTTCGAGGGCACCGCGCCATCGTCGAACACCCTCTTCCCGACGCCGAGCACGATCGGGTGCACCCAGAGGTCGAGGCGGTCGAAGAGCTTCTCGCGCAGGAGGGTCTGCACGAGGTTCAGGCTTCCGACGACCTTCACGTGCTCGTGCCGGTCACGGATCTCACGCACCGCGCCGGCGAGGTCCGGGCCGAGGTGCGTGGACCCGGCCCACGAGAGGTCGGGCTTGCCGCGAGAGGCCACGTACTTCGGGACGCTGTTGAAGAGCGTGGCGATCTCGTTGTCCTCGCCGCCCTCCTGGTGGGGCCAGTAGGCGGCGAAGATGTCGTACGTCCGGCGGCCGAGGAGGAGGGCGTCCGTGTCCTCGTACGCGGCACCGATCTGCGCCCCGGCGACGTCGTCCAGGAGGGGCGCCTGCCAGCCGCCGAACGGGAAACCCGCCGGGTCCTCGTCGGGGCCGCCGGGCGCCTGTCCGACGAGGTCGAGGGTCGCGAACATCTCGATGTGGATGAGGCCCATGGTGTGCTCCCGATGAGTCGGTTGTCTCCGTCAAGAGATAGACCTGCGGATGGCCGCGAACTCATCGCCACGCCGGAAAACCGGCTTCACCCGCGACGGGGCCGGCGGGGATCCGCGTCGGGTCCAAAAAAATCAGGCGGCGATGTCGAGAACCCGTGACCGGCTCCGTCCCCGCAGTGAACGCGACCACAATGGGTCGCACCAGCACCCAGGAGAACCACGATGGCCAAGTACCTGCTGCTCAAGCACTACCGCGGCGCCCCGGCCGCGGTCAACGACGTGCCGATGGACCAGTGGACGCCGGAGGAGATCTCGGCGCACATGCAGTACATGAACGACTTCGCGGCCCGGCTCGAGAAGACGGGCGAGTTCGTCGACGGTCAGGCGCTCGCCCCCCAAGGGGCGTGGGTACGGTACGACGGTGAGGGGCGCCCGCCGGTCACCGACGGACCGTTCGCCGAGACCAAGGACCTCATCGCCGGCTGGATGATCATCGACGTCGACGGCTACGAGCGCGCCGTCGAGCTGGCCGGAGAGCTGTCGGCCGCCCCCGGGGCGGGCGGCGAGCCGATCCACGAATGGCTGGAGGTGCGCCCCTTCCTGGCCGCGCCGCCCACCATCACGGAGTGAGCTCGGGGTGACCTCATCGATGGACGAAGCCCTGCTCAGGAGCCTCACCCCGAGCGTGCTCGCCGTCCTCGTCCGCCGCGGAGCCGACTTCGCGGCGGCCGAGGACGCCGTACAGGACGCGCTCGTCGAGGCGTTGCGCGTCTGGGCGGCCGACCCGCCGCGGGATGCCAAGGGCTGGCTGGTCACCGTGGCCTGGCGCAAGTTCCTGGACGCGACGCGCGCCGACACCGCCCGCCGCCGGCGGGAGGACCGCGTCGAGGAGGAGCCGGCGCCCGGGCCGGCGCCCGCGGTGGACGACACGCTCCGGCTCTACTTCCTGTGCGCCCACCCGTCGCTGACGCCGTCGTCGGCGGTCGCGCTCACGCTGCGCGCCGTCGGCGGGCTGACCACCCGCCAGATCGCCCAGGCCTATCTGGTGCCCGAGGCGACCATGGCGCAGCGCATCAGCCGGGCCAAGCGCACCGTCTCCGGCGTGCGCTTCGACCGACCCGGGGATGTCGCCACCGTGCTGCGCGTCCTCTATCTCGTCTTCAACGAGGGCTACTCCGGCGATGTCGACCTCGCCGCCGAGGCCGTCCGGCTCACCCGGCAGCTCGCGGCCGCGATCGACCACCCCGAGGTGGCGGGGCTGCTCGCCCTCATGCTCCTCCACCACGCCCGGCGGGCCGCCCGGACCGCGCCCGACGGCAGCCTGATTCCGCTCGCCGAGCAGGACCGCAGCCGGTGGGACACCCGGTTGATCGCCGAGGGCGTCGGGATCCTGCAGGCGGCCCTCGCCCGCGACCGGCTGGGCGAGTTCCAGGCCCAGGCCGCCATCGCGGCACTCCACGCCGACGCCCCCACCGCCGAGGAGACCGACTGGGTGCAGATCGTCGAATGGTACGACGAACTCGCCCGCCTGACCGACAGCCCGGTCGTCAGGCTCAACCGGGCTGTCGCCGTCGGGGAGGCCGACGGACCGCGCGCCGGCCTGGCGGCGCTCGCGGAGCTGGACGAGTCACTGCCCCGCCACGCCGCCGTGGCCGCGTACCTCCACGAGCGCGACGGCGATCTGGAGGCGGCGGCTCGGCTGTACGCCGAGGCGGCCCACAAGGCCCCCACCCTCGCCGAGCGCGACCACCTGACGCGCCGGGCCGCCCGGCTCAACACCCGCCGATCCCGCTGACGGGCCGCGCCAGGCGTGCGCCCGGGCCGGGCCGGGCGCACGCTTCACGCGGATCAGGTGCGGTACCGGTACAGGATCCGGCCGCGGGTCAGGTCGTACGGGCTCATCTCCACGATGACGCGGTCGAACGGGAGGATCTTGATGTAGTTCTTCCGGATCTTCCCGCTGATGTGTGCGAGCACGTGATGGCCGTTCTGGAGCTCCACCTTGAAGGTGGCGTTACGCAGGCACTCGACCACGGTGCCTTCGACTTCCAGGGCGTTCGGTGTTCTTGGCAATGTTTCTCGTTCCTCGATTGGTGAGTTGGTGTCGGATCGGCGGGACAGCTGCGCGTCAGCGACGCACCAGTTCCAGGTTGCCGCCGGCCCGCCGGGCCCCGATGCCCGCGAACAGGGCCATCGCGGCGGTGTTGGACTCGTCCACCTCGGCCCAGGCCGAGTCGATTCCGGCGTCGCGGCTCAGCGAGCCCAGCGCGTGGGCCAGTAGTGCCCGTCCGATGCCTTGGCGTTGCCGGTCGGCGCGTACAGCGACCAGTCCGATCCGCGCCCGGCGAGGGACCGGCGCCACCCGGACGAACCCCACGTACGCGCCGTCGCGGACCGCCACCGTGTACTGCGACGGGTCCGGCGGCATCGGTACGGTCGGGCGGGGCAGGACCTCGGCGGGCATGGTGCGCCATCCGACGCCGGCCTCGACCTCCTCGCGGATCGCGGCGTCCAGCGCATGGAGCAGCCTTTCGTCCGCTTCTCCGCCGGGCAGGATCGTCACGCCCGCCGGCGGTCGCACCGCGCCGAGTCCGGTTTCGCGGGGGTCGGTGGACAGGACGTACTCCCACTCGCGGCGTCCGGCCGTGAAACCGAGCTGCTCCCAGCGGGACTTCAGGTCGAGGTCGTCCTTGCCGACCAGGGTGTGGAGCGGAGCCGGCAGGTCCGCCAGTATCGCGGCGGCGAGCCGGCCGAAGACCGCGTCCTGCCACACGTCGATGCTGACGAAGAGCCGCCCGTCGGGCCGTTGCGAGACATCACCGTGGCCGACGATCCGGTCGTCCTCCACGGCCTGCCACTGGGTCTCGGTCACACGGGTGACCATCACGGAGTTCATGGTTGTCGCCTTTCAGGAGTGCCTTGTTGCAGAGGCGCTCCCGACGACACCTAGGTCAGCCGGACACCGTGACGGAATGAGGGAGCGCCCATCTCAATACAGCGTTCATGGGTTCCCACCTCCTCGCGTCCTGTCACGGTGATCCGCACGTTAGCAACCGGCGTCTTGCCGTCCAACTCATTTTCCGACTGGTTCGCGCGGCGGCTCGCCGCTGCCGGGTTGACCCTCCCCCTACGTCAGGCTTGAGGCTGTGGACGAACGAAAGGGCAGGTCCATGGGCTACACCGTTGGTCAGGTCTCGGCATTCGCCGGGGTCACCGTACGCACTCTGCACCACTACGACAGGGCGGGGCTGCTCTCGCCCGGTGACCGCAGCCGGGCCGGCTACCGCCGCTACGACGATGCCGACCTCGCGCGGCTCCAACAGATCCTCTTCTACCGCGAACTGGGCTTTCCCCTCGACGAGATCGCGGAGATCCTCGCGGACCCGCAGGCCAACGCGCTGGACCACCTGCGCACCCGCCAGCGCCAACTGGCCGCAGAAATAGCCCGGTTGCAGCGGCTGACCGAGGTGGCCGAGCGGGCGATCGAGGTCCAGCAGACGGGAGTCTCCCTGACGCCGGCGGAGCGGTTCGAGGTCTTCGGGGAGATCGCCTTCGACCTCACCTACGCCACCGACGCGCAGGCGAAGTGGCAGGACTCACCGGGACATCGGGAGGCGCTGGCCCGTGCCTCCGCCCACACCAAGGAGGACTGGCGCCGGCTGATGGGTGAGGCCGCCGCCTGGCGCGGGGAGCTGCTCGCCGCCTTCGACGACGGCGAACCCGCCGACGGCGAAAGGGCCATGGACATCGCCGAGGAACACCGGCTGCACGTGACCCGATGGTTCACGCCCTGCCCGCCCGAGATGCACCTGCGCATCGCCGACGACTTCGCCGCCGACCCGCGCGCCTTCGCCCTGGTCGTGCCGCCGTCGCAGCAGCGTCCGGGCCTGGCCGCCTATCTGGCGAAGGCGGTGCACGCCAACGCCTCGCGCCGCGCCGCACCGGTGCCCGCGCCCGTCCCATCCCTGCCGAACGACACGTGAGGAACGACCGATGAGGATCCTGATCGCCACGGCCGGCTCGCGCGGTGACGTCGCGCCCTACACCGGGCTGGGCGCCGCCCTGCGCGACGCCGGGCACGAGGTCGCACTCGCCGCCACGGAGTCGTTCGCGTCCCTGGCCGAGGAAGCCGGGCTGGAGTACCGGCGGCTGCCCGCGAACCCCCACGCGCACGGCGGCGCCCACGGCAGGCGTGAACTGCTGCGGGCCGCCGGCGCGTTCATCACCGAACTGGGCGAGGGCTTCGCCGATGCGGTGGCCGAGGGCACGGACCTGCTCCTGCTGTCGACCACCACCGCCCCGCTCGGCTGGCACGTCACGGAGGCCACCGGGATACCGAGCCTCGGCGTGTACCTGCAACCCACCGCCCCGACCGGCCACTTCGCCCCGACCGTGGCGGGAGCCAGGTCGCTGGGCCGGCTCGGCAACCGCGCAGCCGGGCGGTTCTCCCTGCACATGGCCGACCGGGTCTTCGAGCCGGCGGTGGTGCGGCTGCGCGAACGTCTGGGGCTGCCCGCGCTGACCCCGTCGAGGATGCGCCGGCGGCAGGAGGAGGCCGGCTGGCCCGTCCTGCACGGCTTCAGCACGGCGCTGGTGCCGCGCCCCTCCGACTGGGCCGCCGGCCTCGCGGTGACCGGGACGTGGTGGCCGTACGTCGGCCCGGCCCGGCAGCTGCCGGCGGACCTGGAGGACTTCCTGGCGGCGGGCCCGCCACCGGTACTCGTCGGCTTCGGCAGCATGGCCTCCGGGGAGGGGGAACGCCTGAGCGAGATCGCCGTACGGGCCCTGCGCCGGGCCGGGCTGCGCGGCGTCCTGCAGTCGGGCAGTGCCGTGCTCGCCGCCGACGGGGACGACGTCCTGACCATCGGCGACGTTCCGCACGCCCTGCTGTTCCCGCGGCTGGCCGCGGTCGTCCACCACGCGGGGGCCGGCACCGCGGCGGCGGCCCTGCGCGCCGGGATCCCGTCGGTCGCCGTGCCGGTGACCGCGGACCAGCCGTTCTGGGCCGCGCGACTCGCCGCGATCGGCGCGGCCCCGGAACCGGTCCCGTTCCGCGCCCTGACCGCCGAAGTCCTCGCCGACGGGCTGGCGGCCGTGGTGCGGGACCCGTCGTACGCGAAGGCCGCCGCGGCCGCCGCGCAGCACATGGCGGCGGAGGAGGGTGCGGGCGCCGTCGTGACGGCCGTACGACGGCTCGCAGGTTGAGCCGAGGAGCCGGCCACGGGAACCCTTTTGATCGTCTTTGGCGTCTCCGGCGGTGTACGTGATCGCCGAGACGAGGAGAGGCCGACGTGAAGACACGGCGTGCAGTACTGGTTCTGGGGGCGGCCGTGGCCACCGCCACCGCCCTGCCGGCGGGCGGCGCCCATGCCGCGGGCCGCGGTGTCGTACGGCAGTTGCGGGAACTGGAGCGGGAGCACGCCGCGCGCGTGGGGGTGTACGCGCGGGACACGGCCGACGGCAGGACGGTGGTGTACCGGGCCGACGAGCTGTTCCCCGTGTGCTCGCTGTTCAAGACGGTGGCCGCGGCGGCCGTGATGCGGGAGTTCGACCGGGACGGCGAGTACCTCGCGAAGCGCGTGTTCTACACGGCGCAGGACGTGACGAAGGCGGGCGGGGGCGAGATCACTCAGCGGAAGGAGAACATCGCGCGGGGCCTGACGGTGGCGGAGCTGTGTTCCGCTGCGATCGCGCAGAGCGACAACACGGCGGGGAACCTGCTGCTCCGTGAGCTGGGCGGGCCCACGGCGATCACCCGGCTCTGCCGTTCCCTGGGCGACCCCACGACGCGGCTGGACCGGTGGGAGCCGGAGCTGAACTCGGCCGAGCCCGCGCGGGTCACGGACACCACCAGCCCGCGCGCCATCGGACGGACGTACGCGCGGCTCGTACTCGGCGACTCGCTCGCCCCACGGCACCGAGAGCTGCTGACCGGGTGGATGCTGGCCAACACGACCAGTGGGGGTCGGTTCCGGAAGGGCCTTCCGAAGGATTGGGCCATCGCGGACAAGACCGGCGCCGGCTCGTACGGCACCAACAACAACGCGGGGATCGCCTGGCCGCCGGGGCGACCGCCGATCGTACTGTCGGTGCTCACCACCCGGGCGGAGCCGACCGCGCCGCGTGACGACGAGCTGGTGGCCAAGACCGCGGAGCTGTTGGCGAACGCGCTGGGCTGACGGGGCGGGCGTGGGCGCAGCGGTCCGGTCGGCTACGGCTCGGGTACCGGCGCCGGCGCCGGCGCCGGCGCCGTGAGGTAGCGGGCCAGCACCTCGTGACTGTCCGGAGTGAAGGTGTGCCGGCCGATGAACTCTTGGAGTTCCTGGTACGTGAGCCAGCCGGACCAGGCCACCTCCCCGGGGTCCAGGCGCATGCCCTGTAGCTGCTCGTGGTCGATGACGGCCTCGTGCACACCCATCCAGTGCGGGCTGAGACCGCTCCGGTTGAGGAAGGCGCCGACGAAACGGACCGGCACCTCCATGCCCGTCTCCTCGGCCAGTTCGCGCGACGCAGCGGTCCGACAGGACTCGCCCACGGCTACGGCGCCGCCGAACAGCAGCTCGTACTGATCCGGGAAGCGCGTCAGGTGCCCGGCACGACGATGGACCAGGAACCGCCCCCGCCGGTCGCGGCACACGGTCGCGGCGATCCGGTGCAGCCACCCGTTTCGGATCGCGTCACGACGCTCCACGACCCCGACGTGTCGGCCGTACTCGTCAACTCGTTCCACCAGTTCGCCCATGAACCGCATGATGGCGGACGGCACTGACAGCCGGGTTCTCGCCCTCGGTCCACCAGACGCCCACGCTCTGGCGGACCAGGAGCCAGCCCCTGTCCTCGCGGCGGAACTCCCAGTCGTACGGCCCGCCCATGGCGTACGGGGAGGCAGCAGTCCCGGGCGCGGAATCCGTCACGAACCACATGTAGCCGATGCCGGTGGCCCGGTCCCCCGCCACCTCGAAGTGCGTGTTGAGGATGTGGTGCTGCATGGTCGGGTAGGGGGCCTCCGCCTCTTCCACCTTTGCCCTGATCGCCTGCCTCCCGCGGATCGTTCCCCAGGGCTCGAACTCCAGCACCCCGTCCTCGGCCCAGCAGGCCGACCAGGCGCGCCAGTCCTTGCGGTCCAGCGCCCGCCACCCGCGGATCATGAGTGCGCGCAACGCTTCCTTGTCCTCCAGGGCCCGCAGTCTGCGGGACAGGTCGCCGTCGGCGCCTTTCGCGGAGAGGGGGTGGTTCACTGGGCGCTCGCAGCGGGCCTGACCACGATCTCGTTGACGTCGACCCCGGCCGGCTGGGAAACGGCGTACGCGATGGCGTCGGCGACGGCGGAGGCGGGCAGCGCCACGGCACGGTAGGTCTTCATCGCCTCCCTGGCAGCGGGGTCCGCGATGCCGTCGGCGAGTTCGGACTCGGTCACACCCGGGGAGACGAGCGTGACGCGGATGCTGCCGTCCGGGGACTCCTGGCGCAGTCCCTCGGAGATCGCACGGACGGCGAACTTGCCGGCGCAGTAGACGGCGGCCGTCGGAGAGACCTCGTACGCGCCGACGGATCCGATGTTCACGAAGTGCCCGCCGCCCTGGGCGCGCATCGTCGGCAGGGCGGCGGCGATCCCGTGCAGGACACCCCGTACGTTCACGTCGATCGTCCGGTCCCACTCCTCGACCCTCAGCGCGTCCAGCGGCGAGAGCGGCATGACGCCCGCGTTGTTGACCATCACGTCCACGCGGCCGTAGTGCTCGCGGGCGGCGGAAACGAAGGCGTTCACGTCGGCGGCGTCCGTGACGTCCACACGACGGAACGCGGCCGCGCCGCCGGCTGCGGTGATCTCACGGGTCAGCGCGTCGAGTCGGTCGGTGCGGCGCGCACCGAGGAACACGTGGTGCCCGTCGGCGGCGAGCCGGCGGGCGGTCGCCTCCCCGATGCCGCTGCTCGCTCCGGTGATCGCCACGACCTTGGCTGTGCCTGTCATTCCTGTCATTCCTGTGATTCCTCTCAGTGGGTACGGGGCTCGCACCACCGAGTCTGGGCAGGCCGTGGCGCATGGGCCAGGACGTGTGCTGCCTGGGTGCACCGCACCCAGGCAGCACCACGTCGCCATCGCCTAGCCTGACGGCATGCCCGACAACCAGCTGGGAGAGTTCCTCCGCGCCCGCCGAGCGGGCCTGCGTCCCCACGACGTCGGCATGCCCGGCCACGGCGTGCGCAGGGTCACCGGACTGCGCCGCGAAGAGGTCGCGGTCCTGGCCGGGGTGAACGCGGACTACTACACGCGCCTGGAACAGGGACGCGAACGCCACCCCTCGGCCCAGGTGCTCGACGCCCTCGCCGGCGCCCTGCGCCTGGACCCCGACGCCCACGCGCACCTGAACCAACTGGCCGGGACCGCACCGGCCGTTCAGCTCACCGCCACCGTCCCGGACCACGTCGGCCCCGCCCTGCGGCAGCTGCTCGACGGCTACCCCGGTGCCCCGGCGTTCGTCATCAACCGGGCCCTGGACGTGCTCGCGGCAAACGCCCTCGCCGAAGCCCTGTACTCGCCCTTCGAGCCGGCGGACAACCTCGCCCGCATGGTCTTCCTCGACCCGGCGGGACGGCGGTTCCACACCCGGTGGGACGACACGGCGCGAGCCGTCGTGGGCCACCTGCGCCAGGCCGCCGGCCTCGAGCCCGGCAATCCGCGCCTGCGGAGCCTCGTCCGCGACCTCACCGGGCACAGCGAGGACTTCACCCGCCTGTGGAACACCCACGCCGTGCTGGGCAAGACCTCGGACGTCAAACACTGCCTTCACCCGGACGTCGGTCCCCTGACCCTCACCTACCAGGCCTTCGACGTGTGCGCAGAGCCCGGCCGGCAACTCATCGTCTACCAGGCCGAACCCGCCACCCCCAGCGCCCGGGCCCTCGCCCTCCTCGGTACCCTCCACGCCACCGCGCAACTCGCGTAGCCGAGGAACGCCAGCGCGATGGTGACGACGACTGTGATCACGAGCGGCGATACCAGTCAGCGCCTCGCAAGCCGCCGGCCGATCACACGCCGAGGGGCTCCAGGTCGCGGTGGAAGCGCCGCTCGTCGCGGGCGTGGCGGGTCAGGGCGTGGCCCTCTCCGAGTAGCCGCGTCAGCTCGGACACCGCCTCCGCCCGCAGTCGGGCCGCCTCCTCGCTGCGGCCCAGCATGTCCAGGCTGATCGCCATGTTGGCGGAGCCGGCCAGGGTTTCGGGGTGGTGCGCCCCGAGCGTCTCGTGCAGGCGTCGCACGGCCGGCCGCTCCAGCTCGATCGCGCCCTCCGGATCGCCCAGGTCGGCCCGGGCGTTGGCCAGGTTGAGGTGGGCGAAGACGGTGTGCGGATGGTCGTCGCCCAGCACGTCCCGCATCAGCCGGATCACCTGGCGGAGCATCGAATCCGCCGTGTCGGCCGCGCCCGTGCCCCAGTGGAAGACCGCCAGGTTGTTCAGCGCCGCCAGAGTGTAGGGGTGCCGCTCCCCCGGCACCTTCACGTACTCGCCCACCACCTCCTGCGCCAGGTCGCGCGCCGCGCCCGGGTCCCCCGTCGCGAACAGGTCGGCGGCCAGGTTCAGTTCGCAGGCCAGCAGGTCCGGGGTGACCGATGTGTACTCGGCCCGATAGAGGTTGCGGGTCACCGTCGTCAACCGCAGCGCGTCCTCCGGCTCACCGGCCCGCCGCAGGGACACCGCCAGGTTCTTCGCCGCCGAAAGCGTCCCGGGGAAGGTCCTGGACAGGTGCCGCTTGTAGGTCTCGTACGTCCGGCTCAGCAGCTCCACCGAGTCGCCGTACCGGCCCATCTCGCGCAGGTCCCGGGCCAGGTTCTGCGCGGAGGACAGGGTGTGCGGGTGGTCCGGGCCCAGCACCTCCGTGCGCCGGTCGAAGACCTCCTGGTCGATCTCCAGGGCCCGCGCGTGGCTCCCGATCAGCCGCAGGTTCAACGCCAGGTTGTTAGCGGCCGCCAGTGTGCGCGGGTGCGACTCGTGGAGGATCTGCCCGAAGCCCTCGTGCGCGGCCGCGGCCAGCTCCATCGCCTCGCCGTACCGGCCCAGTGCGCCCAGGTCCATCGCCAGGCCGCTGGTGGTCATGTACGTGTGCGGGTGCGAGGGGCCGAGCACCCTGCGCTGCCGCTCCAGCGTCCCCTCGTCCAGTTCCATCGCCTCCACGAACCGGCCCTGCGAACGCAGGATGTTGGAGAGGTGGAAACTCACGTACAGGTACTGCGGATCGTGCTCGCCCAGGGTCTCCCGCCAGACCTCGCGCAGCTCCGCGCCGAGCGCGTGGGCGGCCTCGAACTCACCGCGCTTCCACAGGTAGCGGACGCGGTCGATCAGCAGCCGGCGCGTCTCCGGCTCCTTGCAGGACCGGGCCCCGGACGGGCCCAGGTGCGGCCAGATCGTGTGGAACCGCGGCCAGTTCTGCGGGTCGTCCACCGGCTCGTCGTCGTCCGGCCGGGCACCCGCCAGGATCCGGTGCACCTCGTGCCGGGCCCGGCTCTGCTCCTCCTCGGACAGCTGCCCCCGGATCACCGCCTGGACCAGCCGGTGGACCTGGATGCTGTTGCCGACCTGGTCGACCTTGGCCAGCGCGAAACGGCCGATCTCCCAGATCACCCGGCCGAGCACCACCTTTTCCCGCAAGGAGGAGTCGTACGGCTTCAGCGCCTCGATCATCTCCCGGCTGTAGAGCAGGTCCGCCGAGATCGGCTCGGGCCCGAGGAACGCGCACAGCTGCAACAGCCGTACGGCGGCCGGGGAACGGGTCTGGAGGCGCTCCATGGACACGTTCCAGGTGGTGGCCACCGGCTCGGGGTAGCCGGCCGGCCGGTTCAGTGCCAGCACGCGCGCGGCCTGTCGGGCCAGCTCCTCGAGGTACGCGGACACGGGTGTCGCGGTCTCCGCGATCCAGGCGCCCGCCTGCTCGACCGCGAGCGGCAGGTCGCCCACCGCCACGGCCACCTGCTCGGCCTCCTCCTGGCCGAGTCCGGAGACCCGGCGCCGGAGGTGCTCGGTGGACTCCTCCCGCAGGAACACGTCCACCGGCAGCGTGTCACCGTACTGCGACCAGGACTGGTTGCGCGAGGTCACCAGCACGTGGCCCGCGCCGCCCGGTGGGAAGAAGCGCCACAGGGCGTCCGGGTCGTCGGCGTTGTCGAAGACCAACAGCCACCGTGAGGAGGGAACGCCCCGCCGCAGCAGGTCGATCGCCTTCTGCGAGGCGGCCGGCATGTCCTCGCCGGTCTGCGTGCCGAGGCGTACGGCCAGCTCTGCGAGGGCCGCGACCACGTCGTCGGTCTGCTCTGCGGAAATCCACCACACCAGGTCGTAGTCGGCCCTGAACCGGTGCACGTACTCCAGCGCCACCTGGGTCTTGCCGACGCCGCCGAGCCCGTACAGCGCCTGAGGCTGCGGCAGCACCACGGCCATGCCGCCGCCGAGTTGGTCGCGCAGGCGCTCCAGCAGGAGGCCGCGCCCGGTGAAAGCGGGGTTTCGGGACGGCGCGTTCCAGATCTTCGGGACGGTCCCGGGGAACCGGGGACCGCTGGTGCCCGTGTCGGGCAGGGCCGGCGGCCGCTCCAGCGCGCGGAGCAGGGCCGCGGTGGCGTGCGCCTCGTCGAGGCGGAAGAGGTCCACCGGGTACCGGTCGCCGTAGGGCGGCGTCGGCCGTAGGTCCTCCAGCCTCAGCAGCACCACCTCGGCGGCGGCCCGGTTCCACACGTCCACGGCGCGGGGCGACTTCAGGTAGGCCCTGGAGAGCATGACCACGGTCCGGGCTGCGGTGTCGACACGTGTGCCTGGGGGCTGCTCCGCGGAAACGTCCTCGGAGGTGAACCGGCAGCCGGCCCGGGTGAGCACCGACCCGATCCAGTCGGCCCACATCCGGTCCTCGGCGGCGTAGGAGAGGAACAGGTCGGCGGGCAGGGCCGGGCGGCGGGTGAAGGCGTCGCGGATGCGCAGCCGCACGTCCTCGGCGATGACCGGCATGGTGGTGATCTCGCCCTCGGTGACCACTGCCGTCAGGCGCTCGTAGGCGGACAGCAGGGAGCGGGGGAGCCCGGCCGCGTCACCGAAGACGGCCAGGGTCTCCTCGTAGGCGTAGTAGGGGCGGTACGGGATCTCCACCGCGCTCCAGTAGGAGGCGAGCTCGTCCCCGCGCAGGCCGCGCGGGAACCGGTCGAACGTGGTGCGGGCCAGGGCCCGGCCCGCGTCCGCCTTCTCCTTCTCGCCCTCGTCGATGCGCATCGGGACCGGGTAGATCCGGATGCCGCGGTCGTTGAACCGCTCGTCGATCCGCCGGGCCAGGGAGGCCGCGCCGTCGATGGACTGTCCGGAGAGGGTGAAGCAGTCGACGAGCACGTCGGGGAGGTGGACGGTGCAGATGTCCGCGACGTCGGACAGACCGGTACGGCTGTCGATGAGGACGTAGTCGTAGTTCCGCTTCATGTCCGCGCGTAAGGCGTCGAGGAACCGGCCGCCGCCGAGCCGGTCGTAGAAGTTGTCCCAGTCGAAGGTGGAGACCGTCGCGGCGTACTCACGGTTCTGCCGGCCCGCCGAGACGAAGTCGAGGGTGCCGCCGTCCGGGAACTCCCAGCCGAGGGGCTCCGGGGAGAGGGGTACGGCGTGCGGCCGGATCCGCGCGTAGTCCTCGTGCCAGTCGTCGGGACGCTGCGCCGGGCTGATCACGGCCCAGGCGTACTCGCTGATCAGGTCGATGACCCCGGTGGTGGCGCCCGGGGTGGCGGGGTCCAGGAAGGGGTGGAAGAAGCGGTGCAGGCCCGGCGCCTCCAGGTCCCAGTCCACGGCGAGCACGCGCTTGCCGCTGGCGGCGAGGATCCAGGCGGTGTTGGCCAGGGCCATGGTGCGGCCGGTGCCGCCCTTGTACGAGTAGAAGGTGACGATGCGTCCGTCACGGCTGTCCCGGCTGTCCCGACTCACTGTCATCCGCTCCCCCGATCGGTGGCGTTGCCGAGGCTCCGCGCAGCGCGAGGACCTCACGGCCGGTCCCGGAGTGTACGACCATGCGTGCGGCCGTGGTGTGACAGATCGCGATATTCGGGTCTGTCAAGCCGTCACGGCGCCGGCGCGCGACACGCCCGGCGCGGGGGGTGTTCGTGTCCGCTGAGCGGCCCCGGGCGTGCGCGCCGGGGGGCCGGGGCGCTCGCCCTGCTGCTAGGCAGGCGGTACCGGCTGCCCTCACCGACAGCCCCGCCGCCCACCGGGAGAGACACCGTGCCCACCCGCACCTCCGTACACCGATTCCGCGCCGGACTGTCCGCCGCCGTACTCGCCGCCGCCGCGCTCGGGGCGCTCCTCCCGCCCGCGCAGGCGGCCGGTGCGGACCCCGGCCCCGGCGGCGGAGGCCCGTACCACGAGGAGCATCTCCAGCGGCAGCTCGAACGGCTCGTCGCCCGGGACGACGGGCCGCCCGGGGTGATCGCCGTGCTCACCCGGGACGACCGGACGCAGGTGTTCACCGCCGGTGTCGGGGACATCGCCACCGGCCGCCGCCCGGACCCCGATGACCACATGCGCATCGCCAGCATCGCGAAGGCGTTCAGCGGGGCCGTCGCCCTCCGACTCGTCGACCAGGGGCTCCTCTCCCTCGACGACACCATCGGCGACCGTCTCCCCGCCCAGCCCGCCGCCTGGCACGCGGTGACGCTGCGCCAGCTCCTCCAGCACACCAGCGGCCTGCCCGACTTCTCGGCCGACCCGGAGTTCCTGCGCATCCTCCAAGCCGACCCCCGCCACGTCTTCGACCCGCGCGCGCTCCTCGGCTTCGTCGCGGACGAGCCGCTGCTCTTCCGTCCGGGCGTCCTGTACGAGTACTCCAACTCCGACAACATCGCCGTCGCCCTCATGGCGGAGGCCGCCACCGGCCGCCGGTACGAAGACCTCCTCGAGGACCTCGTGTACCGCCCCCTCGGGCTGCGCCGCACCAGCCTGCCCCTGGGCTACCGCCTCCCGCACCCGTTCCTGCACGGCTACGACGTCGCCCCGCCCGCCGAACCCGAGGACATCAGCGAGGCCGTCGGCGCCTCAGGGGTCTGGGCCTCCGGAGGCATCGTCTCCACCCCGAGGGAACTGGGTGCGTTCATCCGCGCGTACGGTGGCCCCGCCCTGCTGTCGCAGAGCACCCGTAAGGAGCAGCTCGCCTTCCGTCCCGGCGACTCCTCCGAGCCGGCGGGCCCCGGCACCAACGCCGCCGGACTCGCGATCTTCCAGTACACCACCCGCTGCGGCGTGCTCCACGGCCACACCGGCAACTTCCCGGGCTACACCCAGCTCGCCGCCACCACCCCCGACGGCACCCGTTCGCTCACGTTCTCCATCAACACCCAGACCAGCAAGAGCAACAAACCCGGCCTGCTCGCCCTGCTCCGCACGGTCCAGGAAGACTTCGCCTGCGCCCTCCTCAACGACCACTGAGTTTGAGGTCTCACGCTCTGGCAGGATGGGGTGCTGCATTCCTTCGCCCGCGAGGTGGTCTTTTGAAGAAGGTGGCACTGCGTCCTTACGCACTGTTGCCTCGGCAGTACGACAGCAGGAAGGTCCTGGCTTCCACCGTGGATGCCTGGGGAAGAACCCTGTGGTTGCTCTGCCCGGATGCCGTCTTCCCTCCGAACCCGTACGGGAGGGCCCGGCCTCGGCCCACCAGGTTGCCCTTCGACGGTCTGGTCGTCATCAATGACGCAGCAAAGGTGGAGGAGCGGGTCCTGCACGGGGTGTCCTTCGTGCCGGTCCGACTTGACTCTCTGCCCAACGGCCGGCTCGTCCTGCAGGGCAGCGGTTCCGACGGCGACCGCAATGCTCTGATATTCGGTCGTGACGGCCGACCGCGGCAGCGTTTCGCCATGGGTACCGCGGTGGAGTTCATGATGGCGGACCGTCGGCACAACCTGTGGAGTGCCTACTACGACGAAGGGGTCTACGTCGACCCCATCAGCGCCGCCGGCCTGGCCCGATGGGACAGCGGGGGCAACCACCTGTGGGAGTACCGCCCGCCCCGGGGCGTTCCGCACATCGACACCGTCTACGCCCTCAACGTTGCCGAATCGGCGGCCTGGGCGGTCTACTGGCCCGATTTCCCGCTCCTCGAAACGCAGGCCGACGGGCGGAGCCGTGCGTGGAAGAACCCCGTGGGTTCGCCTCTCGGCCTGGCGGTCCAGGGGAACCGGATCCTCTTCCTCGGCGGCGGTCCGCGTGATTCCGGCCGACGGGACCGACTGCACTACTGCGGCCTGACCGATGGCGAAGCCGTCGTGGTCGAGGAGGCCGTTCTCACCATGCCCAACGGATCACCACTGACGGGATACGGGCGCCCGGTCGGCCGAGGGCCGAGGCTGTACCTGTACGGCCGGTTCGCGAAGCAGTGGTACGTGCTCAGCCTGTAGCCGGAGTGCCGGGAAGCGCGTCGGGTCGAGTGGCGCCCGGGGTCAGGTGGAGCGCAGGCGGGCGAGGGTTTGGTGGAGTTCGTCGCGCAGGACGTCGCCCGCCGCCTCGGCGTTCGACGCGGCGATGGCGTCCACGAGGGCGGTGTGGCCGGCGTCGCCGTGGTTCGGGTCCTCATCGCGCAGGCCCAGGAGGTCGACGAGGTCGATCAGCGCCTGCTGCAGTGCCGGAACGAACTCGCCGAACAAGCTCGTGAGGACGGGGTTGTGGGCCGCCGCCACGACGGCCGCGTGCAGCGCGATGTCCGCGTCGACGAAACCGGTCGTGCTCCCGGCCGCGGCCTCGCGGCGGCGGTCCAGGGCCGCGCCGATGAGGAGGAGGTCGTCGTCCGTGCGGCGCCGCGCGGCCAGCTGCGCCGCCTCCACCTCGATCAGCATCCGGACCTCGTAGATGTCGCTGATGGCCGCCCGCCGCATCCGTGTGGGCCAGTCCTCGGCCGGCTCGGTGGCGATCACGAACACGCCCGCCCCCTGCCGGGCCTGCACCAGGCCGGCCCCCGCCAGTGCACGCAGGGCCTCCCGCACCGTGGAGCGCCCGATGCCGAGCGCCTTCGCCAGCGCCGTCTCGGCGGGGAGTTTGGTGCCGACCGGCCAGTGGCCCCCGGTGATCTGGTCCCGCAGGTGCTCAGTGGCCTGTTCCACGAGCGGGCTGGGGCGAAGGGCACTGAGGGGCATGTTGTTCACCAATCAGGTTGTCTGAGGAGCTGAGTTGTTGTTAGTTTACCGCTCATGACGCTGCGTGGCCTCCTCCTCGGCTGCCGCTGCGGGGCCCGCATCTGACCGGCTCCCCGCAGCGGGGCTCGGCCGTGCCGGTCAACCGTAGGTCGACCGAAGGAAGTTCACCCCGCCATGCGATCCCCGCAGCCCACCCCGTACCCCACCCTGCGCACGCCGTCCGGCGCCGTGCCCGACGGCGCACCGGCCTGGAACCCCCAGCGGCCGAGCCGGATGCCGCACGACCGCTACCGGTCCGCCCACGAGCGAGTGCCGCTGCCCCTGCAGGACCGAACCTGGCCGTCCCGGCAGTTGACCCGGGCCCCACTGTGGGTGCCCGTCGACCTGCGGGACGGCAACCAGGCCCTGGCCGAGCCCATGGACATCGCCCGCAAGCTCCGGATGTTCGAGCTGCTGTGCACCATGGGGTTCAAGGAGATCGAGGTCGGCTACCCGTCGGCCAGCCAGACCGACTTCGACTTCGTACGTCACCTCGCGCAGAGCGACGCGGTCCCGGACGACGTGACGGTCTCGGTCTTCACCGCGGCCCGGCACGACCTCATCGACCGGACCCTCGCCTCCATCGAGGGCCTGCCCCGTACGCTCGTCCACCTGTACACGGCCACCGCGCCCACCTGGCGCGACGTCGTCCTGGGCCGCACCCGGGAGGAGGTGCACGCGCTCATCCGCGAGGCCGCGACGTACCTGATGCGGCGCGCCGAGGAGCGGCCCGGCGCCGGCATCCGGTTCGAGTTCTCCCCCGAGGTCTTCAACCTCACCGAGCCGGACTTCGTCCTGGAGGTCTGCAACGGCCTGACGGACCTGTGGGAGGCGAGCCCCGACCGTCCGGTCGTGCACAACCTGCCCGCGACGGTGGAGATCGCGACCCCGAACGTGTACGCCGACCAGATCGAGTACATGGACCGCCACCTGGCCCGCCGCGACGCCGTCATCCTCTCCGTGCACCCGCACAACGACCGCGGTACCGGCGTCGCCTGCGCCGAACTGGCCGTCCTGGCCGGCGCCCAGCGGGTGGAGGGCTGCCTGTTCGGCAACGGCGAGCGGACCGGCAACGTCGACCTGGTCACCCTGGCCCTCAACCTCTACGCCCAGGGCGTGAACCCGATGGTCGACTTCTCCGACATCGACGCCGTACGCGACGTGGTGGAGGAATGCACCAGGCTGCCCGTGCATCCCCGCCATCCCTACGGCGGCGAACTCGCCCACACGGCCTTCTCCGGTACGCACCAGGACGCCATCTCCAAGGGCATGGCCCACCACGCCGAGCGCGCCCGCCATTTGGGCGTACCGGTGGGGCGTGCGCCGTGGGAGGTGCCGTACCTGCCCGTCGACCCGGGCGACCTCGGCCGGACCTACGAGGCGGTCATCCGCATCAACTCGCAGTCCGGAAAGGGCGGCATCGCGCACCTGATGCAGGTGCACCACGGCCTGGACCTCCCCAAGCCGATGCGCCCGGACTTCTCAGGCACGGTGCAGCGGATCACGGATGCCGACGGGCGGGAGCTCTCGCACAAGGATCTGTGGGAGCTCTTCCACCGTACGTACATCGCGCCCGCCCAGGACGGACCGCACGCCCTGACCGCCTGGCGGACCGGCCAAACGGCTCCGGGAGTCCACGAGTTCGTCTGCACCCTGGACTCCCGGGCCGGCGCGGGCGGCGAGCGCGAGCTGGTGGGTACCGGTAACGGGCCGCTGTCGGCCTTCGCGGACGCCCTGGGCAGCGGGGGGATCGCCGTCGACATCCTCAACTACGCCGAGCACTCCACGGCCGCCGGCCCCGGCAGCCCCGCCGTCGCCTATGCCCGGTGCCGGGTGGACGGCGTCACCTGCTGGGGCGCCGGATGGGACACCTCGATCCTCTCCGCGTCGGTGCAGGCCGTCCTCGCCGCCGTCAACCGCGTGACCCGTCCGACGGGTTAGAAGCGCTGGACGATCTCGCAGGTGTTGGGCGTGACGAGGAAGTCACGGGAGGCCCGGTCGGCAGCCAGAACGTCGAAGCCGGAGCCGCAGTCGATCCGGTCGAAGCCGCCGTTACGGCTCACGATGACGTCGTTGCCGCCCCGGCCGATCATGGTCACCGTGATCAGGGTCGGGCCGTTCCAGCCGTCGAGGTCGATGAGCCGGTCGGGGCCGCCGCCGCCGACGAGGATGTCGTTGCCCAGCCCGCCGTTGAGTTCGCTCGGGAGGTCGGTGTCGTTTTGCGCCGTGTCGTTCCGGTCGCCGAGGTTGGCGACGATCCGGGTCACGCCCTCGCCATCGCAGAGCACCGTATGGCCGCTCCCCGAGCAGCCCTGGCCCGCGGTGAGGTTGCTCGTCGTGTCGGTGACCAGCAGGGTTCCCGCGCTGAAGGTGTCGAAGGTGACGGTGTTGGTTTCGCCGGGCAGGGCGGTGAAAGTGAGCCGGCCGTTGACGATCGACACCAGGGCGGGGCTCGCGGAAGCGGGGCTCGCGAAGGCCATCGTCAGGGTGAGTGCGGCCACGGCGGGGGCTGCCGTGCGGACAGCGGTACGGAGACGGGAAGCGGTCGTCGAGCTCATCGGTGCTGCTCCTTGCGGTCGGCGCGTACGGATCGCCACACTGGCTACCCGGAGTGACCGCTCCGCTCACCGATGCGCCAAACAGCTACCTCGTGTGCCGCACCGGGCACCCCCGACCGGCCCACGCGAGGGGGGCAGGACAACGCGCGCAAACGGCGGCGCAGCACGACGAGACCGAGACCGGCGGCGCCGGCGAAGGCCACGCCGACCCCTCCCACCATCACGGCGACGTCCTGGTGCGGCTCCGCACCCCCTTCGAAGCCGGCCTTGATCGCGGACACCTCGCCGCCATCGGGAGTAGCGAGGGCGCTCGCCGCCGGGAAGGAGACCGCCATCGCGGCGCCCACGGCGATGACGGCGGCACGCACGTTTGCACGCATCAGTTTCTGGAACCCTTTACGCACCCGCCCGCTGCGAGCGGCGGAAGTTTCGGTAGACCGCGCCTCGACGCCGGCAGCGGCCGGTGACGTGAATGCACCGGCACCAAACCTATATCGGTATGTCAGGACATGGGGAGATTCCTGAGATTCCTTTCAGGGTGGCGCCCCGGGCCCCCGCGGAGGTGGTTGCCGGCCGGTGGAGAGGGTGTCGTACTCTCCGCTGTCATGAGCATGGATCAAGCCAGACCGGCCGAAAACCCGGCCCCGGTCCGCACTGCGCGGTTCGAGTACACCCCCACCGCCGCGGACTACGACAAGGCCCTGTGGCGCTACACCCTCCACTCCTGGCCCGGGCGCACCCGCCACCTGCCGCTCCTCTACGCGGCCGCGGCCGCCGCGTTCGCCGTCAGGGCGTGGAAGTTCCACTTCGACCAGACGGACGTCATCGTCATGGGCACGATCTGCGCCGTCGTGGTGCCCGTCGTGCGCCAGTGGCTCCGCAGGCGCCGGGCGCGGGGTCAGTACGCCACCCACGCGGAGCACGGCGCCTGTCTCACCACGGTCGGCGAGGACGGACTGACCACCACCGGCACATCCGGACAGACGGACACCGCTGAGTGGAGCTCCTACCCCTGGTGGTTCGAGACACCCGAGCTGTTCGTCCTCACCGGCAGCATGGAGTACATGTTCGTACTGCCCAAGCGCGGTGCGGCCGGCCCCGAGGACCTCGACCGGACCCGCGCCCTGTTCACCCGGCACCTGCGGCGCATCTGAGCGGACCGGCCGCGGGCCCGCCGACCGCGCCGCAGTCGGTGGTCCAGGTCGACTACGGCGCCCGAGCCGAGGTTAGGAGGTGCGCTTCAGCGTCCAGGTGTTGGGGTTGAAGCTGGGGACGGCGGAGTAGCGACAGCCGCTCGAGTAGTACGTGCTGGTGATGGTCCAGCCGGCGGGCGGCCAGGTGGAGGCGCAGGCGTTGACCTGGGTGCCGACCGGGTAGCCCCTGAGGTCCTTGATCTGCTTGGTGTTGGGCGTGAAGCCGGAGCCGCACCCGCCGCTGTTCCACCACTGCACGTCCACCCAGCCGTCGGGGGTGAGCGTGCTGGAGCACATGGTGAGCGTGTCGCCGGGTGCCGCCGAGGCGGGGCTCGCGGTGACCGCGAGGGCGGTGACGGCCATGGTGGCCAGAGCGGCGGCGTAACGGGTGCGGATCACGGATCATTCCTCTCGGCACGCTGGGATCGCCGCCGACCGTCGGCAGGCCGTGCCAGGCGCCGCGTCATTGCTATCCGACCGCATCAGGCTGCAGAAAGTCACCTTTTGGGCATATCCCTGCGACAGTTGGCTGGCACATGACACCTGTCATACGGCACACGTGATCCGCGGCTCTGCCCCCCGCGCGTCTCCGCCGAGCAGACTGTGATCACCACACCGACCACGGGGGCAGCATGAACATCCTGAGCAGGAAAACGGCGCAGGCCGAAGCGATCGACACCAGGGTCCTGGCACCCGCGGACTATCGGCTTCCGGTCTGGTTCTTCGCCTTCGAAGGCGTCCTCGCAGCCGCCTTCGACATCCTCAACGCCTTCCCCACGGCGTGGCCCGTACTGCTGGTCCTGCTGGCCGTGAACATCACCGTCTCGCTGACCATGATGCGCAAGCGCCTCAAGCTGGCCAAGGCACTGTGGCGCGGCAAGGAAACCCGCAGGATCGCCTTCGCGCTCATCGCCCTGCGCGTCGGCAGCCACTTCGCCATGAACGCCCTGGGCCTGGCCGTCACCTCCACCCTCGGCCACGCCCTGTTCGCCCTCGCCATGGGTGCGACCACGATCGGCCTGCTCGCGTACTCCCAGAACACCGCCATCCGCGCCCTCACCACCAGCTGATACGGCTACTGCCCCGCGCCCTCGGCACCCTCGGCACCGAGGTACGGATAGTCGGTGTATCCGGTCTCACCGCCCACGTACATCAGGTACCGGTCGCGGATGGGGTTGAGCGGGGCGCCGGTGCGCAGCCGCTCGACGAGGTCGGGGTTGGCCAGGAAGGCGCGGCCCAGGGAGACGAGGTCCGCTCCCGCGGCCAGGAGCCGCTCGGCCTCGCGCCTGCCGCCGTCCGCGGGCAGCGGGCCCGGCCACGGCAGCGACGGGTTCGCGATCAGCGGGGCCGGCCAGTGCTTGCGGATGTGCTGGAACAGGGGCTGGTCCGGATCGGCGAACACCACGTGCAGGTAGGCGAGACCGGCCTCGGAGAGCGAGTCGACCAGCGCCTGGTAGACGGCCTCGGTGTCGTCCTCCAGCATGGAGTTGGCCGTGACGCCGGGGGCGATGCGCAGCCCCACCCGTCCGGGCCCGACGGCGTCGCAGACGGCCTCCACGACCTCCCGCACGAACTGGATGCGCCCGGCCACCGTGCCGCCGTAGCCGTCGGTGCGACGGTTGGTGCCCGATGCCAGGAACTGGTGCAGGAGGTAGCCGTTGCCGCCGTGCACCTCCACTCCGGCGAAACCGGCGTCGACGGCCCTGCGGGCCGCGGCGGCGAAGTCGGACACGGTGGTGCGGATGTCGTCGGAGGTCATCTCCCGTGGAACGACAGCGGGTTGGTGCCCGGTGGATGTGTAGATCGTCTCGGGCAGCGGGACCGGTGAGGGCGCGAGGGGCGTCATGCCGCTGTTGTCGGGGTGGCCGACGCGGCCCCCGTGCTGCAGCTGCAGGAACATGCGGCCACCCGCGGCGCCGACCGCCTCGGTCACGCGCCGCCACCCCGCGACGTGCGCGTCGTTGTGGATCGCGGTGATGTTCGGGTACGTCTGACCGACCGCGTTCGGCGTGGAGGCCTCGGCGATGATCAGTCCGGCGGAGGCGCGCTGGGCGTAGTACGTGGCCATGACGGGCGTCGGGACGCCGTCCGCGGTGGCACGGTTGCGGGTCATCGGGGCCATCACCAGCCGGTTGGGCAGGTGCAGGGCGCCGAGTCCGGCAGGGTCGAAAACGGTCGTCACAGTGGTGTTTGTCCTCGTGTAGGGCATGGAGGGCATGAGCCTCGGAAACGTCTGGGGGGCGGCTCCACTCTCGGATGCGTGGCCCGGCCGAACAAGAGCAAGATCTTCTACGATCGGTGACTCAGACTCACCGATGGGGGACGGCCGTGGAGCGCCACGAGATCGAAGCATTCCTGACGCTGGCCGAGGAGTTGCACTTCAGACGTACGGCCGAACGGCTCGGCCTGGCCCAGGGGCGGGTCAGCCAGACCATCAAGAAACTGGAGCGCCGCATCGGCGTACCGCTGTTCGAGCGGACCAGTCGGCGCGTCGCCCTGACGCCGACCGGGCGGCAGTTGCGGGAAGACCTGATCCCCGTACGGCGGCAGCTGCAGCGCGCCGTCGACCGCGCGGTCGCCATGGGGCGGGGCATCACCGGTACGTTGCACGTCGGTTACTCCAGCGCCATGGTCGCCGAGCTCCTCCTGAAGGCCACCGACACCTTCCGCTCGCGCTATCCGGACTGCGCCGTCGAGATCCAGGAGGTGCAGCTCTTCGACCCGTTCGGGCCGATCAGGAACGGTCAGGTCCAGGTACAGGTCAGCGAGCACCCGGTGCGGGAGCCCGATCTCACGGTCGGGCCCGTCGTACTCCGCGAGCCCCGGGCGCTCATGGTGCCCGTCGGGCATCCGTTCGCGGGGCGTGCCTGCGTGTCGCTGGAGGACCTCGCGGACACGACGCTGCTCGCCATGGCCGGGGCCGTCCCGCAGTACTGGCTGGACTACCACTACCCGCGTCGCACTCCATCGGGCAGACCGATCCCGCACGGCCAGCCCACGACGTACTGGACGGAGGTGGTGAACCTGGTCGGCCTGGGCAAGGGCGTCACCCCGGCGAGCCGGGCCGCGGAGCGCTTCCACAGCCGGCCCGACGTGGCGTGGGTGCCGTTCCGGGACGCCCCGCCCGTCGAGTACCGGTTCCTGTGGCCGACATCCGGTGGGAACGCACGCGTACGGGCCTTCGTCGAAACGGTCTGCGAGGTCGGCGGCATCGATGCGTCAAGCCACCCGGAAACACCCTGAGGACGGGCAAACCCGCACGGACGACAACTGGTCGACCGATCAGGACGGTTGGGAATCAGCACCCCAAACTGGTGATCGATTTTCGGCCGCCGGATAGGTATGATCCCCGGCAGCAAGGCCGTAGCGCAGAGGTCGTCGCGCCCACGCATCGAGCTGGAGGACGTCGGTTCGAATCCGACCGGTCTTGCGTCTACTTCCGCAGTTCTCGTCTCAAGTCGTGATGGACGCCGGGCACCGGCGAAGAAACCGGTGGAGTGGTGATGACACAGCCGACACCCGTACGGTGCCCCGCGATCGAGCACCCCGACATGCCGCCGGCCGATCCGGCCGGCCTCGACCCGCTGCTCGCCCGGCTCGCCGCGGACCGCCCCGTCGAGACCGACGAGGCCTTCCCGCTCGGCACCCTGCGCGCCGACGGCCGCGTCGACCTCTGCAAGCAGGGACTCGGCCCGGCCGGCGCGGCCCGGCTGCTGCCGGCCGCGGCCGCCTCCGCGCACGCCACCCACCTGCTCCTCGGCACCAACGCCATCGGCGACACCGGCGCCCACACCCTGGCCGGTGTCCTTGCCGGCGGTCACGGGCTGCACACCCTCTACCTCGGCTGCAACCGGATCGGCCCCGACGGGGTGAGCGCCCTCGCCGGCGCCCTCGCCGACGACACCACCGTCCGCGCCCTCTGGCTCAAGCGCAACCCGCTCTTCGGGGACGGCGCCCGCATCCTGGCGGCGCTGCTGCGCCGCAACACCACCCTGCGCACCCTCGACCTGGTCAACACCGGGATCGGCGCCGACGGCGTACGCCTCCTGCTCGACGCCCTGCGGGACCGCGCGCAGCCCCTCGAACGGCTCTTCCTCGGCGGCAACGGCCTCGGGCCCGACGCCGCCCCGCTGCTCGCCTCCCTGATCCGGGACGCCGGGGTCCGCGAGCTGTACGTCCCGGCCAACCACCTCGGCGACGAGGGCGCCACGACCCTCGCCGCCGCGGCGGCCGCCTCCGCGCACCCGGTACGCCTCGGGCTCGGCGGCAACGGCATCGGCGCCGCCGGAGCGCGCTCCCTGGCCGCGTCCCTCGGCGGCATCGAAGCCCTCGACCTCGGCCGGACCATGTCCGAGCGCAGCCTCGGAGCGCCCGGCAACCACCCCGGCGACGAGGGCGCGTACGCCCTGGCCGCCGCCCTCCCCGGCAGCCCCCTGCGCCGTCTGGAGCTGCGCCACACCGGCCTCACCGGACGCGGCGCGAAGAGCCTGCTCGCCGCGGTGCCCGCCGACAGCCCCCTGGAGTACGTCGGCCTGGGCCCCGGCCTGCCCCGCCGCGTGAAGCGCTCCTTCACCGAACGGCTCCGCCCCGCCCGGGCCGCCCACCCGGACGTCCGCGCCATCGGCAGCGTGTACCGGTGAGCCTGGAGAACGCCGAACTGCACGGCGGCTTCAGGCGGGAGGACGGCCCGGCATGGCAGCGCATCCGCCGCTACGCCGTGCCCGGCTGGATGATCGAGCAGGCCACCGCGCACCGGCTGGCCGGTGACTGGCGGGCGGCCTGCGCGACCGCCGCCGTGGACGTCGGCTTCGAGCTGCCCGAGCTCGAAGCCCGCTACGGCGCGGCCGTCGCCGAGGCCGTCGCCGAGGACCTGCGGCACCTCGCCCCGGAGCTGCTGCGCTGGCACCTGCCGCGGCTCCTGGGCGGGCGCACCACCATCGCCCCGGACCTGAGGATCCTGCTCGCCTCGTACGGCGGCCCCGGCGGGCCGACCCTGTCGGTCACCACGCCCCTCATGACGGAAGGCCCGCAGCGGCTGCGCCTGCACTGCGCGCCGGTCGTCGCCAAGAAGTGGAACGTGTACACGGGACACGGCTTCGTCTCGGAGGACTGGACCGCGGCCCGGCCGTTCTGGGACGCCCGGTGCGCGTCCGAGCTGGGCGCGCGCTTCGCCGACCCGGACGGCCTGGCCGAGCGGATCGCCGCCCTGCGGGCCGGCGGACACACGGTCGAGGCCTACGCGGCGGCGGGCATCGAGTGCGACCTGACGGTCCCCACACCGCAGCCGTACGAACGTCCGGCGGACCCGGAGGCCCTTCTCGGACGGATGCCGATCGACCTGAGCCGGCTCGTACCGGAGGTGGCCCGGCTCGTGGCGGCCGGCGCGGCGGACCGGTACCGGATCTCCGCCAGCTGGCGCTCCTACCTCCTGCTGGAACACGCCGGTCCCGGCGGGCTGCGGGCCCGCATCATCGAACAGGCCGAGGCGCTCGCCGTCCCGCCCCTGCCCCGGTACGCCTGGCAGCGGCTCCCCGACCTCGAACTCGTACGGTCCGGCCGGATCACCCCGCGCGAACTGCACCCGCTGGTGGCCGCCGCGCTGTTCCCCGACGCGGGCCCGGCCGTCGGCCCGCCCGGCCCCGACACGGGAGGGCCCGTACGGGTGCGCTGCCGCGGCGGCTGGCACGAGGTGCGCTCGCGAGGCGGCGTGCTCGACGTCCCGCACACCCCGGAGGAGCAGCAACGGGAGCGCGCCATGCGGGCCTTCGGCGGTGCGGTCTCGGGGTGCTTCGCCGTGCAGCAGACCTGGACCACGGGCGAGGGGCGGCTGCCCCGCGCCCTCAGGGCCCAGCGGCACGATCTCTTCCTGCGCGCCCAGCACGGCGACACCCCCGGTGTGACGGCGCTGCTGGACGCGGGCGTGGACCCCCGGGTCCGGGACGCCCGCGGCCGCGGGCTGCTGCACGCGCTCCACCTGCTCGACCACGAGGTACTGCTGCCGCGACTGCTGGCGGCCGGACTCGACCTGGAGGCGCGGGACAAGGCGGAGCGCACCCCGCTGCTCTCCGCGGTGCACTGGGGCGGTTCGGCGGACCTGGTCCGGGCCCTGCTGGCGGCCGGCGCCCGGATCGACGTCATCGACGAGATGGAACTGTCGCTGTCCCAGGAGATCCGCCGCTACAAGCGCACCGACCTCGCCTTCCTGCGGGAGCGCGTCGACGAGGAGTTCCCCGACATCGGCGCGGACTGGTTCGACGAGCACATGGAGTACCGCGAGGACGACGAGGACGACGAGGACGAGGACGCATGAGCGCAACCCGGCCGCAGCCCGCCCGCGCCCTGGCCGCCGCCGACGCCCTGGGTGCCCGGCTGAGTGCCACCCGCACCGAGCCCGCCACCAATCCCCAACTGGAGGCACTGGCCCTGGCGGTGACGGCCAATCAGCCCGTGCTGCTGTGGGGCGAGCCCGGCATCGGCAAGTCCGCCGGCATGGAGCAGCTCGCCGCCGCGCTCGGCGTCCGGCTGGAGACCGTCATCGCCAGCGTCCACGAGCCCTCCGACTTCGCGGGCCTGCCCATCGTCGGCGAGGACCCCGCGACCACCGGTGTCCCCATGGCCCCGCCGGACTGGGCGGTGCGCCTCGCCCGCACCGGCCACGGGCTGCTGTTCTTCGACGAGCTGTCGTCCGCCCCGCCGGCCGTGCAGGCGGCCCTGCTGCGCGTGGTCCTGGAACGCCGCGTCGGCAGCCTCGAACTCCCGGCGGCGGTACGGATCGTCGCCGCGGCCAATCCGCCCGCCAGCGCCGCGGACGGCTGGCACCTCAGCCCGCCGCTCGCCAACCGCTTCGTGCACCTCGACTGGACGCACAACCCGCGCACCGTGGCCCGCGGCATGGCCGGCACCTGGCCCGAGGTGGCGATCCCGGCCGTCGATCCCGCCAAGGCCTCCGGGGCGGTCGCCCGGGCCCGCGGCGCGGTCTCCGGCTTCCTCACCGCCCGGCCGGGCCTGGTCCACCACATGCCGGCCGAGGCGGCCGGGCGGGGCCGCGGCTGGCCCTCCCCGCGCACCTGGGAGATGGCCCTGCGGCTGCTGGCCACCGGGTACGCGGCCTCGACGGGCCGGGAGGCGCTGGCCGCCGCGCTCACCGGCGCCGTGGGCGAAGCCGCCGGCATCGAACTGCTCTCGTACCTGGAGCACCTCGACCTGCCCGACCCGGACCGGGTGCTGGCCGACCCGGACGCCTTCGCCCTGCCCGAGCGCGGCGACCGGCAACTGGCCTTCCTCATCGCCGTGGTCGCCGCCGTGCAGAGCGAACTCACCCGCCCCCGCTGGGAGGCGGGCTGGGCGGTCCTGGCCAAGGCCGTGGACGCGGGCGTGCCCGACGTCGCCGCCCGCGCCGCCGCCGACCTCGCCGCGATGCGCGACCTCGACTGGCCGGTGCCCGCGGGCATCGACGCCTTCGTGGAACTGCTCCAGCTGTCCGGCTCCCTGCCGGGCGGCGACTGAGCCCGGCCCCGCCGTGCGCCCGCAACTGGACCGCGCGAAGCTGCTGGCAGCCCGGTACAAGGCCGCGGAGGCCCGTCCGTACCTCGCCTCCGCGCTGTACGCCCTGACCGTGGTCCCCTCGGACGGGGTGCGCACCATGGGCGTCGACCGGCACTGGCGCTGCTACGTCTCGCCCGCCTTCGTCGAGGCGACCCCGGTCGCCGAGCTGGCCGGGGTGTGGATCCACGAGGTGGCGCACCTGCTGCGCGACCACCACGGCCGCGCCGAGCGCCTGCCCGCCGCCGACCAGCGCGATCCGGTCCGGGTCAACATCGCCCAGGACTGCGAGATCAACGACGACCTGCTCGCCGACGGGCTGGCGCTGCCCGAGGGGCGGATGGAGCCCAGGCTCTACGGGCTGCCCGCGGGAGGCCTGTTCGAGACGTACCTGGCGGCGATCCCCCCGACGCCCCACGGGCCGGACTGCGGCTCCGGCGCGCACGGCACCCCCGCGCCCTGGGAGCTGGGCGAGGAGGGTGGCCCCGCCCGGGTGGGCCCGGTGGAGGCGGAGGCGCTGCGCCGGCAGACCGCCCAGGCCGTACGGGCCCACCAGCGCACCCGGGGCCGGGTGCCGGAGGGCTGGGCGCGGTGGGCGCAGGAGCTGCTGGAGCCCTCCGTGGACTGGCGCCAAGCGCTGTCCGGAGCGGTCCGTGAAGCCGCCGCCTGGGGGGCGGGGGCGGTGGACTACACGTACCGCCGCCCCTCGCGCCGCACTCCCGCGCTCGGCGGCCGGGTGGTGCTGCCCAGCCTGCGCAGGCCGCTGCCGCGGGTGGCCGTCGTCATCGACACCTCGGGGTCGATGGGCCCGGACGACCTCGCGGCCGCGCTCGCCGAAGTCACCGGTGTCCTGCGGGAGGTGGGCATCGGCGGCAACCGGGTCGCCGTCCTCGCCTGCGACGCCGACGTGCACGCCGTGACGCGGGTGCGCAGCGCCGGCGAGGTGGCCCTGGCCGGCGGCGGGGGCACGGACATGCGCGTCGGCATCAGCGCGGCGCTGGCCCTGCCCGACCGGCCGAACGTCGTGGTGGTGCTGACCGACGGGTACACGCCGTGGCCGGACGAGACGCCGTCCTGCAGGCTGATCGCCGCCCTGGTCGGGGAGGACCCGCCGGCGCCCCCGGCCTGGGTGGAGACCGTACGCGTCGATCTCGGCCGGTAGGGACGATTGCCGGCTGCATACACCCGTACGTCGGGGGCAGGCGCCGGGCAACGCTTCCCGGATCCGAGTCCGGGCATGGAGGGAGCAGAGCCATGCGCGCACTGACCTGGCAGGGCACTCGGGACGTCCGCGTGGAGTCCGTCGCGGATCCGCGGTTGGAGGAGCCGACCGACGTCGTGGTCAAGGTGACATCGACCGGGATCTGCGGTTCGGACCTGCACCTCTACACGCTGATGGGGCCGTTCATCGATGCCGGGGACGTCCTCGGCCACGAGGCCATGGGGGTGGTGGAGGAGGTCGGGTCCGAGGTGTCCGCCCTGCGGCCCGGTGACCGGGTGGTGATCCCCTTCAACATCTCCTGCGGGCGGTGCTTCATGTGCGACCGGGGCCTGCAGTCCCAGTGCGAGACCACGCAGGTCCACGCGTACGGCAAGGGGGCGGCGCTCTTCGGCTACACCAAGCTCTACGGGCAGGTCCCCGGCGGGCAGGCCGAGTACCTGCGGGTTCCGTTCGGTGACACCCTGCCCGTCAAGGTCCCCGAGGGGCCTTCCGACGAGCGTTTCGTCTACCTGTCCGACGTGCTGCCCACCGCCTGGCAGGCCGTGGAGTACGCCGGGATACCGCCGCACGGCTCCGTCACCGTCCTCGGGCTCGGGCCGATCGGGCAGATGGCCGCGCGGATCGCCCTGCACCGGGGCGCGGGCCTGGTGGTGGGCGTCGACCTCGTGCCGGAGCGGCTGGACCGGGCGAGCGGCTGCGGCGTCCACACGCTCAACACGAAGGACCTCGGCGACGGGCTCGCCGACGCCGTCCGCTCGCTGACCGACGGCCGCGGCACGGACTGCGTCATCGACGCGGTCGGCATGGAGGCCCACGGGGCGTTGTTGGGGGCCGCCGCGCAACGCGTCACGGCGCTGCTGCCGGACAGGCTGGCCCGGCCGTTGATGGAGCGCGCCGGCATCGACCGGCTCGACGCGCTGTACACGGCGATCGAGGTGGTCCGCCGGGGCGGGACCATATCGGTGTCGGGGGTCTACGGCGGGGCGGCCGACCCGATGCCGATGCTGACGATGTTCGACAAGCAGATCCAGCTGCGGATGGGGCAGGCCAACGTGAGGGCCTGGGTGGACGACATCCTTCCGCTGCTGACCGACGACGACCCCCTCGGGGTGGAGGGCTTCGCCACCCACACCATGCCGCTGGAGGAGGCACCGCGGGCCTATGCGATGTTCCTCGCCAAGGAGGACGGGATGATCAAGACCTTGCTGCGGCCTTGATCCGCCCGGGAACCCGGGCCCGGACAGGTGGCTCCGTACCCCTGTGATGGGCGAGTTCCGGCCGCTACAGTGCCCACGGCCCCGCGTGTGCGCAGGCGGGCGGAGCGGTAGGGGGCGGGAAATGAGCGCTGGGCTCTTCGCGAAGGCGGGCGCGGCGATCAGCGGGAAAACGGCGGCCGTTGTGGCTGCCGGGGCCCTGGTGGTCAGTGGCGCGGCGGGTGCCGGCGTGTGGTGGGCCGCGCGGGGGCCGCACCTCGCGGTCGTGCAGCGCAGCGCCTCGGTACAGGTGCCGGCGGGTGGCGAACAGGCCATCGTGGCGGGGTGCGCGAAGCACGAGACCGCGCTCGGCGGCGGGTACGCGATCGACGGCAACGGCTTCGCGACGACCAGCGAGTTCATCGGCGCGGCGTGGCTCGCGGCGGCCTACAACCCGGGGGACGCGCCCGTCACCCTCACCTCGTACGCGCTGTGCGTGAACGCCAAGCCCGAGTTCGAACCCCACCAGGACTTCACCCCGCGGGCGGCGCACGCCTTCAGGGACCGGGGGGCGAAGGCGACCTCAGGCGACGACGGTCCCATCCACGACCTGTCGACCGACGGCCCCTACGCGCAGGCCTTCCGCACGGCGGAGGCGCGGCCCGCCTGCTTCGGCGGCTACACGCTGGTCGGGGTCGAGTTCCGGGCGGCGCGCTCCGTCACCGGGCGGCCGGTGGCGCCCGTACCGCTGGACAAGCTGACCACGGACGAGGCGGCCGACGGGAAGCCCGCGCCCGGGCACTGGACGGTCTCGGTCAATCCGGGTACGCAACTGAGCACGGGCTCGTTCCCGATGCGGGACTCCGTGGCGGTGGAGCGCAAGACCCGCATCCTGGAGCCGCAGCCTCCGCAGGCGAACTTCGCCGTCGACCTGCGGCCCATATGCGTCAGGCTGAAGGACGTCTCGATCGCCACGGCCGCGGTCGCGGTCGGGGCGGGAGCCACCGCGGACGCCACCGTGAAGTGCCCCAAGGGGCGGCTGGTGCTGGGCGGCGGCTTCCTGTTCCCGGCAGACAACGAAGGGGGCGACGGCCCCCAGCGCTTCCTCGGCGACGGCTGGCTGTACGCGTCGGCCGACGGGCCCACGCCGGGGTCATCGGGACGGCCGGTGAAGGACTGGCACGTCACCGGACACAACCAGCAGCGGGCCGGCACCCCGTACCACAACTCGGTCTGGATCGAGCACTCCGACGCCGAGACGCTGACGGGCAACGGCTACTTCGACGACCACGGGCACAGCGCCGACGACCAGCTGCTGCGCGGCTCCGCCCTCCCGGACAGCCAGCGGATGGTCGCGAGCGCCGTATGCGGCACCATCGACGCCGAGCCCACCTCTCCGGACGAGGGCACCCCGCCGCCCGCCGTGACGCGGCCGGAGCTGCCGCCCTCCTTGGACCTGGCGCCGTCGAAGGCCGGCCCCACGCCCTCCTCCAGCCCGAGCCCCGGCGCCTCGCCGTCACCCTCTCCCTCGCCGTCGACCTCGCCGAACCCGAGCGGGTCTCCGGGCGTCTCCCCCACGCCGCGTACGCCGAGCACTCCGGGCCCGACGACCGGCGGCCCGAACCGCCCGCCCTCCACGCAGCCCGGACGCTCGCCGTCCGCGCAGCCGCAGGCTCCGGCGGTGTCCATCGAGCAGCCCGGCGGTGGCGGCAAGTTGCGCCGCGGCTGCGAGGAGGCGTTCGCCGGTACGGCGCGGACGCGGCCGGGCGACCGCGCCATCACCGACCCGCAGGCCACCACGTGGCAGATCATCGGCCCCAACGGGCCGGTCACGATCGGTGCAGGAGCATCGGGCCGGTTCCTGGTGCCGCTCCTGGCGGACGGGACCTACCCGCTCGTCTTCTCCGCCACCGACACGGCCGCCGGACTGACCGGGAGCGCGAGGATCTCGATCCAGATCGTGGGGTGCCTGCGCTGAGCCCACTTGCCTCCGCATGGATCGGCTGCGCGGCGTACGCTGCGTAAAAAATCATGTCCGGTTGTCGGACACGGAGTGATAGAAAGCCCGTATGACGACGCCACTTGAGTTCTCCGTCCTGCTGCGACTGATCGACGAGCGGTCGGTCGCGTTCCGGGCTGCGGTCGCCTCCGCGCCCGACCTCGACGCGCAGGTGCCCACCTGCCCCGAGTGGACGCTGCTCGATCTGGCGCAGCACATCGGCGAGGGGCGCCTCTCCTGGGCCGCCACCGTCGCCGCAGGCCCGGCCGCCACGGCCAAGTCCGCCCCGCAGGGCGACCCGACCGCGCCCCGGGAGCGCGAGGCCCTGTCGGCCTGGTTGGCCGCGTCGACGCAGGAGATGCTGGACGCACTGCGGGAGGCCGGCCCGGATCGCGGTTGCTGGACGTGGTGGGGTGCCTCGCAGTCGCCGCAGACCTGTGGAGCCGTCGCCCGGCACCAGCTCCAGCAGATGGCGGTGCACACGTACGACGCCCAGCTCACCGCGGGTGCCGCGCAGCCGCTGCCGGAGGAGGTCGCGCTCGACGGATTCGAGGACTTCCTGTCCACCTGCATCGCGACGACGGGCGCCTGGCCGCACAAGCCCACTGCCTTCGACTTCCACGCCACCGAGGGCCTCTCCTGGCGCCTCACCCTCGACGGCGCCGGCGCACGGTTCGCCCGCGCTGCCGGCGCGGGACCGGACGACGAGGCCGGCGTCTGCGTCCGTGGCACGGCCAGTGACCTGCTCCTCTTCGTGTACGACCGCATCCCGGCGGACTCCCTGCAGATGGACGGGGACGCGGGGCTCTTCGACCTGCTCCGCGACTGGGAGCCGGAGGAGTAGGCAGGATCGGTCGGCCGTTCAGCGGCGCCCCCGGACCGCGATCACGGCCAGGGGGAAGGAGACGCGGGCCGGGTCGAGCAACTCCGAGAGTCCGGCTTCGACTTCCTCCTCGCTGAGCAGGCCGCGTTCGACCAGGGCGGGGGTGAGGGCGATCAGCGACAGCCGCGAGACCTCCGCGACCGGCGCCCCCGGGTGGGAGGCGGGCAGGGAGGCCTCCGCCATCACCTCCCGGTAGCCGCAGCGGCTGAGGACGGACGCCGCACGCGTTCCCCAGTTGCGCTCCATTCCGTACGAATCGGCGAGCATCGACCAGGCCGTCTCGATGCCCCGGCGCAGCGGCGAGGTCTCGGGCATACCGGTGCACGGGAAGTTGACGAGTTCCTCGAGGTGGAGCGTGCCGCCGGGCACGAGCCAGCGGCGCATCCGCTCCACCACCTGTTCGCGCTGGGGGAGGTGCATGAGGACGAACCTGGCATGGATCAGGTCGAAGGAGTGCTCGGGAAACTCGTCGACGGTCACGTCGTGCCGCACCACGTCGAGGTTGTCCGGGCACTCGCGCGGCATCAGCCTGACATCGAGCTCGGTTGCGGTGACGTGGCCGCGCGGACACTGTGCGGCCAGCCACGCGGCCGTCGTACCGGTACCCGCGCCGACTTCGAGGCAGCGGCCGTCCTCGGGGAGTCCCAGTGCGGAGAGGCGTTGCTCGGTCTCGGGGTCGAACGCCTCCGTGATGGCCCGCAGCCGGGCCGCTTCCAGCGGGTTGGCGTGACCCAGTTCGTCTTCGTAGTGGCCCTTCGCAGGGGAGTCGGCCGTGGACATGCTGTCTCCTCGTGGCGTGTGCCGACGTCGGGCCACGGACGCTACGCGCGCCCGTCGCGCCACGCTCCCGCTCGCGCCGCCCACGGCGCCGGGTCCACTCGCCCGGCTCATCACCCGGCCTCCGGCGAAGGCGGGGCCTGCGGGCACTCGGCGATGCGCCGCGTGCCAGACTCCCCTCGGTCGGCGAGGTCCTCTCGGCGGCAGGATCCGCTGCGCGGAGGGGATGAGACGAGTCATGACGGACCACGACCTGACCGGCTACGAGCAGAGCGCGTTCACCCACGAGGGGGTCCAACGCCGGATCCTGCGGCGGGGCAACGGCCCCGCCGTGATCGTCATGGCCGAGATCCCCGGCATCACCCCGAAGGTGCTGGAGTTCGCCGACAGGGTCGCGGAGATCGGCTGTACCGTCGTGCTCCCGGTGCTGTTCGGCGAGCCCGGCCGCGACCCCCATCCCGATGCGCACGGCCTGCTGGGGGCGGCGCGGTACGCGGCTTCGTCGACCCTCAAGGTGTGCGTGAGCCGGGAGTTCACCCTGCTCGCCACGGGTCGCAGCTCACGGGTCGTTTCCTGGCTGCGCGCCCTGGCCGCCCACGAACACGAGCGGTGCGGCGGCCCTGGCGTCGGAGCCGTGGGCATGTGCGTGACCGGGGGCTTCGCCCTGGCCATGGCCACCGACCCCCGGCTGGTCGCCCCGGTGCTGTCCCAGCCGTCGCTGCCGGTGGCCGTCTCGGCGGGGCGGTCGCGGACCATCGACATCGCCCCCGAGGAACTCGCCGTCGTACGGGGGCGCTGCGAGCGGGAGGGACTGCAGGTCATGGGACTGCGGTTCAAGGGCGACCGGCTCGTACCCGGGGACCGGTTCGAGTTCCTGCGGCGCGAACTCGGCGACGCCTTCGTCGCCGTGGAGCTGGACGACGACGCGGCCAACCCCGCCGGCGCCCTTCCCCCGCACTCCGTGCTGACCGAGCACCTGATCGACGCCCCCGGAGAACCCACCCGGGCGGCGCTGGACCAGGTGCTCGACCTGTTCCGCACACGGCTGTTCAGCCGATGAGGCCTCCCGTCTTCACCTGCGACACGTCGTCGGTGTTGCAGGCCGCGTAGTTGTTGCCGATGGTGCCGTGGATGACGCCGCCCATCCACGGGGCCGGGCAGGACACGTCAAGGTTGACCAGCGGGGCGCCGCTCTGGTTGATCAGGCCGGTCTGCTTCTTGACGGCGACGTCGCCGAAGCCCTGGGTGGTCAGGCCTTCTCCGTGGAGCACCTTCGTCCCGTAGGACTGGGCGATGCTGCCGCTGTCGTCCAGCACCGGGCCTTCCGTCCCGTATGGGGCGGCATGGGCGGCAGCGGAGGAGGAGAGCAGTGCGACGCCGGCAACGACGCCGACGGTCAGGGACTTGCGCATCGGGATGCCTCTCTCTGTTCTCGGGGGTCGATCCGGGTCAGCCGATCAGGGAACCGGTCTTGACCTGGGAGATGTCATCGGTGTTGCAGGCCGCGTAGTTGTTGCCCAAGGTGCCGTGAATGACGCCGCCGACCCACGGGGCCGGGCAGGACAGGTCGACATTGACCAGCGGGGCGCCGTTCTGGTTGATCAGGCCGGTCTGTTCCTTCAGGGCCACCGATCCGAAGCCCTGGGTGGTCAGGCCCTCCCCCTCCAGGATCTGGGCACCGTACTGCTGGGCCACGTTGCCGCTGTTGTCCTCCAGCGGGTCGGCGTGTGCGGCGGAGACCGCGCCGATGGAGCAGAGCAGTGCAGCTCCGGCGGCCAATCCGGCGGTCAGGGGCGTACGCATGATCGATCCTCTCGTCTCCGAGGACGGGCTGCTTCCCGTGCCTCGCCCGGCCTCAACAGGGCCCGCTGACGGGGAGAAACGACACGCCACCCATTCAGACCGACAACCTGAAGAACGCCACAGGTTCGGTTACGCCCCGTCTCGGACCAGGCCCGCCTGGTAGGCGAGGATCGCGGCCCGGGTTCGGTTCTCGACGCCCAGTACGGACATCAGCCGGGACACGTACGCCTTGACCGTCCCCTCGGACAGGTGCATCGACCTGGCGATCTCGGCGTTGGACATACCGGTCCCCAGGTGGCTCAGCAGTTCCCGCTGCTGCCCGCTCAGGCCTTCCGGGAGTTGCCGCCGCTCCGGAGGTGCGGGCCTGTTCGTCGCGGCCAGTCGTGCTGCGGGGCCGGCGGCCAGTGCGGTGGCGCCGGACGCCACCAGGCGAACCGCGGCCACGACCTGTTCCGGTGGTGCGTCCTTGAGCAGGTAGCCCGTGGCTCCGGCCGCGAGTGCCCGGGTGATGCCGTCCTCCGTGTCGAAGGTGGTCAGCAGGAGGACCGCGGGCGCCTTGGGCAGCTCCATGAGCCGGCGGGTCGCCGTGATGCCGTCCGTGCCCGGCATCCGCAGGTCGGTCAGTACGACGTCGGGGTCCAGTTCACGGGTCCGGTCCAGGACCTGGCCGCCGTCGCAGGCCTCGCCGACCACTTCGATGTCCGGGTTGCTCTCCAGCACCGCACGCAGGGCGAAGCGCATGAGCGGCTCGTCGTCCGCCACGATGACGCGGATCACGGTGCGCCGCTTCCGGAGCTGCGGGGTTCGGGGCGGGGCACCGCCCCGACCGGCAGACCTGCGTACACCCTCCACCCGCCCGCCGCGGTCGGGCCGGCATCGAACTCGCCGCCCAGCAGGGAGACCCGTTCTCTCAATCCGGTCATTCCGAAGCCCCCTCCGTGATTCGAGCGGGGCCCGGTCGGCGCCCCTGCGGAAGCGGGCGCGTTGGTCACGCAAGCCGACAGCAACTCGCCCTCCAGGCGCACGCGGACCGTGGTGCGGGCTCCGGGGGCGTGCTTGGCGATGTTGGACAGGGATTCCTGGACCGCCCGGTAGACGGTCAGCGCCGCCTCCGGAGGAACGTCGTCCACCGGGCGGGCCCCGTACTCGACCAGCAGGCCGGCCGACCGCGCTTCCTCCACCAACGCGTCGAGATCGCGCAGCCGCCGCCCCGCGACCACCGAGCCCTCCCCGTCGCGCAGGGCGCCCACCACGTGCCGCAGGTCGCGCATGGCCGCCCGGGCGGTGTCGCCGACGGCACGGGCGAGCTGACTGCACTCGGGCCGCGCGCCTCCGCCGGCCTCGATCGCTCCGGCTTGCATGGCCATGATCGAGATGCGGTGCCCGAGCACGTCGTGCATCTCCCGCGCCAGCCGGAGCCGCTCCTCGGCCCTCGTCTGCTCGGCCCTCCGTTCCCGTTCCTCGCGCAGTGCCGCGAGGCTGCGCTCGTACGCCCGCGCCCCCAGCCCGAAGATCACCGGAAACGCGGAGTAGATGGCGGCGTACAGGGACTGGTCCCAGAGGTCGGCTCCGACCTGGCCGGCCAGCAGCGTCTTGAGGATGGTGAACACGGCCCAGGCGAGGCCGATGACGGCGGTGCGGTGGTGACGCTGCTCGCGGGCCAGGCAGTAGAGGGCCAGGAAGACCGGGAGGCGGGAGCCGTTGACGATCAGCCCGGCGGCGGTGAGGCCCGCGACCAGGAGCGGCGCCTGCCGCCGCCAGAGAAAGCCGGCCGACACGACCAGAGCGGCGGCGACGCCGGCCATGGTGCCGCTGACCAGCCCGGTGTCGGGGTCGCAGGCGCTGCTGACCGACCCGACCGCGACCAGGGCCACGACCAGAAGGTCGGCGCGCAGCAGCCAGGTGCGTCCGACGGGGGTCATGAGCTTGGCGTACCAGCGCTCGAAGGCGTCGGGCGAGGCTAGGGCGGTCACAGGGTTCCTTCGTCGATCCGGCCGATTCCACCAGAAGAACGACAGACCCTACCAGAAAGGACTAGACCACCGCCGCGCCGCCGGGCATTCACCATCGTCGACAACTCCCGACAACGAAAGTGAATCGGGTACCGCGGAAATTCACCTTCGGCAGCAGAATGGCCGTCGATGGTTTTCAATCAAGACGACTCGGTCCGCGGGTTCTGGTTGCCACTTATCTTGTTTTCACGACAACACCGAGGCCAGTTTCGAAGGGAACCCCCGTGAGCCCGCCCTTGCAACGCGAGCACAAAAAAGCTGTCCGCAGCATTCGCATTCTGCTGATCGAAAGCAGCGCCCGTTTCTCGCATTGGCTGCGGACGGGACTGGCCGCCGAGGGATTCCATACGGAATGGGCCTCCGACGGGCACGCCGGTCTGAGGCGGGCACTCACCGGCGACTACGACGTGATCGTGCTCGACGTGCGGCTGGCCGGACTGAACGGGTACGAAGTGTGCTCCCGGCTCCGCGAGGCGGGCAGCACCGTCCCCGTACTGTTGCTCACGGCCGAGGACGGCGAGCGCGACATCGTCGCGGGGCTGGAGAGCGGCGCCGACGACTACCTCGTGAAGCCCTTCGCTTTCGTGGTGCTCACCGCCCGGCTGCGGGCTCTTGCGCGCAGGGGCGGGCGACGCTTCCCGGGGGAATGGGTGGTGGGCGATCTACGGGTGGATCCGGTCTCCATGCGGGTGTGGCGCGGGAGGGTCGAGGTCGAGCTGACCGCGAAGGAGTTCAGCGTGCTGGCGTGTCTCACCGAGGCGGCCGAGCGGGTCGTCACCAAAACCGAGATCATCGAGCGGGTCTGGAAGAAGGGGTCGCCGAGACCGGCGAACGTCGTGGAGGTCTACGTCAGCGCTCTGCGCCGCAAGATCGACCTCCCCTTCAGCTGCTCGACCATCGTGACGGTCCGGGGCGCGGGATACAGGCTCGGCGCTGCCGGCGGGCAGGCCCGTGGGGGCGCTCAGCGCTACGGGGTGCGTTCGAGGACGTAGGTGCCGTGCCGGCCGGAGCTGATGACCAGGCCTTCCCGCTCGAGCTGCTGGACCGCCTTGCTGACCGTGTCGACGCTGACCCGGTACTCGACGGCGAGGGTGGGCCGGTTGGGCAGCCGGCCCTCCATGCCCCCGCCCAGGATCTGTGCGCGCAGTTGGCCGGCCACCACCTGCCAGGTGAACTGCGGCACCGTGGCACTGGGCGGGGCGTAGCGGGACCTGGGCGAACGCAGTTGTGTGCGGGCCGCCCGGCGTACGAACTGGGCCGTGGGGTGCGGGATCAGGTACCGCTTGGAGATCTCGCCGGCGGTCGGCACCTCGTCGGGTGAGGCCGAACTGCCGATCCGGCTCACCAGGTCGTCGGCCAGGAGCTGGTAGTAGGGGCGCAGTGCGGGGCGTGCTTCAGGGGCGTTCGATGCTGTCATGGTGAGTCCGGTCGTGGTCGGCATGTGGCGAGGGACGCGAAGCGATCGCGGGCGGAGGGCCGAGTCCAAGGGCCACCCGTGGCAGGCCCCTGCCCCATGGGGGCCCTTGGACTCGGCGACGTGGAGACGCCGGCTGACGGCCGGGGTACCGGCGGCGCGGACACGCGACGGAGGAGGGTGTGCCCACGCCGGTGGTCTCGCGACCGTCCCGCTCTCCACACGCAGAACTCTGCCTCCGCGGCGCTGGAGTGCCAAAGCAGCGCTGAATGCCGCTTCAGCTCGGTCGGTGACCTGAAGGCCGCCACAGGTCGACGGGCGCTTTTCAGCCCCCGTACCGCTCCGCGACCGCCGCGCGCGGAGCCGGAGTTCCGGGGGCGGGGGCTGTGGGTCGCAGTGCCCGTCCGGAGGCCGGACCGCGTTCCGGCAGGTCGGGGCGCAAGCGGCGACGGGAAGGGCTCTGGCCGGAGTACGGCGTTGGGGCTGTAGCCCGGTTCAGCCCCGCAGGGGCGTGCGTGGAGCCGGGGGCATGGTGTCGCCATGCGCCTGCTCCTGATCGAGAACGACCCCCGGTTCGCCGAACTGCTCCGCCACGGCCTGGCCGAGGAGGGGTTCACAACGGAGTGCGTGTCGGACGGGTACACGGGCTTGTGCCGGGCACTCGGCGGCGGTTACGACGCCATCGTGCTCGACACCCTGCTTCCCGGGATGCACGGCTACGAACTCTGCGCCCGGCTCAGGGCAGTCGGCCGCACCACACCGGTCATGATGCTCGCCACGAACAGCGGTGAGCGGGCAACGGCCGAGGGGTTGGCGATCGGCGCGGACGACTGCCTCGTCATGCCGTTCTCCTTCACGGAACTCGCCGCACGGCTCAAAGCGCTGGTACGGATCGACAGGCGGCGGCGACCCGCCGTCTGGCAGGTGGGCGACCTCATCATCGATCCCGTACCCATGCGCGTCTGGCGGGGGGAGACGGAGATCGAGCTCGCCGCGAAGGAGTTCGCCGTGCTCGCCTGCCTGGCCGAGAGGGCGGGGACCGCGGTTTCCAAGGCGGAGAGCATCAACCGTGTGTGGAGCCTCAAGCCCGATCATCCGTCCAATGTGGTCGAGGTCTACATCAGCGCCCTGAGGCGCAAGATCGACACCCCGTTCGGCTGCAGGACCATCGTCACCGTCCGGGGCAGCGGATACCTCCTCACCGCACCGCGCCGCCCCGGCAGCGGGCGCTGAACCCCGCCGTCCGGAGCGCCGCATGGTGTGGTGCCGGGCGGCCCGGTCGGCGGCCTGGCAGGATGGCGGCATGGAACGTGTGCTGGGTATCGGCGGGTACTTCATGCGGGCTGCCGACCCGGCGGCCCTGAGCGCCTGGTATCGCGACTGCCTGGGCCTGGACGCCGACGAGCACGGCCTTTGGCACCAGGAGACCGGGCCGACGGTGTTCGCGACGTTCGAGTCCGGCACCGACTACTTCGGGTCCCGCACCCAGCGGTCCATGCTCAACTTCCGCGTCCGCGACCTGGATGCGATGCTCGCGCAACTGCGTGCCAAGGGAGCGGACGTGGCCCCGGAGACGCAGGACATGGAGGGCGTCGGTCGCTTCGGCTGGGTCACCGACCCCGAAGGCAACCGGGTCGAGCTCTGGCAGCCCGCCTGACCGCGGCTCCGTGACGACGGTGACGGTCTGGTGGACCACCGGCTTCCGGGCGGGGCGGTCGGGCCGTGCGGCATGGCGTTCGCGGGCCGCGGCGCCCCGCGGGGGATGCTGAGGGCTCCCGGCGGCAGGCGAGGTCCGTGAGCGATCCCAGCCCCTGAGTGACCCCGAGGCCCGCACCCGCCTTGGCGGGCGATGACGTTCCCGCTCCTGGTGCCATCGGCGGCCCGGCGGTCACGTACCGGGAGCGGCTGCAGGAGGGGCGCGGAATGCGCCAGGGGCACCTCTCCGCCCGCTACGCCGAACTCGGCGCCCCCGGCTCCTGCTGACCCCCGGCGCGACCCCGGGCAGCTCGCCGTACTCTATCCATCACCTGTGACATGTGAAATATTACCTGCGCTCCACCCACTCCCCCGCCCCAACTCACCGAAAGGCTAGCCACGTTGCGCAGACTCGCAGTGGTGGGAGCGGCGATATCGCTCGCCCTCCTCACCACCCCCGCCCTCGCCGCCACCGCGCCCCCTCCCCCGCCACCGGGTGCACAGCAGCAGGCCGAGCCGCCGCCCGCGCCCCTGGAGCTCCAACGCCAGGCCCTGCGGCGCCAGGCGCTCGAAAGCGTCGCCGCCGGCGGCCCCGCCGCCGTCAAGGCCGAGGCGGACGGCACGCTCCCGCGCCAGGCCAAGGTCGGCAAGCGGTACGTCGAACTCGCCCAGGAGCGCAAGGACAAGGTCTTCGTGATCCTCGCCGAGTTCGGCGACCAGGTGGACACCGCCACCGAGTTCGAGGGGAAGCCCCGCTTCGGCGGCACCCCCGGCCCCCGCCACAACACCATCGGCAAGCCGGCCGCCGGCGACAACCACACCCTGTGGCGGGGGGACTTCGACCGCGCCTTCTACGAGAAGCAGTTCTTCTCCACCGACCCCGAGTCGGCGTCCATGCGGGCCTACTACCGGCTCCAGTCCTCCGGCCGCTACGACATGGACGGGACGGTGTCCGACTGGGTCAAGCTGCCCTGGAACGAGGCCCGTTACGGCACCGACCACTGCGCCGAGCCCGGCCAGTGCCGCACCAACTGGGACCTGATCAGGGACGCCACCGCCTCCTGGTACGACGCCGAGCGCGCGAAGGGCCGTACCGCCGAGCAGATCAAGGCGCAGCTCGCCGAGTACGACGTGTGGGACCGCTACGACGCGGACCACGACGGGAACTTCGACGAACCGGACGGCTACCTCGACCACCTCGTCGTCGTGCACGCCGGCAAGGACCAGACCTGGGGCGGCGGAGCCCAGGGCAAGGACGCCGTATGGGCTCACCGCTGGTTCGCGTACTGGAACCAGGCCGGCAGCGCGGGCCCCGAGGGCAACAAGGCGGGCGGCACGCCGATCGGCGACTCCGGCATCTGGGCCGGCGACTACCTGACCGGCGGCGAGAACAGCGGCGCGGGGCTCTTCGCCCACGAGTTCGGCCACGACCTCGGGCTGCCCGACCTGTACAGCTCGGACGGGGACAACAGCGTCAACTTCTGGTCCCTGATGTCCTCGGGCTCGTACCTGGCCAAGGGCCGGGGCACCACCGGTGCGTGGCCGGGCGACCTCGACCCGTGGAGCAAGCTCCAGCTCGGCTGGCTGGAGTACACGGAGGCCGACGCCGGCCGCAGGACGCGCGCCGTGCTCGGGGTGTCGGGCTACAACACCGAGGATCCACAGGCGCTGCTGGTGCACCTGCCGCCGTCGCAGACCCGGACCGAACTGACCGACCCGTACGAGGGCGGCAGCCAGTGGTGGAGCGGCACCGGGGACTTCATGGACAACACCCTCGGGCGGACGGTCGACCTCACCGGATCGGCCGGGCCCGCCCGGCTGGACGCCAGGGTCTGGTACGACATCGAGCAGGACTTCGACTTCCTGACGGTGGAGGCCTCCACGGACGGCGGCACGACGTGGACGGCGCTCCCCGGTACGGTCGGCGGCCATGCCATCCCGGCGAAGGGCGTGTCGGGGACCTCGGCAGGCTGGGCGGAACTGGGTGTCCCGCTGGACGCGTTCGCGGGGCGGAGCCTCCAGCTGCGGCTGCGCGTCACCTCCGACGGCAACACCCACGGCAAGGGCGTCACGTTCGACGACATCCGGATCACCGCGGACGGTCGCGAGCTGTTGCGCGACGGTGCGGAGCAGGGCGCGAACGGCTGGAGCGCGGTCAAGTGGTCGCGTACGGAGGGCCGCACGGGCAGCGAGCAGCACCCGCGCGCCTACCTGGTCGAGAACCGGCGCTACACCGGCTACGGCGCCCAGCTCAAGACGGGCCCGTACAACTTCGGTTTCACCGGTGACCAGGTGGAGTTCTACCCGTACCAGCAGGGCGTGCTGATCTGGCTGTGGGACACGGCGTACAGCGACAACACCACCAAGGCCCATCCGGGCGGCGGCATGCTGCTGGCGGTCGACGCCCGGCCGGACCCGCTGCGGAATGCGGACGGCTCCCTCCTCAACGCCCGGGCGCAGACCTTCGACGCGCCGTTCTCACTGCGGGCGAGCGACCGGATCGTGCTGCACAAGGCGGGCACGCCGACGGTGATCCCGCCGCGGCCGGGGGTCTCCGTGTTCGACGACCACCGGGGCTCGTACTGGAACGCGGAACTCCCGCAGGTGGGGGTGAAGGTGCCGGATACGGGGACCCGTATCGCGGTGGTGAAGGAGGCCGCGGGCGGCGCGCTCACCACCGTCCAGGTGAGCCCGTCCCCTTGAGCCCGGTGACCCGGCGACGATGAGCGGACCGCCCTCCCCGGCTGTGCGGGGGCGGGCGGTCCGTCACGGCAGCAGGCTCAACTCACCTGGTCCGGCCGCGTTTCCCGATCCTTCTCGGTGGCGACGGCCGAGGAGGCAAGGAGCGTCGCGGCGGAGAGGCTGCCCCAGAGGGCGCCCGGGCCGTGGGGGGCGAGTGCGGTGATGACCGCCGGGGAGACGGCGAGGCCGAACCCGGTGGAGAGCTCGAAGCGGGCCAGGGTGCGTCCCAGGACGCGGGCCGGCGCGAGGGCGGTGACGAGGGCGGTGGCGCTGCCGGCGTAGACGATCTCGCCGAGGGTGCAGACCACGGACACCAGGGCGACGGCCGGAGCGCCCCAGCCCCGTCCCAGGGAGGTGGCCGCGAGGAAGCCGAGGTAGGACACGGCGAGCACCACGCCGGCGAGGGCCAGCACGGTCCGCCGGGGGAAGCGGGACATCAGGAGGGTGACCGGCACCTGCAGGGTGACCACCAGCACCGTGTTGGCCACGAAGACGGCTGCCGACCACACCGGGGACGCGTGCAGCTGTGTCACCAGGACCAGCGGGAGCGCGATCTCGGGAACGTTGAGGCAGAAGACGTACACCACGTTGGCGGCCGCCAGTGGGCGCAGCCGCGGAGCGGGCGCATCGGCCCCGCCCTCGTCCACAGCCGCCGCCGGATGGGCGTGCAGGCGGACCGACCAGGCAAGGGCCGCCGCCGCGAGGTAGGCGAGCCCGGTGACGGCCGCCAGCGCCCGCAATGCCCCGGTGCCGCCCGCCAGGCACGCGGTGGCGAGGAGCGCGCCGGCGCCCAGGCCCGCGTTGCGCAGGGCGCGGCCTCCCGCGAGAGCCGCGTCGCGTTCCCGGCCGTGGGCGACCGTGGAGACGAGAGCCGCGTGGGCGGCCGGCCACGCCTGGTTGCCGATGCCGAGGAAGAGCGCCGCCGCCGCGAACGGCCGGACATCCCCCGCCGGGGTGGCCAGCAGCACCGCCACCCCGAGCACCCGTACCAGCATCGACGCCGCCACCACCGTGCTGCGTGCGCCCCGGTCCAGCCAGCGCCCGACCGCGGGCATGCACACCAGTCCCGCGACGACGCCGACCGTCATGGCGATGCCGGTGGCCGGCGCGGACAGCCCGAGCACCGTCACCCCGTAGAGCAGCAGGAAGGGGCGCAGCAGGCCGGTGCCGAGCGCGTCCACGGCCAGGGCGACGGCGTAGCGGGGGCCTCCGGAGGCACGGACGAGGGCCCGGGGCCGGGTCTTGGTGGTGGTCGTCATGGCGTCAACGGTGCGTTCGGCCCCGCGGGCCGGCTGCGTCGGTTGACGGACACCGTCAACCGACGGAGTCGCCGGCCGTACGGTCGGTGATGATGAGGGGGTGACGTTGAGGATCGACATCGGCGGCCTGCCGACCGAGCGGCTGCGGTTCGCCGCCTCCCCGCTGGCCGAGCTGACCGCGATGCTGCACGTGCTGGCCGAACCCGGGCACCATCCGCAGCAGGCCGACTGGGCGGGGGACGTCTGGGCCGGGCTGCGGCCGGAGCTGGCCGAACGGTTGCGGGAGGCCGAGTTCCTCTGGCGTTCCTCACAGGCCGACTTCCTGCTCCCGGCCCGCCCCCGGGCCACCCTCGCCGAGGAGTTGGACGACGTGGACCGGATCGACGACGAGGCGTACGTGACCGCCGCGCTCGTCACCACGTGCGGCGGCAACCGGGTCCGCTTCGCCGCACCGTCGCCGCTCACCGACGCGACCGCGCGCGAGCGGGCCCTGGACCTGGCCCAGGCCCGCGGCGCGCGGCAGGAGGCCTTCGCGGAACGGCTGCTCGCGGACCCGGCCGCGGTGCGGGCGCGGGTGCGGCGCACCCTCGAACAGTGCGCCGAGGCCTTCTTCGACGCCGCCTGGGCGGGCGTCGCCGTACGGCTGGCCACCGACCTGCGTCTGAAGAACGACCTGCTCAAGCGACAGGGCCTCGGGGCGGCGCTCGCATCGGTCTCCGGGGCGGTCACCCTGGCACCGGACGGCGACTGCATCATCGTGGACAAGCTGCAGGACAAGGCGACCTCCGCCCACGGCACCGGGGTCACCTTCATCCCCAGTGTCTTCGGCCGCCCGCACCTGGTGGCGGTCCACGCGCCCGGCTGGCAGCCGGTGGTGCAGTACCCCGTGGCCGAGCCGTCGCCGACGGAGCCGGTACCGCTGGAGACGGTCACCCTGCGGCTGGAGGCACTGGCGCATCCCGTACGGCTGCGGCTGCTGCGCACCCTGGCCCGCGGCCCGCACACCACCGGTGAGCTGGCCCACACCTGGGAGCTCTCGCCCCCGGAGGTTTCCCGGCACCTCGCGGTCCTGCGCCGCGCGGGCCTGCTCACCGCCCGGCGGCAGGGGCGCTACGTCCGGCACACCCTCAGCCTGCCCGATCTGACGGCACTGGGCACCGACCTGCTGGCGGCCGTACTGCGCTGAACGGCTTCGGCCCGGGCAACGCGTCCCTCCTCCTGATCGGGATAGCGTTGCCGGTGCCGTAGAAGTGCGGAGTCAGGGGCCTGATCGTGGGAAAGCTGGATGCGTTCACCGAGGTGCTCGACTATCCGATGTACGTCGTGACCGCGGCGGCCGGGGACGAGCGGGCGGGCTGTCTGGTGGGCTTCGCCTCCCAGTGCTCGATCGATCCGCCGCGCTTCATGGTGTGGCTCTCCAAGGCCAACCGTACGTACCGGATCGCACGCGACGCCTCCCACCTGGCGGTGCACGCGTTGCGCAGGGACCAGAAGGGGACGGCGGTCCTCTTCGGCAGCCGGACCGGCGACGACATCGACAAGTTCGAGCACATCGCCTGGCGGCGGCCGGCCCGCGGGGCCGCGCCCGTCCTCGACGACGCCTGCGCCTGGTTCCTCGGCCGGATCGAGGCGCAGGTCGACGGCGGAGACCACGTCGGGTTCCTGCTCTCGCCCGTCGAGGAGGGCCCGCCGGGCCCCCCGCGGCCGCCGCTGCTGCTCTTCGGCGACGTCCGGGACCTCACACCGGGGCACCCGGCCTGAGTGCCCGGTCAGCCTTCCCGGCTCGGCAGGATCTCCTTGACCTTGGCGATGGCGAAGCCCCACCCCTGGCTCACGGTCGGCTTCCCGGGCACGGCCACCTCGTCGGGGTTGGTCAGGACGTCCAGCAGGACCGGGCCCGGGGTCTCGAACGTCCTGCGCACGGCATCGTGGAGATCGGCCGGGTCGGTGACGCGGATGCCGGTGAGGCCGAGCGCGGTGGCGACCGCGGCGAAGTCGGGATTGTCGAGTTCCGTGCCGAACTCGGGCATCCCTGCCTGCTCCTGTTCGAGTTTGACCATGCCCAGGCGGCGGTTGTCGAAGACGATGAGCTTCACCGGCAGTCCGTACGTCTTGATCGTCATGAGGTCGCCCAGCAGCATGCTCACGCCGCCGTCGCCGCAGAAGGCGACGATCTGGCGGTCGGGAGCCCACAGCTGCGCTCCGAGGGCCTGGGGCATGGCGTTGGCCATCGACCCGAGGTTGTACGAGCCGATCAGGCGCCGGCGGCCGCGCATGGTGACGAAGCGGGAGAGCCAGACGGTGGCCATGCCGGTGTCGGAGGTGAAGACGGCGTCCTCGGCGGCGTAGGCGTCCACAGCTGCGGCCAGGGCTTCGGGGCGGATCTCGTGGTCCCTGTTGTCCAGGGCCGCCCGCAGCCTGCCGGTCCAGCGGTGTTCGTGCGCCGGTTCGGCCAGGCGCTGCTGTCCCTCCTGCCAGTGCGCGAACCGCTCCCGCGCGTCCGCCAGGTGGCTCCTGTCCGGGGTCTCTTCCAGGAGCGGCAGCAGGGCCCGCAGCGTTGCCCCCACGTCCCCGGCCAGGCCCACGTCCACGGGCACCCGGCGGCCCAGGTGCTCCTCGCGGGTGTCGATCTGGACGACCTTGCAGCCCTTCGGGTACCAGTCGCGGTAGGGGAAGTCGGTGCCGAGCATGAGCAGTGCGTCGCCGTGGTCGAGGGCGTGGGCGGCCGCGGGGTTGCCGATCAGGCCGGTCTGGCCCACCTGGAAGGCGTTGTCGTCCTCGAAGCCCTCCTTCGCCTTGAGGGTGAGCACCATGGGCGCGGAGAGCAGCTCTGCGGTACGCAGCACTTCGGTACGGGCGTCGCGGGCTCCGCGGCCGACGAGGAGGGTGACGCGGGAGGCGGAGTTCAGGAGGTCGGCGGCCTGGGCGAGGGCCGGGTCGTCCGGACGGGTGACGGCGCGGTCCAGGGCGAACCGGGCGGGACGGTCGTCGCTCACCTCCTGTTCGCCCAGATCACCGGGCACGGTGAGCACCGCGACTCCACCCTGGCCGACGGCAGCGCGTACGGCGGATTCCAGCATGCGGGGCAGCTGCTCCGGGGAGGTGACGGTGGCGCGGTAGACGGCCACGTCCCGGAAGAGCAGGTCGTTGTCGACTTCCTGGAAGTAGTCGCTGCCGATCTCGGCGAGAGGTACCTGTCCGCAGATCGCGAGGACCGGAGCACGGCTCTTGGCGGCGTCGTAGAGCCCGTTGAGGAGGTGTACGGAGCCCGGTCCCACGGTGCCCATGCACACTCCGAGGGTGCCCGAGAGCTGGGACTGGGCCCCGGCTGCGAACGCGGCCGCCTCCTCGTGCCGGCAGCCGACCCACTCCAGGCCGTCCGTGGTGCGGATCGCGTCGGTCAGTGGGTTCAAGGCGTCTCCGACCACTCCGAAGACGTGCTGGACGCCGAGTTCCTTGAGTGCGTCGACGACGACGTGGGCGACGGTGCGTGCCATGGGAGTGCCTTTCGGTCCGGTGCGGCCCCCTCGGTGGGGGTGCCGCGTTCAGTGGGTGAAGCGGTCCGGGTCGGCCGCCTGCCAGTCGGATGCCCAGTCGGCGGGCGCCGATGCGAGGAGTTGTCCCGGGGCGAGCCACGCGTGGAGTTCCGCGTAGGAGCGGACGGTGTTCGGGTCCACCCGCTGGAGCAGCATGTGGGGGCGCAGGCCGTGCGGGTCGTCGACGCCCATGGCCGCCATGATCTGGAGGGCGCTCTTGACCGTGGCCTGCTGGTAGCGGCGTACGCGCTGCGACTTGTCGGCGACGTCGATGGCGCGGGCGCGCCGCTCGTCCTGGGTGGCCACGCCGACGGGGCAGGTGTTGGTGTGGCAGCGCTGGGCCTGGATGCAGCCGATCGCGAACATCATGGCGCGGGCGGCGTTGGTGTAGTCGGCTCCCTGGAGGAGGCGTTTGACGAGGTCGCCTCCGGTGGCGACCTTGCCGCTGGCCCCGATCCGGACACGGTCGCGCAGCCCGGCGCCGACGAGGGCGTTGTGCACGGTCATCAGCCCCTCGCCGAGCGGCAGGCCGATGCTGTCCGCGAACTCCAGCGGGGCCGCGCCCGTACCGCCCTCGGCGCCGTCGACGACGATGAAGTCCGGTGTGGTGTCCTCCTCCAGCATGGCCTTGCACACGGCGAGGAATTCGCGGCGCGAGCCGACGCACAGCTTGAACCCGACGGGTTTGCCTTCGGCGAGCTCGCGCATCCGGGCCAGGAAGCGCACCAGCTCGCGCGGCGTGGAGTACACGCGGTGGAAGGGCGGTGAGAGGACGGTCTCCCCCTGGGGGACCCCGCGGACCTCCGCGATCTCCGCGCTCACCTTGGCACCCGGCAGGACGCCGCCGATGCCGGGCTTGGCGCCCTGGCTGATCTTCAGCGACACGCACTTGACCTGCTCGCGGGCCGCCTTCTCGGCGAACTGCCGCTCGTCGAAGCCGCCGTCGTCGGTCCTGCAGCCGAAGTATCCGGTGCCGATCTCCCAGACGAGGTCGGCGCCCGGGCGCAGGTGGTGCTCGGACAGGCCGCCCTCGCCGGTGTCGTGGGCGAAGCCGCCCAGCCGGGCGCCGGTGTTGAGGGCGAGTACGGCCCGGGCGGACAGCGAACCGAAGCTCATCGCCGAGACGTTGAGCAGGGCCATGTCGTACGGGCGGGTGCAGTCGGGCCCGCCTATGCGGACCCGGGGCGGCTCGGTGGGCACCGGTCGGGGGGCCATGGACGGGGTGAGGTATTCGCTGCCGGCCAGGTAGAGGTCGCGTTCGGTGCCGAACGGCTCCTCCGCGTCGGTGCCCTTGGCGCGCTCGTAGACGATGCTGCGGGTGTCGCGGTCGAAGGGGCGGCCGTCGAAGTTCCGCTCGATGAAGTACTGCTGGAGCTCCGGCCGCAGCGCCTCCAGCGCGAAGCGGAGGTGTCCGAGCAGCGGGTAGTTCCGCAGGATGGAGTGCCGCCGTTGCAGGAGGTCGTGGGCGGCCACCGGCGCGAGCACGAGCAGTGGGGCGGCAGCTGCCCACCACCAGGGGGAGACCAGGACGGCGGCGAGCAAGGCGCCCGTCGCCGCCGAGCCGAGGAGGGCCGGGACAAGTGGTTTCAGCACAACGCGCTTGTGTCCCGAAGTCCGGCCGCCAATCGGAGGGCGGGGAGCGGGAGGCGGCGGCCGGTCATCCCCTGGCCCGTGCGAGCGCCCGGTCCGGGGCGAGCGGGGCCGTGTCCATCCCCGCGCCCCAGCGCAGCCCGTCGAGGAACTCCTCGACCGCCTCCACGGAGGTGTGGACGGGCTCCCAGGCCAGCTCCCTGCGGGCGCGCGTGCAGTCCATCAGCGGCAGCCGCAGGACGGCGTCGAACAGGTCCGGGGAGGCCGGTACGAGGTGCAGCCGCCATGCGGCGGCGAGCGCGGCCCGCACCGGGCCGACGGGCATGGCACGGCTCCGCGCGGCGAAGACGCGGGCGAGGACCTCGGCATCGAGTGGCGGCTCGGCAGCCAGGTTGAACGCTCCGCGCACGGGGAGGGTGACGGCGGCCCGGTAGGCGGTGGCCGCGTCGTCGGTGTGCAGGGCCTGGAAGCGCAGCCCCGGCAGGTCGGGCACGACGGGGATGAGTCCGGGACGTACGAGGCGGCCCGGGAGCAGCCTGCCCGCGAAGATCCGCCGCTGCTCGGAGGCGGAGGCCCGTTTGAAGAGGAAGCCGGGCCGCATCCGTACCACGCGGACGTCGGGATGGGTGCGTTCGTACGCGTCGAGGACCCGTTCGAGGTAGGCCTTCTCACGGGTGTACGCGGCCTGCGGCCAGCCGTGGGTGGGCCAGGTCTCGTCGACCGCGTGGTCCTTCGGGCCGGGCGAGTACGCGCCGACGGAGGAGGCGTGGACGAGAGTGGGTACGCCCGCGGCGGCCACTGCGTCGAAGACGCGCAGGCTCCCGAGGACGTTGGTGCGCCAGGTCTCGGCGGGGTGGTGGGTGGGCTGGAATTTCCAGGCGAGGTGGACGACTGCGTCCGCGCCGGAGAAGTGCGGTACGAGGTCGGCGCCGCCCGGCTCGATGTCGACGGCCCTCCAGTGCGTCTTGTCCGGGTGCCAGCCGGGGACCCGGCGGGCCAGGCCCAGCACGGAGCCCACTGCCGGGTCCTGCGACAGTGCGCGCACCACGCTGGTCCCGACGTTTCCGGTGGCCCCGACGACCACGACCCGGATTCCCTGCCCGGCCGTGCCGACGAGGTCCTGTGAAGGTGCGTGACGCGTCATCGTGTCGGCTCCTCAGTGTCGACGCCGGAAGCATGTCCGGCGCCTACCCGCGCTCCCCCGCCGCATTCCTCGGCACCCGCGCCCCTGCGTGGTACCGGGTTCAACCACTTGGGGGGACGGGGGCGGGGTGTGGCGGCTCGGGAACCGGGCAGGCGCACGCCATGGCCGAGGAAACCGAGGCAGGACGGGCGGGTGCGTCCCCGCCTCCGGAGCGCATCGCCGAGCCGTGGGGGCGCCGCACGCCGTACGGCCGGGGGGAGACCTGGCCCGCGCGGGTCGACTCGTACCTCGCCGACGGCGCCGGCCCCGTCGACCACTGGTACCCGACCGCATCCAACCTCCATTCGAACGGGGACGCGATGGAGCTGGCCGTCAAGGACGGCCGGCTCGTCGGCGTCCGGGGGCTGGCGGGCGACCGGGTCAACCGCGGCCGCCTCGATCCCAAGGACCTCTACGGCTGGCAGTCCATCGCCTCCCCGGACCGCCTGACCCGGCCGCTGATCCGGGTGGACGGCGTCCAGCGGGAAACCGACTGGGACACCGCGATGGCCCGCGTCACCGACCGCACCCGCGCGCTCCTCGACGGGCCCGGCCCTTCCTCCATCGGCTTCTACACCAGCGGTCAGCTGTTCCTGGAGGAGTACTACGCGCTGGCGGTCATCGCCCGCGGCGGTCTGGGAACCAAGCACCTCGACGGGAACACCAGGCTCTGCACGGCCACCGCCGGCGAGGCCCTCAAGGAGTCCTTCGGCTGCGACGGCCAGCCCGGCTCGTACGAGGACGTCGACCACGCCGACACCATCGCCCTCTTCGGGCACAACGTCGCCGAGACCCAGGGCGTGCTGTGGAGCCGCATCCTGGACCGTCTCGCGGGGCCCGAACCGCCCGTCCTGCTGTGCGTGGACCCCCGGCCGGGCCCGGTGTCCGAGGCGGCCACGCTCCACCTCCAGCCGCTGCCCGGCACCAACCTGGCCCTGATGAACGGCCTCCTCCACGAGGTGAGCGCCGGCGGCTGGACCGACCCCGCGTACATCGAGGCGCATGTGGCCGGCTTCGACGGCCTGGCCCGCCAGGTGGCCGGTTTCCCGGCCGAGGCCGCTGCCGCGGCCACCGGGATACCGGCCGAGCAGATCCGTATCGCGGCCCGTCTCCTCGGCCAGGCCGGCCGCCTGCTGTCGACCGTGTTGCAGGGCTTCTACCAGTCCCACCAGGCCACGGCGGCCTCCGTCCAGGTCAACAACCTGCACCTGATCCGCGGCATGCTCGGGCGGCCCGGCTGCGGCGTGCTGCAGATGAACGGTCAGCCCACCGCCCAGAACACCCGCGAGTGCGGGGCCGACGGGGACCTGCCCGGCTTCCGGAACTGGGCCAACCACCGCCACGTCGAGGAGCTCGCGAAGGTCTGGAACCTCACTCCCGACCGCATCCCGCACGACGGCCCGCCCACCCACCTCATGCAGATGATCCGCCTCGCCGAAGAGGGCTCCCTGCGCATGCTGTGGGTGTCCGGGACCAACCCCGCCGTCTCCCTGCCGGAACTGGAGCGGATCCGCTCCGTACTCGGTCAGGACCGGCTGTTCCTCGTCGTCCAGGACCTCTTCCCGACGGAGACGACCGCGTTCGCCGACGTGGTGCTGCCCGCCGCCGGCTGGGGCGAGAAGACCGGCACCTTCACCAACGCCGACCGCACCGTCCACCTCTCCCTCAAGGCGGTCGACCCGCCCGGCGAGGCCCGCCCCGACCTCGACATCTTCCTGGACTACGCCCGGCGGATGGACCTGCGCGACTCCTCGGACGCGCCGCTCGTCCCCTGGCAGGGCCCCGAGGAGGTCTTCGAGGCGTGGAAGGAATGCAGCCGCGGCCGCCCCTGCGACTACAGCGGACTGGGCTACGCCCTGCTGCGCGAACGCGGAGGCATCCAGTGGCCCTGCACCGCCGAACGCCCCGACGGTACCGAGCGCCTCTACACCACCGGCGACTTCCGCAGCCGTCCCGAGGACTGCGAGACCTACGGCCGCGACCTCCTGACGGGCACCCCGCTCGACGAGGACGCCTACCGCTCCCTGAACCCCGACGGCAAGGCGGTCCTGCGCACCGCCGCCTACAGCCCGCCGCCCGAACAGCCCGACGCCGACTACCCCCTGTGGCTCACCACGGGCCGCACCCTGTACCAGTTCCACACCCGGACCCGCACCGGCCGCGTACCGGAACTGCGTGCCGCGGCGCCCGACATGTGGATCGAACTGTCCCTCGCCGACGCGGCGGAGGCCGGCATCGGCGAAGGGGACCTGGCCGAGGTGTCCACCCGGCGCGGCACGGTCCGCGCCCGCGCGCGGATCACCGGCATCCGTCAAGGCGTCCTCTTCCTGCCGTTCCACTACGGGTACTGGGACGCGCCCGACGGGAGCGGCCACCACCGGGCCGCCAACGAACTCACCCCCACCAGCTGGGACCCGGCCTCCAAGCAGCCACTGTTCAAGTCCGGCGCCGCCCGCATCGCCCTGGCGGCCCGCCGCACCGGCCCGGCCCCCGCCCCCGTGACCACCGCCTCCGCGCCGGTGGGGCCCACCGGCGCGTCCGCGGCCGGCCCTGGAATGTCCCGCCCCGTGCATGGGTAGGCGCCGGGCATGAACGAGACAGAGCAGTGGAAACCGGGCGAGGTCGTCCCACAGAGCGGCATCTACGCCTGTGACTGCGGAAAAGAACACCTGTGGAGCAAGAGCACCGATGTCCGCGGGCACCGCTTCCCGCCCCTGCCCTACGACTGCTCGGGGCAGGCGTGGACCCTGCGCACCCAGGCCCACCCTGAAGCGGACTGACGACCGCCGTGCGGCTGCGGACGAGTGATCCCCATGCGGCCGGCTGGCGTCGAACGCGCCACGGCCGCGGCTTCCGCTACCTGGACACGGCCGGCGGGCGTCTCTCCGAGCCGGACCGGGAGCGGATCCGTGCCCTCGTGATACCCCCGGCCTGGCAGGACGTCTGGATCTGCCCGTGGCCGAACGGCCATATCCAGGCGGTGGGCACGGACGCCGCCGGGCGACGCCAGTACCTCTACCACCCGGCGTTCCGGGAACAGCAGGACACCGCCAAGCACGAGCACGTCCAGCGCGTGGCCCGCTCGCTGCCGCGGCTGCGGGAGCAGGTGACGCGGGATCTCGCCGGGCGCGGCCTGTCCCGGGCCCGGGTCCTGGCCTGCATGACCCGGCTGCTCGACATGGGGTTCCTGCGGATCGGCGGCGAACGCTACGCCCGCGACAACGGGAGCTTCGGACTCACCACGCTCCTGCGGGAGCACGCCGCCTGCAGGAAGGGCGAGATACGGCTGGACTTCCCGGCCAAGTCCGGCAGGACCGTCACGCGGGCGCTGGTGGACGAGCAGGCCCACGCGGTGGTCCGGGCGCTCCTGCGGCGCAAGGACGACGGGCCGAGACTGTTCGCCTACTGGGGCCACGGCGCGTGGCACGAGGTCCACGCGGAGGACCTCAACTCCTACCTGCGGGACGGGTCGGGGCAGGACGTGACGGCGAAGGACTTCAGGACCTGGTACGCCACCGTGCTCGCCGCCGTCGCCCTCGCCGTCTCCGCGAGCACGGCCGATGCCCCGCGTGCCCGGCGCGGCCGGGTGGTCGCCCGCGCCGTGCGCGAGGTCAGCGACTATCTGGGAAACACACCCGCCGTCTGCCGAGCCTCCTACATCGACCCCCACGTCATCGAGCTCTGGGAGGACGGGGAGACCATCGCCCCTTTCCTCGGCAAGCTCGGTGAGGACGGCCTCTTCGGCCGGCCGGCCACCCACGGCGAGGTCGAGCACGCCGTCCTGCGACTCTTGCGAACGGGCCACGTGTGACCACCCGTCCGCCCGGGCGTGGGAGCGGAGCCGGTCACGAGCCCGAGCGTGACGGGTGCGCGGGTGGCACGGTCGTCCCGCGGTGCCTGATGTTGACGGCCGCGGCCTTGGCCAGCGCCACCGGGTTCAGGAAGCGCAGCGGGCCGATCAGGCGCGATGCGAACAGGTGCATGTGCCGCGCCACCGCCTCGTCGCGCGCCGCCGCCGAGAACACCAGCCGTTCCACGGGGTTGAACGGGCGGGCCTTGGCGAAGTCGGCGGCCAGGTACTGGTGACCGCTCAGCCGGCGCCGGTGCCGGCGTGCGTAGGTGGCGAGCGCCCTGTCGAGGTCGCGGGCGTCGCCCCGACCGGCCGCCGCCGCGGCGACCGCATCCGCCAGCCATTGCGCGGACTCCAGGGCCCAGCCGCAGCCCACTCCCCACAGGGGGTCACCCGTCAGGGCCGCGTCGCCGATGAACGCGACGCCCGGTGCGGTCGGCCTGCGGCTGTGGAGCGGGTAGTCGACCGTACCGATGAACTTCGTGATGCGCTCGGCGGAGTCGACGGACGGCGCCTCGGGCAGGGCGCGGACGAACGCGAGGAAGCTGCCCTCCAGATCTTCCCGGAAGGCGGGCAGCCGCTTCTTGTCCGGGAGGACGGCGACGACCGTCACCCCGTCGTCGTTCGGGAACGCGTACGCCATGTCGGGTTCGAGGAACCAGGCGTGGGCGACCCCGTCGCGCAACGGAAGATTGCGGAAGTGCGCGAGGTAGCCGAACCGCGTGTTCTCGTACTGCCGGGCAGGCACCCCGGCGAACTTCGCCACGGCCGAGTCCTTGCCGTCGGCGCCGATCACGAGGCGGGCCCGGATCTCGCGCTCGCCCTGGGGTGTCGAGGCGCGCACCCCCACGGTTCGCCCGGCTTCCCGGAGCAGCCCGGTCACCTGGTGGCCGAGGAGCAGATCGACGCGGGGGGTCTGCCCCGCACGGGACCTGATCAACGGGTCGAGGGTGCTGCGCCGGATGTTGTACCCGTACGGCAGCTCCGGGCCCGCCGGCGCGGCCCTGGGCTCGATCCACCCCCAGCGGGTGTACCAGCGGGCCGCGTTGCGGACGGCTCCCGCCTTCTCGAGGGCGGGGATGAGGCCGAGTTCGTCGAGCACCGGGTACGCGTTGGCCGTGAGGGCGTGGGTGCACAGCACCTTGTACGCCTCGGGGTCGGAGCGGCGTTCCAGCAGTGCGACGCGGACACCGCGTCGAGCGAGCAGGATCGCCGCGGCGCTGCCGGCGAGGCCGGATCCGCTGATGACGACGTCGTAGTCGTGCTCGTGCTCGTATCCCGCGCTCTCGGGCTCGGTCATGCCCTGATCGCCCCCTTCGGGTGTTTCGGGTGTGGTGCCGCTCGTGGGAGTGGTGCAGAGCCACTGGAGTCATGAACATGACCATCTGTCAAGAGTCGCACTCACCGATGCGGCGGCCAACGGGCGCGGGGCACACCCGTGACGCGTTGACCGCTGCCACCGTTCGGCGGGTCCTACTGTTCTGGTCGTCGCGCAGTCGCGGCGGTGAGCCACCAGGGTGAGGAGGCGCATGCCGGCCCGCTCGCGGGACGACTCTCCGGAGGGCGACAGCCCCGGCCGGGTGTGGCTGTGTTTGCGGCGTGCGTGCCCTGTGCGCTGCTCGTGGTGGAGAAGCTCGGCTCCGCGCTCTCGCCCGTGCCGCTCGTCCTCGGGATCCTCGCCTCACTCGCCGGGTACGTGCTGGCCGTACGGGCCCTCGTGGGGGAGAAGTTCCGGCAGCGTTCGCTCCGCTCCCGGATCCTCGTGTGGTCCGCAGCCGCAGCGCTGTTCCTCGGCAGTGTCGCCGTGCTCTTCGCCTTCCGTCCCCCGCCGCCGCTCGCCCGGATGAGCGGAGCGCGCGACATCGCCGTCGTCGGATTCGCCCAGCAGGAGGGGCGGCGGGACAAGCGGGCACTGGCCGACCTCGCGGCGACGTTCGCCCACGACATGACGGGCCGGATCCCCACCGCGACCGACGTCCGCAGCTACGCCGGCGAGGTGGCGCTCCCGCTCGCCGAGCTGGAGGGCGCCCACCGGAGTCTTCTGGAGCGGAAGACGGCCAGGTTCGCCGACGAGACCAACGCCGAAATCGTCGTGGGCGGCCTGGTGACCATGGACCCGGCCGGCCAGACCACGCTGCGGCCGGCCGTCTACGGCTCTACCGCCTGGCGGAGGACCGGGAGGGCAGCGAACGGGCGGTGCTGGAGCGCCGGGTCGGGGAGGTCGTCATGCCGGGGTTCCGCATCGCCGTGTTCACCGTCCCCCAACAGCTGTTCCGGATCGTCAGTGGCGTCGTGACCGGCTGGACCCGGCCGGTCGCCGTCGGGCCCCATCAAAGATCCCGGAGAAGTCCACAGGCGGCGCACCCCTCGCCGGGTTCCGGATGCGAGACTGGCGCGCGAACAGGACGGCAAGTGGACAGGGCGGGTGGCGCAGTTGAGCATCAGCGTCGAGGGACAGATCGACATATCGGGTCCGGTGGGCAAACTGCTCCACCGGCGGCGACTGCAGAACGCCACGGTGATGCAGTCCTTCGGCATTGATCCCGTCACCGGCGAGATCTTCGTCCTCCAGGTCGTCGAGGGCGGTCTCACCCTCCCGGGCGAGTCCGGCCCCAAGACCGGCGGACAGCGGGCGTACGCGGGCGACCTGGCCGTGACCCGGCTCAGCCAGGCGGGCGCCATCACCGGGTACATGTACCTGCGGGGCTTCGGCCACGGCGTGTCCATGGGCGTCGAACACCACGACGGGGTCTCGCGGTTGTGGACGGAGACGGCGTCCATCCCCATGGGCGCCAACGTGCCGGAGGAGGAGAAGGAGGGCTACGGCACCGCCGTCACCCACTTCGAGTTCCGCAACGGCGCGGTCGTCGACTCCGGTTCCTCGCAGCTCGCCGACCCGTACCGGCCGGTGGCCGGTGCCACCAACGTCACCTGCACCGTCGACCCGACGACGAACCGGGTGGTCGTCCGATTCAAGAGCGGCAGCACCATGTTCGAGGCCTACGACCTGGACAAGGCCAGGGCCGGCGACTGGACCCCGCTGACCCGGATCACCCAGCCGGACGCGAAGGGCGTCTTCCAGGGGTACGCCTCCCTCGGCGGCGTGCTGTACATGCTGGCCGGGCAGGGCTACTCGGACGTGGTCAAGCCGCCCGGCAACGCGTACCTGACCGCCGTGGACTGGGCCACCGGCGCCGTCCTGGACCAGCAGTTCACCGGCGCCGCTCCCGGCCTGGAGCTGCGCGAACCCGAGGGGATGGCCGTATCGGTGCGGGACGGGGTGCAGTACGTGCACTTCGGGTTCGCCGGCGAGGAGCCCGGCCCGCGGACCTGCACCATCCTGTCGCTGTCCGGGGCGCCGGAGGTCGACGGGGTGAAGGTGCTGGCCGACTGGCAGCCGATCCCCCTGGCGAGCGGCGTGACCGCCGACGTCCGGGCCCCGCAGGGACGGCTCATCGGCATCGCGGGGACGACGGTGCTGCAGCTCAGTGGCGGGGTGAAGGGGACCTTCGACGCGGACGTCCGGCTCGGTACGCTGCCCGACGCGCTGGCGCCGAGCATGGCCCTCCAGGGCAGTGTGCCGCGCAACAACAGCGGCGGAGTGTGCACCGCGCGGGCGGAGGCGAACTCCGTCCGGGAGCTCTGGCTCTACGGCGGTCGCTCCACGAACCCCGTCACGTGGGCCCAGTTGGACAACTTCAGCGTCGTCTGGCGCTGACGTCCCCCTCGGCCCGCTCCCCCCTTTCCCCTCCCGTGCGCCAACCCCTCCGCCTAGGTCAAGGAGACCGCCCAGCCATGTCCCACAACCGCCGCCGCATCCTCGGTGCCGCGCTCGCCCTGCCCGCCACGCTGGCCACGACGAGCCTGGTGGCCGCCACCCCGGCCGCCGCCGCGGGGGGTGTCGAGGCCCAGCCGTGGACCGACCTCCTGCTCGAACCGACCGTCACCGCCCAGACGGGAGCGACGCCGCAGGTCCGGCTGATCACCATCGCCGGTACGGTCTTCCTCCAGGCGCGCGGCTCGGTGACCTGCAACCTCGCCGCCGACGCGAAGATAGCCACCCTGCCGGCCGGGCTCCGCCCCACCGCGCTGGTCCGCGCCACCGCACCGCGCAACAACAGCCAGGGCATCAACGCCTGCCGCTTCGAGGCCAACACCGCCGGGTCCGTGACCATCTACGGCGGCAACGCGGGAAACCCGATCACCTGGGTCCAGTTCGATTCCGTCCAGACGATCTGGCGCTGACGGACACGGCCGGCCGGTAGGCAGCGGGCCGTTCAGGTGATCTCCCGGACGGACGCGCCCGTGTTCCGGGCCCGCCTGACCCCGCCGCCCGAGCTGTCCCTTCTCATGGAACGGGCTGCCCCGCCCGCCGCCCGTCCGCCGCATCGGAGGAGGTCCAGTCAGGCATGACGCCCCCCGCACGCATCGACGTCCACCAGCACGTGATCCCGCCGGACCGAAGTCGCGCCATCGGCGAGCGCGCCGCCGCCATCGGCTGGCCGGCGCCCGCATGGGACGAGCGGAGTGCCCTCGCGATGATGGACCGGCGGTCGATCGCCACCGGTGTCCTGTCGTACGCCGCCCCGCTCGCGGCTCCCGACGACCCGGTCGGCGCCCGCAACTCGGCCCGGAGCGTGAACGAGTTCACCGCCGAGCTGGTCAAGGACCGGCCCGAGCGCTTCGGGCAGTTCGCCGCCCTGCCCCTGCCCGACGTGGACGGCGCCCTCATCGAGGCCGCCTACGCACTGGACGTCCTGCACGCCGACGGTGTGATGGTCCTGTCCAACGCCCACGGCCGGTATCTCGGCGACCCGGCGTTCGAGCCGCTGTGGGCCGAACTGGACGCCCGTGCCGCCGTCGTCCTCGTCCACCCCACGGCCCCGCCCGGCACGATGGTTCCGGGCCTGCCCAGCCCGCTGGTCGACTTCCCGTACGACACGGCCCGTACCGCCCTGCACATGGCCGTCAACGGCGTTCCGGGCCGGTACCCCCGGCTGAAGCTGATCCTGCCGCACGCCGGCGGCTTCCTGCCGTACGCCGCGCAGCGGTTCGCCGTCGCCGCCCACCTGCACCCGGGATCCACCCCGCAGGGCCTGCTGAGCGAGCTCCGGCGGTTCTACTTCGACACCGCCATCTCCGCCGGCCCGGCCGCCCTGCCGTCTCTGCTCGCCTTCGCCGCGCCCGGACACGTGCTGTACGGCAGCGACTTCCCCATGCTCCCCGAGGAGTGGGGTACGGGCTTCGACACCGGCCTGGACGACTACCCGCACTGGCAGGACGGACAACTGCACGCCGTCAACCGCGGCAACGCCGAACTGCTCATCCCCCGCCTCGCGCAGGCCTGACCCGACGGGCACGCGGACACCCGTCGGGCACGCGCCGCCCGGGATCAGCGGCTCACAGCGGTTTCCCGCTCCATGCGCGTCAGCTTCTCGGGGTTGCGCACGGAGTAGATGCCGGTGATGGCGCCCTCGTCGATCCGCAGGGCCACGACCAGGTCGATCTCCCCGTCGATCCGCACGACCAGAGCCGGATGCCCGTTGATCTGGGCCGGCTCCACCGTCGCGACGGGTCCCCACACCGCCACGCCGGCGGCCAGCATGCGGCCCACCTTCTCGGCTCCGACGATGGGCCGCGGCACGGCCTGCTTGATGTCTCCGCCGTCGCTGAGGGCGACCACGTCGGGCGCGAGGAGGTCGAGCAGGCCCTGCAGGTCTCCCGTCTCGACCGCCCGCTGGAAGGCCCCGAGCGCGGCCCGGGCCTCGCCCCTGGAAACGGCACCGCGTGGTCGGCGCGCGGCGACGTGCGCCCGTGCGCGGTGGGCGATCTGGCGGACCGCGGCCGGGGTCTTGTCGACGGCCTCCGCGATCTCCTCGTACCCGAGGTCGAACACCTCGCGCAGCACGAACACCGCCCGTTCGGTCGGTGCGAGCGTCTCGAGGACCAGCATCATCGCCATCGAGATGCTCTCGGCCAGCTCGACGTCCTCGGCCACGTCCGGCGCGGTGAGCAGCGGCTCGGGCAGCCAGGGGCCCACGTACGACTCCTTGCGCCGGCCGAGCGTGCGCAGCCGGCCGAGGGCCTGCCGGGTGGTGATCCGGACCAGGTACGCGCGCTGCTCGCGCACCGAGTCGAGATCGGCGCCCGTCCAGCGCAGCCAGGTCTCCTGGAGGACGTCCTCCGCGTCCACCGCCGACCCGAGCATCTCGTAGGCAATGGTGAAGAGCAGCTTGCGGTGGGCGACGAACGCCTCGGTGGCGGGGTCGGGCCGGCGGCCGTCGTCGTCGCTCATGCCTGTGTCTCCTGCTTTCTTCGCTTTCGGCTGTGTCACCCCCAAGACACCGCGTCCCGCGGTTCTGTGACACCGCACCCCGTGTGACGCGCGACACGTCCGACCAGTCACCAAGGCGGGAGGCCGACATGAAGGTGGTAGTGGTGGGCGCCGGTTACGCGGGCATGTTCGCGGCGCGACTTCGTGGAGCGCGTACGGCTGCACCAGCAGATCGCGGGGACGGCGGCCGTGGTGACGCCCGTCGCGTCGATGCTGCGCGAAGGGATCACTTCGCTGGTCGGCACCGTCGACCGGATCGGGGACGGGTACGTCGTCCTCGAAGACGGCACGTGCCGGTGGGCACCTGGGAGGGCGCCGAGCGGGCGCGCGTGGCGCTCGCCGCCCTCCCCGCACCGGGCGCGCCGCGGCCGTGATCAAGGAGATGGCGTCCCGCGGCGGAAAGTACGGCGCCCGTACGGGAACCGGCGCCTGAGCGGGTTCCGCGGCGCCTCCCGTCCTGACGGCCCCCGGCTCGGACGGGCCTGGGGGCCGGGGGCGGGAGGTCATCGCAGGGCGAGCGGGACCTCGGCTTCGATGCCGGACAGCTTCTCCGGGTTGCGGACGAAGTAGAGGCCGGTGATGCCGGTGTCCTCGAGACGGATCGAGATGATGCCGTCGACCTCTCCGTCCACGTGGACGAGGAGGGCCGGGTTGCCGTTGACCACGGTGAGGCCGACGGCGATCGTGTGAGGGGACCTGCCGGTTCCGCCGACGATGAGGCGGGCCACCTTGTCGGCGCCGACGATCGGCCGCAGCGCTGCCTGCTTGATGCCGCCGCCGTCGCCCATGTAGACGACGTCGGGGGCGAGCACGTTGAGGAGGCCCTGGAGGTCGCCGGTTTCGAGCGCGCGCTGGAGCGACTCCAGCGCCGCCCGGGTCGCACGGGCGGAGGCCGTCTGGCGGGGGCGGCGGGCATCGACGTGCCGGCGGGCGCGGTGTGCGATCTGGCGGACGGCCGCCGGGCTCTTGTCGACGGAGGCCGCGATCTCGTCGTAGCCGACGTCGAAGACCTCGCGCAGCACGAACACGGCGCGCTCGGTCGGCGACAGCGTCTCGAGGACGAGCATCATCGCCGTCGACAGGCTCTCGGAGAGCTCGACGTCCTCGGCCACGTCCGGCGCGGTGAGCAGCGGCTCGGGCAGCCAGGGGCCGACGTACGACTCCTTGCGACGGCTCAGCGTGCGCAGCCGGTTGAGCGACTGACGGGTCGTGATCCGGACAAGGTAGGCACGGTGGTCGCGCACCTGCTCCAGGTCGATCTCGACCCATCGCAGCCAGGTCTCCTGGAGGACGTCCTCGGCGTCGGCCGCCGAGCCGAGTATCTCGTAGGCGACGGTGAAGAGCAGGTTGCGGTGGGCGATGAAACTATCGGTCGCCGGGTCGGCGGCTTGCTCGCTCATCTCTCCACCCCTTGTACGTGCGGACGGACGTGATCTTCGGCGGTCTTCAAGCGTGCATCCACAGCACGGTCCCTTTCCCTGGCGGCCGTTGGCACCCCAAGTTGATCATGATCCACCGCCGAAAGGGCCCTTGACGAGCGCATTCGTGCAGCGGCGCCCCGCGATATGGGCGTCGCCGCACGATGTGCGCACCGGATCCCCTGCTCAGTGTGCCTGTTCGGCGGGGGCGGGGGCCGGGGTCTGGGTGTGGGGGGCGGCGGCCTGGAGCATCCGGGCGCGGGTGTCGCCTCCCTTCATGCGGTGCAGGCCGTACCCGCCGG